>CAMONC010000028.1 GCA_946620235.1 uncultured Lachnospiraceae bacterium | reverse complement strand
GCATTTGTATGGATGCCGTAGTCACTGAAATCCCGCGAGAAATCCAATCCTATCTCATCATAGTACTGATTCATATCCAGATAGTCATAGCCGGCAGTTTCAACCACATCCCTGATATGTGCGTATTTCTCTGCGTCATCTTCCTGTTGCACATAAGGAGAAACATAGAAAAGTGCATGTGCCCCTATCTCATCGAGATAGGCGAGCAGATCGGTAAGTGCCTGCTCCTGATACGATTCAAGCTCCATGGGCACAGCATTCGAATGGGCATCCGGGGTATCAACAGGTCCGACCTGACCGGTAATCTTGTAGCCCTTATGCGGATCGCGACGTATCAGCCGCCAGTCTCTCCACTGATCAGTATCTGCAAGAGCGGACCAGTTGGAATGATATTTGAATATATCGAAGTAATAAGTGTACTTCGCAGTATCATCGGCGAGAGGATTCAGACTGTCGGTCAGCATAGCATTGATCAGGTCCACACGGTCGCGTGAATACTTAATGTTGTCGGTAACCTCGCGTGTGTACGCCATGTTGTTGGTAAGACCTATTTCCAGACCAACGTACATACGCATCTCGAACATATAGAGTGCCGGGGACTGCGTCTTCTCTGCCTCTTTCACCAGATACTTGCCTGCCACCGGGCGCTGTACATTGCTGGCCAGAGGATATGCCTTGATCCCATATTCACCATAGAGTTCCGGAGTCACACAACATGAATATGTCGGACTCGACCCGATCATCACGATATCCAGCGAGTCCTCAGGCTCGGCATAGAATCCCATGAAACGCGTCTTCGTATCACCGGCCGGACGCAGGATATACGACAGCGGTACAAGCACGGCAAGAAATATGACTGCGAAGGCCACCGCGGAGATCACTGCAAAAAGCTTTGTGCTTATGAAATTGTGAGTTTTGTTTGATTCTGTCATTAAAGCTGGCTCCGGATCTGTGGGTATACCTCTAGAATCCCTGATAAATAAACTCTGCCGCACTGTAGCCGGGACCGTACCGGCCCAGTAGGATCACGCAGAACAGTAACGCGTACCATATGATAAACCTGAGCACGACCGGACGGGCTGCTATGGCATCGCGTATGTCACCTTTAGTCTTATTCTTATATATATCAACCGCAAGCAGGATGATCAGGCTCGCTATCACGATAAAGATGTCAGCATAGGTAAGTCCGAACACGCTCACATCATTCATGATGCGGATGCCCTGCTCGGAGAAACCTGCAAGGAAGTCTCGAATAACAGAAACTGAGGTGTGGCTTCCGAATCCGCATCCGAGGACCCGAGTAGCTTCGCTCACGGATGAAGCACGGAAGAACGTCATCGACAGGGCGAAAAGCATGAACGTACGGATCATGCGCACGGCTTCCAGGAAACGATTGGCGGGATTTACATGCAACCGTTCCCACAGTTTCTTAAAAGGCTGCTCCAGAGTTTCCTCAAGTACTATATAAACCCACTGAAGAAGCCCGGATCCTATCACGAATGTCATGTTGGCACCGTGCCAAAGTCCGATCGTGAACCACAGAACCAGCATGGCGATATAGGTGGAGATTCGTTTTGCGCGTTTCGCTGCCTTCCTTGCGTTGGCGGTTTTGCCGGATGCAGCATTCTTTCCGGCACCGGCTTTTTTCTCACCGCCGGTGAACGCAGTCTTCAGACGGTTCTGCAGAGCGGTGTGCACCCGTGTTCTCAGCAACGGATAGAATACATACTCCTTGAACCACACGCCGAGCGTAATATGCCAGCGACGCCAGAGTTCCGCAATTGATTTCGAGAAAAAGGGAGTATCGAAGTTCTCGGGAAGTTTGATGCCCAGGCACTGTGATATGCCCAGCACGATGTCCATAAGACCTGAAAAATCAGCATAGAGCTGTATGGTAAAGCATACGATGGCCAGCCAGACATACCTGCCGGAGAAAGTGACCGGATCAGCGTACACGACAGCAACGATCACACCCAGCCGCTCCGCTATCACCAGTTTCTTGTAGAATCCCCACAGCATACGTTGCATACCGCGGGCAATACCCGCCGGATCAAATCCATGTTCCGCATAGAATGACTCCGACACAAGGCGATACTGCATGATCGGTCCCGAAACGAGTGTCGGTGCATACATTCCGAAGGCCATGAAACGCAACAGGTTTGTCTCCGGAGTCGCAATGCCGTTATAGACATCGACCAGATAACTGATCAGAGTAAATGTGTAATACGAAAGCCCCAGCGGAACGAGCAGACCGGAGAGAGACTCGCTCGCTTCCGGATTCACCAGGCCGACTGCGAATCGCAGATACTTAAGGATCACCAGGATCACCACAAGCGACACGATACCTGTCACGAGACACACACGCCGCTTCGCTACCGCAGTCCCGGAAGTCCCGGACACCGACGATGCAGCCACTGTAGTCCCAGATGTCAAAGATGCTTCTGCAGAAGTCTTCTCCTCCCTGTCAGATCGCACCATAAGTCGTGCCAGCGCATATATCAATACGGAGCTCAATACGGGATACAGTGCCAGAGCGGGATGACCATCTGCCAGACAGAAGGCGATACTGCCAACGAGAATTACGCCCCACTGAAGCTTACGAGGGGCGAGATAATACACGATCAGAGCTATTGAAAAAAATACTAGAAAATAAAAATCGGTAAGGTTCATAGTATAGGTGCTATCCGATATGAATGCCAGACACTATCCGATAAGGATGTTCTCACCGTCTGCAACTGTCTCATCAAACAGCAGATGCTCGATATGCGGCACTACATCCGCGACACCAAGCAGTTTTCCATCGGGTCTTCCTGCTGCATATTTCTCTATCATCAGATGTGACAGATCCGAGATGTATCGGGTATCCATCATGTCGGGTGATACGGCATTTATATGCACACCGGTGCCTGCATACTCGGATGCAAGGCTCTTCATCAGTCCAAGCAATGCATACTTCACGGTGACATATGCACTCTGGAACTCCGGTGCATCACCCGTGGTTACCGAGGAGAGTACGAAGACGATCCGCCCGTCATGATTCTTTTTCATGTCCGGCAGAAAAGCCTGCAACGGCATGACGGCTGAACGGATGGCCAGCAGCATGGCGGCCTCAAAATCCTCTTCATCAGTCTTTACAAACTTCTTCACCACATACGGAGCCATGGGGATGTGGACTATATGGTCAGGGGAAGATACCTTATCGATCATCGCCTCAATATCTGCTTTATCGGACAAGTCGGCATGTATCGGATGGACGCGGCCGTCATACTTCCGTGTGATCGCTTCAAGCTTCTCATTCGGGGTACGATAGGTTGCCCAGACCGTGTCATATCTTACTGCGACACTGTCGATCAGTGCACAGCCCAGATCAGAGGATGCACCCAACACCAGAAGTACGCTCATGCCATCACTCCTATCTCCATCTTCCCACGGCAGACCTTGTCTCCATGCTGATTGCGGATGGATACTTTCAGTGTGAAGAATCTGTATTCGTCATTCATATCGGTAACCTCACCTGATACTGTCAGCTCATCGCCGATCATCACGGGCTTGGGAAACTTCACTTCCACACTACGGATCAGGCTGTATCGACCCGGCAGATATACACCGGCCAGAGTCGACAGAAAAGATGACGTCAGCATTCCATATGCCACTCGTGCATCAAAGCCCTGCTCATGTGCATAGTCTTCATCATTATGCAGAGGATTGATGTCCCCCGTGATGTCACGGAATCTTTCCATCATCTCCTCCGTAACCGTCACGGTGAAAGTCTCCGTCATCCCGATATGTATATCTTCGTACTTATACGCGTTCATAGTTTCACATCATCGACTCGATCAGGTCGACCATTTCGCCGACATTCTTTAATGTCACGATCTGACCCATGTTGAACTTCACGTCGAACTGCTGCTCTACGGCAGCCAGCAGATTGATGTGTTCGAGGGAATCCCAGTCCTCTATATCATCGGCTGTGGTCTCATCCGTTACAGTGATCGACTCGTCATCAAACACATCGCAGAACACTTCATTTAATTCACCGAAAATCTCTTCTCTTGTCATTTCTGTCTCCTTCTTCACAACTGCATCCGTCTATGCATCCGTTGCATCCGTCTATGCATCCGCTGCATCCGTCTATGCGTCGGCTGTATCTTCTGCCATCACATAGCCGCGAAAATATATAAAACTACAGGCACGAAACATACCGCCGTGTTGACCGCAAATCTGATATATGCATACGGCGGGAAGTTTGCTCCTTCCGTCACGCGTATACGTGAGGGACGGTTTATGATCAACAACGCCGCAATTATAACTATATACGCAGCATAGCATGCAGGGGCGAATTTTGTCAGATGAACTGCCGTCGCAAACTTCGCCATCAGATTGGAACCCTCATCGAGCTTCAGCCCCACGATTCTGCCCAGTACCGATTCATTACACCATACCGGATCATATGGCCAGGATCGCATCCCATAATGTCCGAACAGCATAGCCGATATTCCGGCGGTCTCAAGGATGAAATTATTACGCAGTTCACCCGTATTATACACCAGCATAATAGCTACATACGGAGTCAGATGCAGATACCAGTACGATGAGCTTTCAAATGATGAGAAAAGGCATGCGAGCGTCAGGAACGGCAGATATATGGCATACCTGTTACGCTCATCGCGGTCTTCGGGTACCCGGTGCAGATATGCTATCACACATGGGATCACCAGCACTATGATCGTCACCGGTACGAAGCCGAGCATCAACGGCAGGCCATTCACGGTCATCCTCTCATAGATCTGCTTGTTGAAATCATGCATGATCATCATCGACTCGGACGACTTGTCAAACAGCAGCCCCTGCGGGATCTTCATCAGAAGTACTATCGCTGTGGATACTGCTATCCTGACGAGGTTTTTCTCATATAAAAGCAGCAATGGCAGGAACACGAATAATGCATATTGCTTACACGGTATAGCCAGCATGAAAAACAGCAGAAAAAGGCCCTTCCTGTCACGCAGATATGCCCGGACTCCCAGCAATGTAAATACGACACCTATGGCATCAGCCTGTCCGTCCATAGCCACAGCCACGAAAACCAGAGCGGATGAGAGGAACACAAATGCTCCCCAAAGTGCACGCTGCTTAGACAGCCCCAACTCCAGGCAGATAGAGTAAACGAGATATATACATATGGCCAACGCTACGGCAAAGACGGCTTTGCCGTATATTCTTCCGAACAGATAATCCACCGGATCAAGACCTTTAAGTCCGTATATGAGCCACAGTGGCAATCCCCAGATCCCGAGGATCACGTACATCAGATACTCATATGTAGCATAATTACCGCCGCTCACTCCCAAGCCTACCGGTTCACCGCGTACCATCATCATCTGATAATCATAGAAAGTCAGCGGCCCGCCGTTCTCACGGAATATAGCCGCCCAGAAATTCATCTCGTAATTGATCAGAGGTTCGGTATCTCCGTAGAAAAAACAGCAATAAAAAACCACGAATGTCAGCCCCAGCACTATCCACGCCATCCGCGGAGGTGCCGCCTCATGATCCGTGTCTGTCCTGAGCCACAGTCTGTCGGTCCATGCCATATATCCGTCATGTATCTTATCGATCAACTTCATAAATCTTTGATCCTTATATGGTTTTCGGGCTTCTCACCCCTTATACCGTCCCGGTCTTTCTCACTCTCGCATCATTCTTTTTCAGTTCAAAAAGAATACGAAGTGCCTCCGATATACTGCTCCCCTTCAGACTCGATTTTCCGCCGACATAATGGATGGGAACCTCCGCATTACGATAATCCCTGCAGTAGTACCTCATCTCGGTTTGATACATATGTCCCGTCGAAAGGAAATTCTCCAGAATAAAATTCTCAAGAACCGGTCTCTGAAACGCCTCAAATCCACTCGTCATATCATTCAGGCGGGTACCGAGTACAGTATTAGACAGTAGCGTACCTCCATAGCTGAGCAGACGTCTGTGAAGCGGATGATTGTTTATCCCTCCACCGGGCAGGTACCTGCATCCGAATACACAATCATACCCCTCGTCCAGCTTCTCTATGAAACGCGGTATCTCCTCGGGCAGATGACTCAGTCCGCCATCCATCTCTATCACACGCTCTGCTCCGTCAGCGAGTGCGCGTCTGTAGCCCTCGAGATAACAGCTGATCACCCCGTGTGAGTCGGCATAGTATACGTATTTTATCCTGCCGCCGGTTCGTTCTTCATATTCGCGTACTATATCCGCCGTACGATCCTTCGAGTAATCATCCATGATCACATAGAGATACAGATCCTCATACGGCAGTTTGAGAAATCTCTCCAACAGCTCCGGCATCGTTGATTCTTCATTCGCAACCGGCATTACTACTATGGTTTTATTCATAATGGTTCAAAACTCTCCCTGTCATGGATTACCTGCAATCCGCTGAATACATCCGTATATCCGGTATCTACGATATAGGAACAGATATCATCATAGATGATCATGCTCACACCGTTATGCGGCTTCTCATATTCCTCGCCATCCAGATATATATGCGGATCCTCACCGGAATCTTTGTATAAACATAGATCGACTCCGTTATCCAGTACCATCAGATACTCATACTCATCGCTGCCCGCAGACCAGTAGGCCACACTTCCGTTTCTGATCACCCAGACACCGCCCTGCTCGTATGAAGTCCGGTCTATGCCGATGCCTTCCAGTTGTGCTGCATACGCCTCGTCGCCCAGAGCACGGTAGTAACCGTTCAGTGATACTATCACCGTATAGTCACCGTCCGACTCACCTAATTTAGTCAGATAATCCGGCAGTTCATCACTCCGGGACAGCTGGTATGTATCCTTGCGGTCAGCCAGAAATCTGAGGTTGGTATCCCACATCTCATATCCCGCTTCACCACGTCTGTCAGGCAGTTCGCACAGCCCAAGTGTCATATCGGCAAGTGCACGCGTGATCTTCGATGCACCGGCATCATTCAAGTGAGTATACTCTCTCATGTCCGTCTCGAAATCTATGCCGTATGCCGCAGCATCACGGTTGAAGTCGACGTATATCAGCCCTCTTTCTGCCAGATGATCGCTGAGTGCGTTCTGCCGCATCACTTCATCGGCGGTCGCATTATAGGATGCGCAGAAAAATATCGGAAGCACGTCATTCTTTTCACACAGGTCGATCATCCTGTCTATATAATATACACTACTCTCAGACAGAACTCCACGCTCGTCGGTCATCTCGGGGCCGGGCTGGGGAGAGCTGTAATCATCGCCCCAGTATCCGCGATTGTATGTGTTGCGTATCACGAAATCATCGCGTGTCAGCTCCCTGTATCTGGTGTGCACGATGGGCATGCGGAGCAACAGTTCCTCGGTAAACTTCCTGTCAAAAGACTTATTGCGAGCGGTCCGGATGATGTAATCCACATAATTCAGTGAGAAACGCGATGTCAGAGTGGATCTGAACAGACCATCCATCTCATCACCCTCTTCCGGCAGACGATATGTTTCGATCCAGGCCACACGCGGCTTATTGACTCTCAGCGTCTCCTTCAGAAAGTAGTATGTGCCATCGACGGACTGACTCGCTGCTCCGAGAGTGGCGCTTGCAATACCGTATTCATCCCATAATATACCGTTATTGATCGTGCATGCGGCATGAGAGCTGCCGTATGCGATCACGTCTATGGGCACATCGGTCTCATAGAAGCCCTCCAGTCCGCCACCGTTACCGGTATTCTTGTAGCGGAGCGCATCATATGAACGGCTGAGCAGAAATGTGACCAGCACAGCGAAAACCAGAACTTCCAGCAGATTAACGAGCGGTTTACCGGGGACAGTGTCCTTTGCCCGCTTGGGAAAGCCATCCGCTCCTGCAGCTGACGCACCGTCAGAACTGGAAGTATATGAATTGTTGTGAATTGAATTCATACCCATACTCTCCGTATACAACTATTGCAACGATCAGGAGCGCCACAAACACGATCCTGAATCCCGCATACTGTTTCATGATCCACTTATCAAACCGGCTATCACAGCGAACCCTGATCAGGTCAACCGTAAAAAGTACCGCCAGAGATAGCGCCAGTATCCACATCTCCGTAACGTCCAGACCGTATGTATAGATCGTCCCGTCGGACAGGTGCCACCAGTCAGGTCTGGTGAATATCCGTCCGATATAAGCAAATGCGTCTCCGATACTGGACGCACGAAAGAAAACCCACGCGAATCCCGCTGTCGTAAATGTGACAGCAGCACGACATAACCTGAAAGAGGTGGTTGATGTATCTACCCCGAACGCCTTGTGTACACGACGTACCAGCGGTCTGAATATCTCCTCGATCGACAGCAGACATCCGTGAAGCGCACCCCAGAACACAAATGTCCAATCGGCTCCATGCCACAGGCCGCTGACCGTAAATGTGATCAGAGTGTTGATGATCTTGCGAACTTTACCGTGCCTGTTTCCTCCCAAAGGAATATATACATAATCACGGAACCAGGATGACAGTGAAATATGCCATCTGCGCCAGAATTCGGTCATGGATACGGACAGATAAGGAGCCGTAAAATTCTCCATCAGCTCTATGCCGATCACCTGTGCCGCACCGACAGCGATCGTCGAATATCCTGCGAAATCACAGTATATCTGGATTGAGAATCCAAACAATCCCATGAGCAGTCCGACCGATCCGTATATGTAATAATGCGAGTATATCGTGTCAACCAGTATGGCTATACGATCAGCTATGACCAGCTTCATGAACATGCCCCATACCATCAGGATCAGTCCTGCACGTATGCGTTCGCCGTCCAGTATCTCACGTCTCGAAGTATCGGGTATGGCCCGGATCCTCCCCAGCAGATTGCGGCTGCGCTCTATGGGACCGGCTACCAGCTGCGGGAAAAAAGATACGAAGAGAGCATACCTGAGGAAATTATGCTCAGTTTCCACATCCCCGCGATAACAGTCAATGACATAACCGAGTGCCTGAAAGATATAGAATGATATGCCGACCGGCAGAATAATATCATAAACAGGTGCATTGAAACGGAATACGGTACCCACCGTCGACAAGGCGAAATTCAGATATTTAAACACAAAGAGTATTGCGAGATTAAGGATGATGCAGGTGACCAGTACGATCTTTTTATGACCGGTTTTGTCTATCAGTATCCCCGCGAGGTAAGTAATGACCGTGGAAAAGAGGATCAACACGATATAACGGGGATTCCAGCACATATAGAAGAAATAGCTGCACACGAGCAGCCAGAGCTGGCGAAACCGGGCGGGAATGATCACATACAGGATCACAACGATTGGGAAAAAGATAAGAAAATCGATACTGTTAAATAGCATACCTAAATCTTACCTCCTGCACCGGCGATACGTCGTGCAAGATCCATCGCCCGCTCTACGACAACGTCCGAGTTATAGTGCATATGCTCTCCCCAGCGTCCCAGACCGTACACGCCATGCTCCGCGGCATAAGTAAGCAGACTCTCAATGATCGCAGGTTTCTCGACAGTATTAAGAGGATATGCATATTCGTTATAATACCCGGAGTCTCCTCTGTAGCGCTCTGATCTCGTCTCAGTCCAGTATCCGCGGCCACCCGGCACGAAATTACTCCTGACAAGTATCCGGTGATAGTCAATATCCGGATCCGGACAATATATCCACTGCGCCGCGGTATCAAGCGTTTCCGGTTTATAGTCGATCACGATAGACGTACTGACAAGGCTGTCCACCGCTGCGGACAGTTCGTCCGGCAGACCCGTAAGCTCATCCACGGATCTCCATGGTATGGTCGTGATCACCTGATCAGCCTGATATATCGATCCGTCCGCGGTCCTGACGATATGCTTCTCTACATCCACAGCACAGACCTTGCGTCCATACTCTATATGATCTCCCAGTGCGTCAGCCAGCCTGAGCCACACTTCACCGTATCCGTATGAATGCGGGTAGTAGAACTGTGCGTGTCCGGGCTGTCTGGCATATGCCTTATGCATCAGGCATGATCTCAGCGTATCCTCGAGACTAACATCGGGAAGTTTATCCAGCCAGTATGTTCCCAATCTGTCCAGATTGTCACCGAACATCTTTGAATTATAGGGCAGCATATAATCATCCGTGATCCTGTCGCCCAGCTTCCATCTGATCCACTCAGTGAATAACTCCGGTTTCGGCTCGCCGAGTGCACTGCCGGCACGTGCTATCGAGATCAGATACTCTATCTGTGTCTCGGTATCAAGCTGCCATATATTGGCCTCCAGGGGATGTCCGACCTCCTGTCCGCCTATATCTATCCGGCTGTCGCGATCATACTTATCCCATTCGGATTCGGGCATATAGCGAAAAAGATATTCACACACCGCCGGACGTCTCACATCCAGAAAATGTCCGCCACCGATATCCAGCGGAGAACCGTCACACATCACCGATCGGCACAGACCTCCCGCTGTCTCCTCTGATTCAAGGACCAGGTACGATGTCTCACCGAGGTCCTTAAGCATATTCGCAAATACAAGCCCCGAAGGGCCTGCTCCCAGGATTAAATACTTCATGTGTTAATTCCTATAACAGTGTTGCACGGCGTCTTAGCCGAAGTGATATCCAGCGACCATACGGTGCTACCGGCCGCAGTCCCTGCACCTGACCATGCCGACGCTCCGGCAAGTTTCCGATTTGTTTCTTCTTCGTCGACTTCCGTAAATCCCATCGACCGGTAAAACTCTCTCACCATCCCGTTCTTCGCAGTAGGGAAGTAATACCCGTACACCGTCTTCAGTCCATGTGCACGTGCGGCATCCACCACGGCATCCAGCATCGCACACTCCATATCGCGCTTCAGTACGCGACAGCTCATCAGCCACAATCTGATATGCAGGGCCTGTGCATCCGGATCGATCTCACCCATCACGAGCGACACGATACCGTTATCTCCGAACTTATCGGAGAGCTGCCCGTAGAGCGTGATATATCCGTCGTCAGAGGCATACCGCTCTATATCCGCCACGGTGCACCTGAGCGTGGTCAGATTGAACTGGTTGGACTTATTCGTAAGCTGTGAGATACGGTTATAGTACAGTGGTTCAAACGGTGCGATATGAGCTGTCATCTGCAGTCCCAGCAGATACTCGTGATAGTCAGAGTATGCCGCCTGCATATGTGCACGTTCGGCGTTTGCCTTATACATGGTGTTGCGCTGCTTATCGTCATCGGATAAGCCGATCACCTCGAAATATCCGTTTTTATCTATACGGCGGATGTACTCCTCAGGCTGGCCTATATCGGGTACAGATACACCCGGTACCTGTTCCTCCACGATCATCCTCTCAGCGGGATTATCATCAACGAAAACAAACGAATCCGGGAGTATATTGATCGCAGAAGCAATGTCTGTAAGATTACGGTCTTTCGGATCCCAGTTGGCTCTGATCTCTATGAAATCATCCGGACGAAGCACCCCGTCGGGATGCTCCAGACCGGCCATGGCATTAGCCTCATCATTCTTGGAGTCCACGTTTAAAAGCACTCCTATGCTCTTCTGTTCCTTCAGGTATGTCTGGAACTCGGTATAAGTCTCCGCAACCGCTGTCTCCTGACCTATCTCCAAATTTTCCGGCCCGTCATCTCCGACGATACCGCCCCAGAGAGTGTTATCCAGGTCAAGTGCGAGAGCCTTTTTATTTCGTCCCCAGACAGCCTTGATGATATGCGAGAGACTGAAAGCAAACTCCGGGATTGCCTGCATCGAGCACATGTATTTATACATATTCCAGAAGGCGGGATCGATCCACTTATCCAATCCGTATGCAGCCGAAAGATAGTTTATGTCATGGATATAGAAAGCCTCATGCCCTGCGGCATAGTCTGCGAAAAGCTCATTCAGTCGATTCACATATCTCACACGTCCTGAGGGATCTACCGCCTCGTAGTTGCCCATTATGCGATAAAAGGGATACTCGAAGTTATTCTGGATGACCGGACACTGATACCGTGCCGCAAGATGCTCCCACATACCCTTAAACCGGCCGAATTCGGCATCAAGCATCGCATTGACATCATCACGCGACATTCCCGGTGAGGGGAGATTCTCGATATTCCTGTATCCGGTATGGATATAGATCAGATCGGGGCCAAAAGAGATAAGTTCCTCCGGATCGAACATCGCGTCCTGATAGTACCGGGCATATTCCGATTCGTAGAACTCCGGCTCGATACCGTAGTTCAGCAGGAAAAGTTCCAGGATCCTGATAAAATCGTGTGTCGTGGAACCACCGAGTACGGCAATGTGCTTATGTGCGCGCGATGTCCCATCTGCAAGCAGCTGTCTGCGGATAGCCTTTGATTTCTTAAGTATATATTCACTGTCAAAAGGGTATTCAAGTTCTTTCATAACTTATATCATTGTACCAAACTATGCACCGTCAAGCCACTAAAAGGTCAATGTCGGACCAACAAAACAGAACTGTGGACAGCGAGAGGTTCGGAGTGCTAAACTAAACCTTGCCGAATGTAACGAAAAGAGGTGGATCCATGTTCTCATACAATGACTACAGAGAGATAATACAGGCTATAAAGGACAGCGGTCGTGTGAGCAAATACCCCGAAGCGCTGGGAGCAGATGAGTTTGCCATCATGCGTCATGATGTCGAATACAGTGTAGAACGTTCATATCAATTATCTCTCGTTGAGACCGAGATGGATTTTACGAGTACATGGTTCTTTCAGTTCACGAACAACAGTTATAACCCTTTCTCAAGGACTACCAAGGACAGGATAAACCGGATGCGTGCCAACGGTCATACGATAGGGCTGCACTTTGCTCTGGACGGTGAGACCGATATGGAAGTGATCCGCCGGCAGATACCGAAGCAGCTCGAGATCATGTCATATATGCTCGGTTTCGAGGTCAATCAGTTCAGCATCCACAGGCCTCCGTCGGCTGCACTCGCTGCGAACTTCAAGTATCCCGGGATAATCAACGCGTATCAGGATGATTTCTTCAGCTATCAGGAAGGAGTGGATGATAACACTGTCCTGGACGTGAAATATATGTCCGATGCGAACCACATCTGGAGATACGGCTATCCCACCCGTGAGAATATCCTGAATCATAAGAAAGTCCAGATACTCACCCACCCCTTCGGATGGTGCGAGCACGGCTATGACAATCACGATAACTATGTGGCTCTCGCAAAAGAGAAATACAAGGAGATGATCGTCTCGATCGACGACGAATGCAAGGATTTCAAGGAGTATCTGGATGAATTCTTAAGTGCCGAGATCGATCTGCGGATGAAGGGATACTGATCCATATCCCTTCGTCATGCTATGCTACGGGAAATAAAACCGGGCATGCCTGTCCCATGATTCCCATTTTTCCTGTCCGCGCCTGTCGGGAATATCATACATCTCTTTAATCTCACGCCCGAGATAATCACTGAATTTACAGCTACCCTCGAAATTCAGATGTGATTCATCATTGAAATCCGCCTCAAAATCCAGTTCCATAGAGTCATAGAAGTAATTGGTGGAATTAAACTGAATCCCGTTCATATCCGCTATCTCGTGGACACGGTTATAAACCAGTTCATCCTCATCTGTAGTCTTATACGGCGAAACCATCAGAAACAGTTCAATATTATGATCCCGGCAATAGTCTATGATCTTCTGCAGATAGATCTCCGATTTCAGCGTGATCCCTCCGCTCTTTTGCTGGGTCAGTTCGGGTTCCTCAAAAGGTGTATTTTGATAATAAGGGGTAAAGCCCTTGAACTCGGCTCTTTCATCCCGAGACTTCTTAAAATACTCCCAGTCGTATTCGTCAAGCTCATCATACCTGTCATGATATGTGGCAATAGACGGAAAATACTCCCAGAGATGCTCATATTCACAGGAGGCCAGGATCATCTGAATCTTGGTAAGTGAGAAACGAACTCCGTTCAGATTATCTGCCAGATAAAGATACTGGTAGTCATCCTTATACCGGGCAGGTGAATACATATCAATAACCACAAGCTTCGGATCCTGATATTTGCATATTTCCTGCAGGTAATAATATGTGATCCACAAAGGCTGTTCCGCCGCACTGTAATCGTAGGCAGCTATACCGTAATCCTTCCACAGAAGCGCCGTGTTCACATCACAGTGTATATGACTCGATCCCAGAAAAGCCACATCGATCGTGGACCGGGGTTGTGCATACATCTCCCTGGCCTGCATAATACCATGACTGGTCTTTATACAGAGCAGGCGGTCACAAAACAGATATGCCGAAAAACATATCGTCACAAAACATACAAATATAAGCAGTTGTTTATATTTCTTAGCCATCTGTCCTCTATACTCACAAAAAACCACTAAAACTGCATATATATCATCCGGGCTGTATCATTTGCCGGACCATAGACTCCCAGTATCATGATCCCCATGATCAGCAGAAATGCTACTGCGTATTGAACATAAAACGGACGCCCGATAATCAACGCCGGAACATTGATCTCTTTTCGATATGATATGTACTCAACCACGAGCATCACCAGCAGACTGATCACTATAATGTATATATCAGTGATCTTGTCAGGGAAAAGAGCCATATGATCACTCGCGAGGGTACTCTTTGATACACCTGCAGTAAGCATAGTCAGGATATATCGCACCGCACCTTTGAAAGAACTCGCCCTGAAGAACAGCCATGCAAAAGAAACGCACAGAAAAGTCAGGATACGTCCAAGCCAGCCCTCACGTAATCTGTGTCCACGGCCTTCACGGAAAAAAGGCAGACCGTCAATAACCGAAAAGAATCCGTGAAGCAGTCCCCATGCGACAAAGCTGATTTTCTCTCCATGCCATATCCCGCATATCAGGAATACGATCATTGTGTTTATTGCCTTTCTGACCCTGCCATGCCGATTTCCGCCCAGCGGGATATAGATATAATCCCTGAGCCAGGAGCTCAACGAACAATGCCATCTGCGCCAGAATTCAGTGATATTCCGACTCATATAAGGCAACCTGAAATTCTCCGACAATCTGATACCGAAAACAAGAGAAAATCCGATCGCAGCGTATGAGTATCCGGCAAAATCGCAATAAATCTGAAAGCTATACAGGATCATGCCGATAAACAGCGTGAGACTGTTCATGCCCTCATATGACCCGTATATCATATCCACATACATCCCCAGCCTGTCTGCGATCACGATCTTATAGAATGCACCTATCAGGATATAATGTATGACCCGGCTCCATCTGGCTGCATCAAAGAAACGCAGATCCTGCACATTGACAAGCTGAGTGTCCATATCCTGCTTACGTTCTATGGGACCGCTGACGAATTTGGGGAACCATGCCAGATAGATAAACACCCGAAAGACATTGTGCTCAGCCGGTATGATCTGTCTGTGCACATCCGCCAGATAGCTTATCGCCTGGAAAACATAGAAAGAAAAACCGATAGGCAGAATAAACCTATGAAGGATCGAGTCCGTATCCTGCATAAATGAAAATCTGGTATACGATTTCATAAACAGCAGAAAAAGTGCCAACAGGGTTATCCCGGCGGCGGTAATGACGCCAGGTAACCGTTTGGATGAATTTACACGGGGAGATGCGATCATCAAGCCCCAAGCCCAGGTTATAACGGCTATAACGACAACAGCCATGCCTGCGTGGATATCCAGAAGGCATACATATCCCAGACTGGCCAATGCCAGCAACACTACTCTGAATCTGCGACGAATAAGATAGAAAAGGACAAAAACAAGAAGCGTATATAATACGGATTGTAAAGTTAATGTCATATAAGGTCCTCTATATAGTCAGCCCACTGCTTAAATACAATATCCGGATGCGCACGATCGGCGATATGACGCGCGTTTTCGCCCAATCTCTCTGCGAACTCACGATCCTCGACCAGACGGAGCATACCTGCTGCCAGCGCATCGGGATCATGTATAGGCACCAGTAATCCATTCTCGCCATCCGTGATCAGTGTCGCGGGACCTCCGCACGGACAGTCGGTCGATACGACCGGAAGGCCAAGTGCCATCGCTTCCATCAGTGCGTTCGGCAGACCTTCCCATTCCGAAGAAAAAGCATATACTCCGGCATCCGGCAGCTCCTTTTCCAGAGAATCGGAATCTCCGCGCAGGAAGATAAAATCATGTGCATCATACCTCTCGATACGTTCTTCAAGCACTTCCTTTGTTCCGTCAAATGAATCCGGTCCCCATATCTCGAGTATCCAGTCGGGATGTTTCTCATGTACGATCATAAAGGCATCTATCAATTGATGCTGGTATTTGAAGTCAACCAGACGGCCGGACTGAACCACGGCCTTACGCCGCGATGCCGGTGGTTCGACGCCTATGTACTTCTCGCTTATGGGATTCAGGATTATCCTGGAGTTCTCATGGATATAAGGTTTGAAGTATTCTCTCTGACCTTCTGTCTGGAATACGCACCCATTCGCTCTGGGGAAAAGTATAGGGAGATACAGTTTATCAAGTCGCCCGTCATAATGTCCCACGGGATTGGTTCTGACCGAGATCAGAACCGGTATCTTCATCCTATAGGTCGCCATCAGGGTACGATAGATCGCCAGATGAGCAAAAGCTATAACAATGTCCGGTTTCGTCTCACGGATGATCGCCTTGAGCCGGCGGATCCTGAGCAGATATTTTGATACGCGGCTTCGATGTTCATCCGCTTCGGTAATGCCTATATTGACATGCCGGATGGAAGGATCAAGCGCATACTCCACCTCTCCGATCCACTCCACGGCCACTATGACATCATATCCTTCAGCTGCAAATCTGTTGGCCAGATTCGACAGGACTCTCTCTGCCCCGCCATGCTCCAGACAGTTGATATGAAAAAGTATTCTTCTCTTCACGTGTCCCATCCGGTCCTTAGCGCAATCCATCGGGTATCTCCAGCATATCTCCGAGTTTCAGATCCCACTCCGGGGGATCGAATACCAGAAAACCGTCCCAGGTGTAGAAAGTCATCTCACCGAAGTATACGGTCCCGTCTACCAGATAGAAATCCACTCTTACATACGGTATGTCCTTTGCCAGTATCTCGGCATATTTCATGATCTCATGTATCTGATCGGGCAAAACGATGGGCTTCTCGGAATTCTTATAGAAAGCATACCATGGCATATGGTTCAGCTCCCTGTCATAACTGTCATTGGTCCTGTCGGAAAAGGCAGCATGAGCGATACCCGTGCACACGGTAGTGAACTTCACTTCACCGTTCATACATGTGACCTTATACTCAACCGAATCCCGCTTGCCCAGAGAATCTATATACTTCTCCGCAATGATGCGCGGGGGTATATCCTTATACTGCCACTCGCGTCCTCCCCAGTAGAAATTGCGCTTAAGAGACTTGTTCATCTTCTTACGGGCAGCAGCGATATCAAAAGTACTCTTATCACGGCATACGACGAAACCGCCACTGTCATGAGTGGCCTTCAGCACAAACCGATCCGGCAGAGAGTCAAAATCTATATCATCAAAACTGTCCCACACTCCCAGAAGCGGAATAACATGCTCCGGTCCGATGATATCAGATACAATTTGCTTCACTTCATATTTATCGGCAAGCTTCGTATATCGCGGATTATGATCGTGTATTTTGAGCCACTGCATTTTCTCGCAGAAAGTCCGGGGATCATCCAGATTCAGCTCATAATCCATCTTGTACTTCCACAGTCGTCGCAGATATTTCTCATCAGATACGGAATGATAGAATCCGTGTGATGCCAGAAAATACAGTCTAGTCCCGGGATCCGTGATAAGATCCCTGATCAAGCTTAACTTACCCATACTAACCGTTCCTCCTGAAGCTTCACCTGCGCCCGGTAGCAATGTCAGCCAGTGCCATAAAACTTTCTTTATATGCTTCGTAACTGTAGTCCGCAGCACGTCTTCGTGCCGCCTCGCGATACTTCGTGAGCATCTCGTCATTCTTAAGCAGGGTTACCAGCACATGCGCCAGATCACACTCTTCGTCAGTGATATGGGCAAAATCCATATCCCTCTCTCTCTCCATAGCAGGAGTCAGGATACCGTAATCACCGAATATCGCCATCGGATATACTTCATCCACCGACTCATCACGATCAGCCAGAAATCTGTCAAATGTATCAGTCGATGTATATACATCTCCTCCATCTATAAGTATCTCCGCCGGTCCTGTCATGCAGTTCGTCGATACTGTAGCCAGCCCCAGAGCCATACCCTCAACCAGTGCATTCGGAAATCCCTCATTACGCGATGTCATCCAGTTAACATCGGCATGTTTCAGGTATTTATAGGGATTTCTCTGTTCTCCGGCGAAAAAGATCATATCTTCTATCCCGAGTCCCTGTGCCATACGCTTATACGAGTCAAACGTTCCCGCTCCCAGTATCATCAGTCGGCTCTCAGGCATCTGTGTATTGATCAGCTTAAAGGTTTTGAGCATATGCCAGAACATTTTCTGATCATCATCACGGCCCATGCTGGCAATGACCCGGATCCTCCGTCCTGATTCATCCTTTTCGGGAAAAGGATAATCAGGTGTATCCTCGCGGGCAGCCTCCACGATAGCATCTGTATCATAGAGGTTCGGAAGCACGCATGTATAAGTCGCATCCATACCTCCTGTCGCGATCTCACTGATACGTAATACTCCGTACTTCTCTCTGACATAAGTCTCTATATCACGGGCACAGCATATGATCAGACTGCTGTGTGAGATGCAGTACTTCATCCTGGTCACATCGAGGGCGTCGGTATAATTCCTGAGACCGATCCATACCGTGCCGGATTCCTGTGATGTCATCGCATTGATCAGGTTCGCAGTGGGACCGTAACTGTAGCAGATATCCGGGGAAAGACGCCTCTTTAATCGACGCAGGCGGATCGCGCGCAGGCCGATATTGATCATCTTCAGCAGATTACTGCGTCTCGCAGGCACATTCAGGTTAACGATGTTAAGTCCGGATGTATCATATCCGATATCCGAATCATCGAATATCGCTATGGTGATATCAAAATCATCGGCCAGAAGCCCGGCGGTTCGGATCACCACACGTTCCTGACCGCCCTGATGCAACGTCGGTACTATAAGCAGGAGTTTACGTCGATCACTCATAAGTCACTCTCCCCTCATCAACGTATTTAGCAATATGATCATGAAAGCGTCTGACAGTCTGCAGTTCCATGGCACGATCATCGGTAAGATAGAAATCACTCGCTGACTCCTCCGGAATCTCCGGAGTCGATTCGGATGCAAGCATACGTCCGGGATGAATGTTCAGTTCCAGATCATATCCTTTTCTTTCACAGAGCTTAAGCATATCCGGCATGATCACGTTTATCCGGTCAATATCCATATGTCCGGTCATGATCAGCCCCCACAGATATGCGGGTCTGATATTGCGGGCTTTCAAATACTTCTCTGCTTTCGGAGCCATCATGGCAAGTACACGATTTTTTACAAAACCGACAGGATTAAACCCCAAAGCAAGATGCTGCATGAAAGGTCCGAGCGGTTCGTGAGATGTGCGGATGTATTCACATTTGTTCATTTCCGGCATGCTCATCATAGCACGCCATACTATCGGCAGAAGATGCACATGCTGATGGGAGTCTATGCGCAGCCCCCTCGATCTGACGGGAATATTTAATTCATCGGCGCGTGCTATCACCCTGTCGATAAGCTCTGTCGCTCGCAGGATCTGCTCCCTGATCTCACTCTGCAACTGAGTGTATACTTCATCATGCTTCATGCGCCTTCCTGTGTTATCCCTCACAGGCAGATGGAGCGATACGAAGAATAGTTTTTTCCAGGTCCAGGGAAGAATCCGACCGTCAACTAGGCTTCTACCCTCTATAGGATTAACGTGTACACTCAGATACGGTATGAACGGAAGCTCCGGGACCGCATCCAGAAGCATGCGTTCGCACTCCGGATATATGCTCATGTTTGCGAGTATGCTGACTCCGTCCAGGCAGCCTTCCTTCATGAGTCCCAGGATATCTTCACTAGTGTGTATGCTCTCACCGTAATCGTCGGCATGAAGTTCTATATGTATTTTCCTGTTATTATTGTCTATAGTCATCTTCCTTTTCTGCAGTACCTGTTTCTGTCGTGTTGCGGTCCCCGATATCTGTCTTGGTCCTGTGCCATATCCCATATATCATAAGTGCCAGCGCAGTATAAAAAGGCGCCATCAGATATATCGTATATCTGGTCTGGCAGAAAATAACCGCACTCACCAGTGCCACATTCACCAGTATCCCCGCCAGCGTCAATCCTGCAAAGCATGCGATCTGACGGTTCCCGCGTCTGATGTGTACCGCGAGCAGTCCCAGATAAAGAACATACGCGATCACTGCATATATACACAGGACCGGGTGAAGTTTTGCTACCGTGAGCACCAGTCCAGCAAGCAGATTATTGATGAAAATGTGCATCAGCTTTCCGACTTCATGTGGCAGAAGCGATGAGTTAAACTCACTCCTGATCGCATCCATCCGCGCGGAATGAAGCTCATTACGGTCGACTGTCTCCATCCCGGTATGATCGGCTGTCCTCTCAAGGACCACCTGCATCACGTCAAGCTGGATGTGATCATAGTTCTCCTCGAAATGCCTGACGGCATTCAGCCATCCGTCCGGTGCACTGTGGTACAGGAAACCTGCCGCATCACACTCGTCGTATATCTCGAGCCAGATATCCTTAAGACCGGGATCTATGTATTCGGCATACTCCCGCTCAGCGGTGTAGATCGCCATGGTGGATACGAATCTGTTGTCCTCGGTATGGCGGG
>CAMONC010000027.1 GCA_946620235.1 uncultured Lachnospiraceae bacterium | reverse complement strand
CGATAAGGTACGCAAGGGCGCAGGCGAGAAGGTTATTCCCGACTCACCTGACGAAGCAGTATCCTACATCATCGGAAAACTTGATGAGAAGCATGTGATTTAAGGAAAGGCGGTGGAAAACAATGAATATGACTCCTGAAGCAATAGCTGAATATAAAGGCGTATATGTTTTCGCACAGCAGGTAGACCATACCGTCGGAAGCATCGCCTATGAACTTCTGGGAAAGGCCAGAGATCTGGCCGCACCCCTTAATACCGAGGTAGTAGCTGTCCTGATCGGATCAGGCGTAAAGGACCTCGCAGACTCTCTTGCAGAGTACGGCGCTGACAAGGTCATCGTAGTAGATGATCCTGAGTTAAAAGAATACAGAACCGAGCCTTATGCTCACGCTCTGGCAAGCGTCATCAACAAGTATAAGCCCGAGATCATGCTCGTAGGTGCTACAGCTATCGGCCGTGACTTAGGTCCTACCGTATCTGCACGTGTAGCTACCGGTCTGACAGCTGACTGTACAGTGCTTGAGATCGGTGATTTCCCGCTCGTACCCGTACCCGGTAAGGAAAATGAGCAGCTCCACAATCAGCTTCTCATGACCCGTCCCGCATTCGGCGGCAACACGATCGCTACCATCGCCTGCCCTTACAATCGTCCTCAGATGGCGACTGTACGTCCCGGCGTTATGCAGAAGATCGAGCCCAAGAAGGGTGCGAAGGCAGTTGTTGAAGAGTTCAATCCCGGATTCACTCCCAATAACCGTTATGTGACTATCAAAGAGGTAGTTAAGGCAGTTAAGGATACCGTAGATATCATGGATGCAAAGATCCTTGTATCCGGTGGCCGTGGAGTAGGTTCACCCGAGAACTTCAAGCTTCTTGAGGATCTCGCAGAGGCTATCGGCGGAACCGTAAGCTGCTCACGTGCGGTAGTTGATGCAGGTTGGAAGCCGAAGGATCTGCAGGTAGGACAGACCGGTAAGACCGTACGTCCCAATGTTTACTTCGCAATCGGTATCTCAGGTGCCATCCAGCACGTTGCCGGTATGGAAGAGAGTGACATCATCATCGCCATCAACAAAGATGAGGATGCTCCGATCTTCGATGTAGCCGATTACGGTGTAGTAGGCGATCTGAACAAGATCCTGCCTCAGCTGACCGAGCAGGTTAAGGCCGCAAGGGCAGCAAAGAAAAACTGATCTGTAAGAAATATCGATAAGATCGCGGCGCCCCGAAAGGGGCGTCGCACGCTTATAACGGATAAATGACGGTATGACAGGTAAAAAACAGGTATAATGACGGTATGAGACTGAATGAACTGACTGTCGGACAGGCAGCACGGATAAATACGGTAGGCGGTGAGGGAGCACTCAGACAGCATCTGCTCGATATGGGTGTGATACCCGGAGCTTATGTACATGTAGTCAAGTTCGCACCTATGGGTGATCCCATGGAGATCAAGATACATGACTATGAACTGACTCTCAGACTCGCTGATGCCCGTCAGATAGAAATAACATTGACCGAATCGGTCCCTGAAGCCGGAACGAATGAAGGACCCGGGCACGAACATCCCGGATTGGGCGAGGGTGGCCGTTTTCATATGAAAGGCGACGGTGATCCGCTGCCGGACGGAACTGTTCTTACGTTTGCTCTGGTGGGTAATCAGAACAGCGGTAAGACTACTCTTTTTAATACTCTTACGGGCTCCAACCAGCATGTAGGCAATTTCCCGGGTGTGACCGTGGATCGCAAGGACGGCCCCATCCGCAACAAGCCCGATACAATGGTGACTGACCTGCCCGGTATCTATTCCATGTCTCCGTATTCCACGGAAGAGATAGTATCCCGTGATTTCGTACTGCAGAATAAGCCGACAGGCATTATCAACATACTTGATGCCACGAACATAGAGCGTAATCTCTACCTGACGATGCAGCTTCTCGAGATGAATATCCCTATGGTCGTAGCCCTCAATATGATGGATGAGATGCGTGAAAACGGTGGAACGGTGGATATAAACGCCATGGAGCACATGCTGGGCGTGCCTGTTGTCCCGATATCGGCTGCAAACAATGAGGGCGTGGATGAACTTGTGGAGCATGCGCTTCATGTGGCGCATTACCGTGAGAAACCTTTGCGGCAGGATTTCTGCGATGAAAAAGATCATGGCGGAGCGGTCCATCGTGCATTGCATGCCGTTTCTCACCTGATAGAGGACCATGCCGCACGTACTTCCCTCCCGGTCAGATTCGCCGCATCCAAGGTCATCGAGGGAGATGAACGGATCATCGATCAACTTGATCTGGATGACAATGAGAAAGAAATGATCGAGCATATCGTTCTTCAGATGGAAAAGGAGAGAGGATTGGATCGCTGTGCTGCAATAGCGGATATGCGCTTTGCCTTTATCGGAAAGGTCTGCTCCTCCTGCGTCAGAAAACCGAAAGAGAGTAAGGAACGAACCAGAAGTGAAAAGATAGACAGGATATTGACCGGCAAATATACCGCGATCCCGGCTTTCATAGCTATCATGGGCATTGTATGCTTCCTGACATTCAATGTGATAGGAGCTGGTCTTCAATGGCTGCTGGAAGTGGGAGTTGAGGCAGCGACCGGTGCTGTTGACAGAGTATTGACGGCTGCAGGAGTCGGTGAAGTCCTGCACGGACTTATCATCGACGGTATCTTTGAAGGCGTCGGCAGTGTTCTTTCATTTATGCCGATCGTCGTTGTCATGTTCCTTTTCCTGTCCCTGCTGGAGGACAGCGGTTATATAGCCAGAGTGGCATTTGTCATGGATAAACTGCTCAGACGTATCGGCTTATCCGGGCGTAGTGTTGTGCCTATGCTGATCGGATTCGGATGTACCGTTCCGGCAGTTATGTCAACCAGAACTCTGCCGAGTGAGAGAGACCGCCGTATGACTATCCTGCTCACACCTTTTATGAGTTGCTCGGCCAAAATGCCGATATACGCCTTCTTTGTGGATGCGTTTTTTCCGAGATTCAAGGCACTTATCCTGATAGGACTCTATGTTCTCGGGATGGCGGTCGGGATCCTGATCGCATTTATCTATCGCAAGACACTGTTCAGGGGTGAGGCTGTTCCTTTTGTTATGGAACTTCCGAACTATCGCATGCCACGTCCGCAGAACGTGCTGCGTCTTCTCTGGGAAAAGGCAAAAGACTTCCTGCAGAGAGCTTTCTCGATCATACTTATTGCGACCGTGATCATATGGATGCTGAAGAGCTTTGATACACATTTCAGATTTCTGACAGATTCCGGTACCAGCATTTTGGCAGTCATTTCCGGATGGATCGCTCCTGTCATGAAGCCTGCGGGATTGGGTGACTGGAGGATATGCACTTCGCTGATCAGCGGATTTATGGCCAAAGAAAGTGTGGTATCCACACTGGAGGTTCTGTTTGAAGAAAATATCACGAATGTGATGACACCGGTCACTGCTGCATCGCTGCTCGTATTCTCGCTGCTGTATACACCGTGCGTGGCAGCTGTGGCTGCGGTCAAGAGGGAGCTTGGCGGCAAATGGGCTGTCGGAATGATCGTATGGCAGTGTGCGGTTGCCTGGATAGCAGCGGTGGTAGTCCGGCTGATCGGAATGCTGCTATAAGATTTATCCCACGTTGTTTACTATTCCGACGGATATATAGTTATCTATAAGACTGTGGAAGTCGGTATCGGGTTCCGATTCGAGATTCAGATCTCCCTCAACCATATATCTTATTCCACCGTTCTCCAGTTCGGATATCACATTGTAATGATCATGATAGAAAGAACTGCGGGATGTTCTGGCATTTCTGATGATCCCTTTACACTCGGCCAGAGCACACCCCGGGAAGTTGATATTGATCACCTGTCCGTATCCGAGCGGATGATCCGCATATTCGGTCAGCAGGTCCGTAAGATAGGCATCCGTGACTTCATGGATGCCGTTTATGTGTTCTGAGACGGCTATTGCCTGATATCCCTGAAAAGCAGCTTCAAAAGCGGCTCCTACCGTGGCGGAATACTGAATGTCGGTAGCGGCATTGTATCCGAAGTTGATGCCGGACAGAACCAGATCAGGTTTTTCCGGCATGACATTCAGACTGCCGACTCTGACACAGTCGGCGGGAGTACCGGTGCAGGAGAAAGCGTGCACTCCTTTTACAGGGAAGTCATGTGGATAGACATCTATGGGCTCGCGTAACGTGATGCTGTGCGAAGCGGCACTCCTCTGATGGAGCGGTGCGACAACCCAGACCTCGCCGAGACTGAGAGCGGCGCGGGCCAGCCTGATGATGCCGTCAGCATCTATTCCGTCATCATTGGTTATCAGGATATTTCTCATATATCCGACTCCGCTTTGGGGGCATATTTCTCTTCACAATACTTACATCTGTAGACTTCGTTTTCTTCATCCGCCAGGACGAAGATATGCGGAAGCCCCTGCTCGATCGATGTGATGCAGCGGGGATTATGGCATTTGATGACGTTTCTTATCTCTTTGGGCAGAACGAGTTCTTTTTTGTCAACGATCTCACCGTCTTTGATCACGTTGACTGTGATGTTATGGTCGATGAATGCGAGGACGTCCAGATCCAGTGTGTTGATGTCACATTCCACCTTGAGAATGTCCTTGCGTCCCATCTTGGCTGACTTGGCATTCTTGATGATGGCGACCGTATCGGCGTTCTTATCAAGTCCCAGGTGCTTGTATATCGAGAGGCTCTTGCCTGCTTTGATATGATCGAGCACGAAGCCTTCTTCTATTTTTCCTATATTTAACATGGCGGTTTTCCTTTCTGTTCAGGTTTATGTATCACTTACCAATCCCAGCAGCGTCATAATAAGCGCCATCCTTACATATACTCCATACTGTGCCTGCTTAAAATACACTGCCCTCGGATCGTCATCCACCTCTACGGAGATCTCGTTCACTCTGGGGAGGGGATGGAGTACGAGCATGTCTTCACGGGCGAGCTGGAGCTTTTCATTGGTCAGGATATAGAAGTCTTTCAGTCTGACATAATCTTCCTCGTTGAAGAAACGCTCTCTCTGCACTCTGGTCATATATAGGATATCGAGGTTGCCTATGCTGTCTTCGAGTTTGATCACTTCTTCATATTCAATGCCGGATTCGATCAACTTATCGGTGATGTAATCAGGAATGCGCAGCTCGGGAGGTGAGATGAATATGAACTTGATGCCTTCGTATCTGATGAGCGCGTTTATCAGTGAGTGGACCGTGCGGCCGAATTTCAGATCACCGCAGAGGCCGATGGTGAAGTTGCCGAGCCTGCCTTTGAGTGCCCGGATGGTCATCAGGTCGGTCAGAGTCTGTGTAGGGTGCTGATGCCCGCCGTCGCCTGCATTTATCACCGGTATTCCCGATCTGCTCGCTGCCACCATCGGTGCGCCTTCTTTCGGGTGCCTCATGGCACATATATCCGCATAGCACGAGATGACGCGGATCGTATCGGATACGCTTTCGCCTTTGGCTGCGGAAGATGAGGATGCTTCGGAGAAGCCCAGAACCTGTCCGCCCAGATGTATCATGGCGGATTCGAAGCTTAAGCGTGTTCTGGTACTCGGCTCATAGAAACATGTCGCGAGTGTTTTGCCGTCGCATACATGTGCATATTTAGCCGGATCGGCGGCGATGTTTTCCGCCAGATCGAAGAGTTTGTCGAGCTCCTCCACGGAGAAGTCGAGTGGGTTCATCAGATGTCTCATATTCCCTCCCTGATATGTGTATGCAAAAGAAAAGGAAGATCAAACGATCTTCCTTAACAACTATGATCTAAATGAAACTAATTCAGCTACTTCCTTACGCTTCGGAGCTTCGGGATCGATATCGGGATATCCGATAGGTATAAGAGCCGATATTGAACGACCTTCTTCGATACCCAGGATATCGATCACGGTACTCTCATCATAGAGTCCCATGATAACGGTACCGAGGCCGTGGTCATGAGCCGACAGGCACAGCGTCTGTGAAGCAACACCGGCATCATACATTGTCCATCCGTCTCCCTTGGGAGTGGAAGCGGAGCCGTCACGCTCGTAACCGCTTCTCTTATCAATGGATACTACAACTATAAGAGCGGGCGCCTGCTTGATGATGGTACCGTTGCCGGGCCATATGGTGGTGGCTTCATCCGCAATGCGGTCCTTGATGGCGCCTTCGGCCACTATGTAACGTACGGTCTGTGAATTCTTCCAGCTGGGGGCGTATGCTGCGTCACCGATGATTTCTTCGATAACGGAATGGTCTATCGCATCGCTTTTGAATTTACGGATACTTCTGCGAGTCTTGATACAGTCCTGAACATTCATGTGACACCTCCTGAATCTGAGTTTGATGACAGATGGGTTTGCTTAACCCTTATCGTGTAGTATAGCAAATTGATATCGGGCTTTCAATGAGGAAATGTATGATTATCCGATGAATTGTGGTAAACTCGTAGACATAAACCTAACAGTATTGTAACCCCTCGGGGGTACGGATCGGAGGAATATGAGCGAAGAGAGAACGAAAGCCGCATCGGATAATGCAGGCTATGTGGAAGAAGAAAAGAAGCAGTATGTTGCACGTAAGAGATGGCTTCTGTTCGGTCTTCCTTTTACATTTACAAAATATACGATCGGTGAGGATGTGCTGACCATCGATACCGGGTTCTTTACCCGCAATGAGAACGACTGCTATATGTATAAGATTCAGGATGTTCAGTATTCGGCTTCCATTATGGAGCGCCTGGCCGGTCTGGGTACTATCACCTGCTTCACCGGTGATACGACCGATCCCACGCTTGTGATCAGGCATATCAAGAAGTCGAAGGAAATCAAGAACTTCATCCTGGATGCCTCCGAGAGGGCGCGTATACGCCGCAGAACGATGAACATGCTCAACATCGGCGCAGCCGGAGAGGGAATGGATGCTGATATCGCGGACTTTACCTGATATCCACAGGATACGGCGTATGCCAGCCGGGTGAGTACGGGGAGCACAATTAATGTACGGAGCACTTGAAGCCGGCGGCACCAAAATGGTATGCGCGATCGGTGATGATAAAGGACATATCACGGAGAGAAAGGTTATCCCGACTCTTACACCGGAGGAAACCATACCTCCGATGATCGATTTCTTCATGGGGTATGATATCGAAGCACTCGGCATAGCCTGTTTCGGTCCGATAGATCTGATACCGGGATCGCCCTCTTACGGTCATATCACTTCCACGCCCAAGCTGGAGTGGCGCGATACGGATATAGTCGGAGCCTTTGCGGAAAGGCTGGGCATCCCGATAGGATTTGATACCGATGTGAACGGGTCGCTCCTCGGAGAGGTGACCTGGGGCAGTGCCAGGGGCCTTGATGATGTGGTTTATATAACCATAGGCACCGGTGTCGGCGGGGGTGTAATGAGCGGAGGCAGGCTCGTTCACGGGATGCTGCATCCTGAGCTCGGGCACATGATCATTCCGCGCAGGAGGGGTGATACATATCCCGGTGTGTGCCCGTACCACGGCGACTGCCTGGAGGGACTCGTATCGGGCCCATCCATAGAGCGCCGATACGGAGTAAAAGCCGCAGAACTTGCGGACCGTCCCGAAGTATGGGAGCTTGAAGCATACTATATAGCGGAAGCACTGGTCAATATAATACTGACACTCAGTCCTCAGCGGATCATACTCGGTGGCGGAGTCATGCATCAGGAGCAGCTCTATGCGCTCATCAGATCGCATGTGGCCGACATGCTGGCGGGCTATATACAGGCCGCACCGCTGAAACGTATGGACAGTTACATCGTTCCTCCGTCACTGAACGACGATCAGGGGATAATGGGAGCTGTCCGACTTGCCATGGAAGCATTGGGACAGTAAATATATGAACATCAGAGAAGCACAACAATATAAGGAGAGACTCGCTGCAGCCGGCATGAAGCCCGGGCTGGAGCGGATGAGTGTACTCTGCTCCAAGCTGGGCAATCCACAGAACGGACTTAACTTCATTCATGTGGCAGGTACCAACGGCAAGGGCTCCGTATGTGCTTTTATCTCAAGTATATTGGATGAGGCAGGATATAAAGTCGGACGCTATACGTCTCCGGCAGTCATAGAAGACAGGGAACGATACCGGATAGGCGGAAGGAATGTTTCACAGAGTGCGTATTGCCGTAATCTGGAGGAGGTCAAGGCCGCAGCGGATATGATGGTCCTGGAGGGAGGAGAGGAGAATGAGCCTACGCTCTTTGAGGTCGAGACTGCGCTTGCTTTTATGATCTTCGCCGAAGCCGGATGCGATATCGTGGTCCTCGAATGCGGGATGGGCGGAGCCGGGGATGCCACGAATATCATCCATGCCCCCGCGGTCAGCGTGATCACGCGCGTAAGTCTGGATCATACCAGATACCTCGGCAGGACGGTGGATGCCATAGCTCGTGAGAAAGTAGGCATCATAAAGAAGGGCACGAATGTGGTCACGATATCACAGACTCCCGAGGTGATCTCCGTTATCAAGGCAAAAGCCTCGCTCGAGAAAGCCCCGCTGACCATAGCTGATCCGGCGGGTATCAAAAATGCCAAAGCCGGACTTAAGACAACCACATTTGATTACGGCAGATATAAGGGGCTGAAGATATCCCTGATCGGCTCCTGGCAGATAGAGAATGCGATCGTGGCCATATCGGCTGTGGAGTCGCTTCGCAAGGTGCGGATCAGGATCGATGAGAAATCCATCAAAGAGGGACTGCTTAAAGCCGTATGGCCGGGCAGATTTGAGATCATATCGCATAACCCGACCGTGATAATTGACGGTGCTCATAATGAAAATGCGGCAAAGAGACTCTCGAAGACCGTCGAATATTTCTTCCATAATGAAGAAGAAGCGGGCAAGCTGATATTCATCATGGGTGTGCTGGGGGATAAGAATTATCCCGCGATCTGTGAGTACATGGCGCCTCATGCGGCCCATGTCATCACATTGACACCTGATAATCCACGTGCCCTGCCGGCACAGGAGCTGGCCGAGACCGTGAAGAAGTATAATGACATGGTGAGTGTGGCCACTTCCCCCGACGAAGCGCTGGAGATGGCATATCTGCTGGCTGATAAGGATTCCGTGATCATAGCGTTCGGATCGCTGTCGTTTCTGGGAGCCATCAGGACACTGACTGACTCAAAGGGAGCAGCTCTGAAGAAAAAACAGATCGTGCCGTAGGCCGATCGATACAGACAGTATACATGGTGATTATGAGATGATCGATGAAGAGAAGATTAAACAGGCGATAAAGATGATCCTCGAAGGGATCGGAGAGGATCCGGAGCGTGAAGGACTGGCAGGCACTCCCGACAGAGTGGCCAGAATGTACGGAGAGATATTCGCGGGAATGGATGATGATCCGGCGAACTATCTGTCACGGACTTTCTCGGCCGGGGGTACTGACATGGTAGTGGAAAGGGAGATACCGTTCTACTCCATGTGCGAGCATCATCTCATGCCTTTCTTCGGTCATGCGTATATCGGATATATACCGAAGGACAGAGTAGTTGGCTTAAGCAAGCTGGCACGTGTCGTGGATGTATATGCGAAGCGCCCCCAGATCCAGGAGCAGATGACTGCGCAGATAGCTGATGCGATATATGAGGATCTCGATTGTGCCGGCGTCATCGTAGTGCTCAAAGCCGAGCATATGTGTATGTCCATGCGAGGTGTGAAGAAGGGCGGGACGCTGACCGTGACCGAAGCCAGACGTGGCGTATTTGAATCCGATCATGGGCTGGAGGAACGCTTCTTCCGTATGATCGGGATCAGGTGATCAGGATCCGGAGATATGGAGCAGATTATGCGTATAGGTAACAGAGAATTCGATACCGCTAACCATACATATGTCATGGGCATTCTCAATGTCACACCCGATTCCTTCTGGGACGGTGGTAAGTATCGCGGAATGGATGTGGCTCTGGGGCACGTGGCGCAGATGATCCGTGACGGTGCCGATATCATCGATATAGGCGGGGAATCGACCAGACCCGGAGCTTCTCCGGTTGAGGCTGTTGATGAGATCGAGCGGGTGATGCCGGTCATCGAAGCGATCAAGGACAGATTCGACATAACTGTCAGCCTGGATACATATAAGAACACGGTCGCCTGGGCCGGTATCGGTGCGGGCGTGGATATGATAAATGATGTGTGGGGACTTAAGGGTGATGAGCGTATGGCTGAGGTCATAGCACAGTCGCATGTTCCCGTATGCATTATGCATAACCGACAAAAAGCGGTCTATAACGATATTGTGACAGATGTCATATCAGACCTGAGAGACTCTGTGAAAATGGCAATTGATGCCGGAGTCTCCGAGGGAAACATAATGATCGACCCCGGTATCGGATTTGCCAAGGATTACGATCAGAATATGAAGCTGATGGCACATCTGGATGACCTGCGCGGACTGGGATATCCGGTGCTCCTCGGAACAAGCCGTAAGTCCGTGATCGGGCAGGCACTTGATCTGCCGGCCGGCGAGAGACTCGAAGGCAGTCTCGCCACCACGGCATGGGGCATGCAGCACGGCGTGTCGTTCGTGCGCGTGCATGACGTGAAGGAGCACGTGCGGCTGATACGTATGATAGAGGCTATAAGAAATTGTCGATGATGATCCTGGCTCGATCATCATGCTGATACCCGAGCCATATACCTATGGACAAGATCATGATAGAGAAACTGCATATTTACGCATATCACGGGGTGCATGCGAGTGAGAAGGAGAACGGGCAGGACTTCTACGTGAGTGCTGTCCTTTTTACTGACCTGTATAAGGCCGGCCGCAGCGATGCCCTGGAGGATACCGTGAGCTACAGCGATGCGGCCAAGCTCATATATCGTGTGTTCACTGCGGAAAAGTATGATCTGATCGAAAGAGCGGCAGTCACGGTGGCGGAAGCATTGCTTGACGCTTTTCCGGCCCTGAGAGCCGCAGAGGTCCGCGTGGATAAACCCGATGCTCCCATAGGTCTTGAATTCGACACCGTATCTGTTGAGATCACACTTTCGCGCCATACTGCCTATATAGGCATCGGCTCCAATATGGGCGACAGACTTAAGTTTATAGATAAGGCACTGGCCATGCTGGAGGAGACACCCGGCATAAGTGTTACCGCGAAGTCATCGATCATTGAGACCGAACCCTACGGCGGTGTCGAGCAGGATCCTTTCCTGAACGGTGTGATAGAGTTGAACACCCGGTTAAGGCCTTATGATCTTCTGGACAGACTTCATGAGATCGAGAATGCATGCGGCAGAGTACGCACGATACACTGGGGCCCTCGCACGCTTGACCTGGATATCCTTCTCTATGATGATCTTCATATGAACGAAAAAGAACTCACGATCCCTCATCCTGACATGAAGAATCGCGAGTTTGTTCTCAAGCCTCTTGCGGAGATCGCTCCGCATCTCATTCTATAGTTTATTTCGCCAGTGCGGCATCCTTTGCGGCGGTGAATTCGTAAGCACTTCCACCCGCTGTCGGTACACAGTATATCGGATAATCGGTACCGAATTCCCTGAAGTAAGTATAAGTTGATGTCATGTTCACATCACATACGTAACCCGTATAGACAGGCTCTCTGCCACTGCCGTCTATGCGCATACGATACAGCCCGGGCATATCACCCACAGATACCGTGTAATAGACATATCCGTAGCCTACATTGAAGTTATCCGCTCTGTCATGACACAGGATCTCGACGGTCTGGTTGGAGGGAGAGTATCTGCATATCTTGTAATCGTCGGAGATGTCCATGTAGTAGAAATATCCGCCTTCGTATACCGGATTCCATACGTCTCCGTCCCAGATCGCACTTGAGGAATCGCTCACGGGATTATAAGCATAGAGATAGTGATCCTTCTGGGTTCCGCCGTAGTAGATGATACCGTCTACGGCGCATGCGGGATTGAGTACGAAAGTGTCCTCGATGATCACCGGATCTTCACCGCCTTTGATGTCCACTTTCTTAAGTCCCACGCCCGTTCCCGTACCGGCCTGATAATAGAGCGTGTTGCCTACCAGGTTCATGATCAGCGAATCATCTGAGGTCAGACATTCCACCTTGCCGCCGTTTAACTTGGAGCGGTAAATCCCCGCTGTTTTGATGACGAAGCCGAGTCCCGTACCTCCCTTTGGAGTTTCCATGCAGAAGTACAGGTACTTTCCGCCGACACATATGTTGGAGCAGTCACTGTTATACAGGCGCTTAAAGTCGGTCTGCTCAGGGGTCATGGAGTAGAGATAACCGTGGTCGTATGCATTGGCAAAATAGACCACTCCGTCCTTTTCGCAGAAGTATCCTCCGTTATTCAGGTTGCCTGCCGTAGCACCTACGCAGGAGGGATCGTTGTCCGGTACTTTATTGATCAGACGCACGATCACGGCGGTTATTACGAGCACGACGATCAGGCACGCTACGATCACCAGCATTAGTATGTTTGCGGTGTTGTTTTTTTTCATCTTACACCTCTTGAGTCCTGTCCTTGAAAATATGGATTTCACCTTAAGTATAGAGGTTTCTGAAGTTGCTATCAAGGGGAATTAGCGGTACAATCTTCCATATATATTCTTTTTTTTTCTCAGGAAAAGGACATACCGATGGGGACTGATAAACCGGACTTGAGCGAGCTTAGAGCCCGCCTCGATGACATAGATTCACAGATAGTGAGACTGTATGAAGAACGCATGGATATATGCGCCGATGTGGCGGAGGTAAAGATCGCCACCGGTAAACGGGTGCTCGATCGTGAGCGCGAGAAGAGTAAGCTTTCCACGCTTAAGGCACAGACTCATAATGCATTTAATTCAAAAGGCGTGGAAGAGCTTTTTGAACAGATCATGAGCATGTCACGCAAGCTCCAGTATTCCAGGCTTGCGGAAAGCGGCGCTGCGGGCAGACTGCCTTTCATAGCGGTCGACAGGCTCGATACGGAGCAGGCCAGAGTGGTTTTCCAGGGAGCTGAAGGGGCATATTCTCAGCTTGCGATGGAGACTTACTTCGGCGAGCAGGTCAACAGCTTCCACGTGGACACCTTCAGAGATGCATTTACGGCTCTCGATGAGGGGAGTGCGGATTTTGCCGTTCTGCCTATAGAGAACTCAACGGCGGGCACGGTTTCACAGGTATTCGACCTGCTGGTCGAATTCGAAAATTATATAGTAGGCGAGCAGATCATCAAGGTCGAGCATTGTCTGATGGGCCTGCCGGAGAGCGATATATCACGTATCACTGCGGTTTACTCGCATCCGCAGTCACTTCTGCAGTCTGCGAGATACCTGAATGAACACCCGGAATGGAAACAGATAAGCATGCAGAATAACGCCTTCGCCGCAGCCAAAGTGCGAGACGACCGCGATCCTTCCCAGGCTGCCATAGCCAGTGAGCGTGCCGCATCCATATACGGACTGAAAGTTTTTGAAAAGGGTGTGAACCAGGCTGAGGATAACCAGACCAGATTCATCATAGTCTGCAATCAGAAGATATTCCTGCGCGATTCGACTCACGTGAGCATATGTCTGGAGGTACCTCATGCGAGCGGTTCACTGTACCATATGCTGTCGCATTTCATTTATAACGATCTGAACATGACCAAGATCGAATCCCGGCCCATAGAGGACAGGGATTGGGAATACAGGTTTTTCATAGAATTTGAAGGCAACCTGTCCGAGCCCGCCGTGAAGAATGCCATACGGGGACTCAGAGAGGAAGCCAGAATGCTGAAGGTGATAGGATGTTTCTAGATTACGATGAACTGATCATATACAAAGAACTGGCAGATGACCCTGTGCTGGCCCTTATGTGTGAGTGTCTGTCGTCATATTCCGCTACGGAGACCAGGGAAATGGAGCTGGCCCGCAAGCAACTGGTCGGTGCGATCAGACCGATGGTTGCATATTGTGAGGAGAGGGCACTGAAGGGAAATCTGTGGTCCGCCTATCTGACAGACCGTCTGCTGAATGCCGAGAACGCCTATACATATGCCTGTGAAGCGAATGCTGATACCGCATGCAGCATAGCCGATCTGGTCCTACATGATATGGAGATCATTTTCCGCATGTTCAACGCCGATCTGAAAGGGGCGCTCAAAGCTCTGGGGCTGAGCGGACTTGAGGTTGTGCTTGATTATGAGCCGGCCTGTGAATCGCGTATTTACAGCGCACAGATCCGCGATCGTATATGCGATCTGGCCGAGCAGCTGGCCTGCAGCGGTTCAGCCGTACGACTGAAGGATATACTCACCAGGTTCTATATAGGATACGGAGCCGGAGCACTGGGACTTCACAGAGCCTTTTCCATAGATGCGGACAGAGACGGGGCCATGCACATCGTACCCGTGCTCAACATGATTCCGATGACTCTGGATGACCTGGTCGGATATGAGAACGCGAAGCACAAGCTTACCGAGAACACGGATGCTTTCGTGGAAAAGAGGCCGGCCAACAACTGCCTTCTGTACGGTGATGCCGGAACCGGCAAATCCAGCTGTATCCGTGCGCTTGCCACACAATACTACAATCGCGGACTTCGCATCATACAGGTCCATCGTGACCAGTTCGAGTATCTGTCAGAGCTGATCTCGGTCATCAAAAACCGGAATTACCGATTCATCATATATATGGACGATCTGAGTTTCGAGGATTTCGAGACCGATTATAAGTATCTGAAAGCCGTTATAGAGGGCGGGCTGGAGCAGCGTCCCGGTAATGTGCTGATATATGCGACTTCCAACAGACGTCACCTGATCAAGGAGACCACATCCGATCGTAACGATTATGATGAGGACATGCACAGATCGGATACCATGGCCGAGAAGCTTTCGCTGAGCCAGAGATTCGGCGTGCAGATATATTTCGGTGCCCCCGTCAAAAAGGAATATGACCTGATAGTCACGGAGCTGGCCAAACGTGCGGGAATCAACATGAGCGAAGATGAGCTGATCCTTGAAGCGAATAAATGGGAACTGTCACACGGCGGCAGATCGGGCCGCACGGCAAGGCAGTTTATTGACCATCTTTTGGGTTGCGGACAGGAGGGGTGAAAGGATTGAAGACTTTTGCTGCGATCGACATAGGTTCATATGAACTGGAACTCAAACTGTTTGAGATGTCCGTGAAGAACGGGATCAAACAGATCGATTCCATACGCCATCAGATAGACCTTGGTACGGATGCATATGTGAGTGACAAGATCAGCAACGCAAAACTCGATGAAATGTGCCGTGTGCTCAAGGAGTACAAGGATATCTGTGACGCGATGAAGATAGATGACTATGCCGCATATTGTACATCGGCGGTCAGGGAGGCATCCAACTCGGCGATCATCCTGGACCGTATCAAGCTGCGCAGCGGCCTGGAGGCATCGATACTCAGCAATTCCGAGCAGAGATTCCTGCATTACAAGGCAGTGGCATACAGGGACAGCGAGATATTTGAGGATATGGTAAAGGAGCCGACAGCCATACTGGATATAGGAGGCAGCTCCATACAGGTATCCCTGTTCGAGGACGGCAAGCTCATCACGACTCAGAATATGATGCTCGGTGTGTTGAGGCTGGCTGAGCGTATGGCACATCTGAATGCCAGGACGAGCCGGTATGAAGATGTGCTCGCGGAACTCACCGATACACAGCTTTCGGTCTTTAAGAAACTCTATCTGAAAGATTTCACCATCAGGAATCTGATCCTGGTGGATGACTATATTTCCAAAGCCTATACGAGACTTCCCGCTGAATACGTTTCGCAGGAGCTTGACACAGATTCCGTGGACAATCTTCTGCGGATCATGCGCAAGCATACCCTATCAGAGGTTTCGAGGATACTCGCACTGCCCGAAGATGATGTGACATTATGTCACATATCGACCATTGTGCTCAAGAGAATATGCGATATTTCTGATGTGAAGCGTATATGGATCCCGGGTGTCACTCTCGGTGACGGTATGGCTTACGACTATGCCGAAGCTCATAAGTTCATCAGCAAAGGCCATGATTTCGAAGCTGATATCATAAGCTCGGCACGTGCACTGGCCAGGAAATACATGGGATCTAAGAAGAGGGGAGAGACTCTCGAGAGCATTGCACTGGGTATATTCGATGCCATGAAAAAGAAGCACGGCCTCGGTGCCCGTGAGAGACTTATGCTCCGCATAACGACCATATTGCATGACTGCGGCAAATACATCAGCATGGCCAATCTCGGAGAATGCTCATATAACATCATCATGTACTCCGAGATCATCGGACTCTCACATACTGAGCGTGAGATCGTGGCCAACGTGGTCAAGTACAATCATCTGGAATACTCGTATCGTGATGTGTGGGAGCAGTCTTCGGACCTGGATGAGAGGGCCTGCCTGATCATGGCTAAACTGATCGCTATCCTGCGCCTTGCGAACGGACTTGACAGATCCCACAAGCAGAAGTTTAAGGATGTGAAGATATCGCTTAAAGATGATGAACTGATCTTTACGCTGGATACGCAGGTGGATATAACGCTGGAGAAAGGTCTGTTTTATAACCGGGCGGAGTTCTTTGATGAAGTGTTCAGTGTTCACCCGATCATAAGACAGAAGTCTCAGGTGTAGCCGGCACATCCCGGACAGGACGGCAAAGGAGCTGACATGGCAACTAAGGAAAAAGACAAGGCTAAAGAAAAGGACAAGGTCAGGAAGGCACGTGATTATACGGATCCTTCCCTGTATATCAACAGAGAGCTGAGCTGGCTTGAGTTTGATGAACGCATACTTGAAGAAGCCAGAGACAGGAACAATCCTTTGATGGAACGTGCGAAGTTCCTGGGGATAGCTATGTACAATCTTGACGAATTCTTTATGGTACGCGTGGCATCGCTCAAGGACATGGTTGAAGCCGGTTATACAAAGAGAGACATCGCCGGAATGACCGCTGAACAGCAGCTCAAGGCAGTAAGTTCCGCCACTCAGGAATTGTCACGCAGCGCATATAATACTTTGAATCACATGCTCGTACCCGCATTCAAAAAGGAGGGTATAGAGATTCTCTATGATCACGGTGAAATGACCGGATCGGAAGTGGATTTTGCCGACAGGTATTTTGAAGAAAGCGTATATCCCGTTCTGACACCGATGGCTGTGGATTCCTCACGACCTTTTCCCGTGATCGCCAATAAGACGCTTAATATCTGCGCATTGGTCGCAGTGCCGGAAGGCGGACTTCTCGGTAATGCCCCGTCCAAGGGGAATATGTTCGCCACGGTTCAGGTACCGTCGGGACTTCCCAGGCTCATAGAACTGCCCGCATCCGACTCCAGACGATTCATCTTTCTGGAGCAGATCATATTGCGCAATATCCACAAGGTTTTCACCGGATATGACATCGCCGGACTGGCAGTCTACAGAGTGACCAGAAGTGCGGACTTCAATATCGACGAGGATGAGAGCGGAGATCTGCTCCATGAGATAGAGAAACAGCTCAAGGAACGCCGTCGCGGACACGCAGTGGAACTTGAGATAGATAAGGGAGCAGACAGGAGACTCCTGGACAAACTGCGTAATGAGCTGGAACTGGATGATGATGACGTATATCGGGCAGACGGCCCCCTGGATCTCTCGTTCCTGATGAAGATGTACGGCATCTCCGGAGTAGATGATCTGAAGGAGCACTCATATGCTCCGCCGCAGCCTGTACCGGAGTTTGAGGGTGTCGACGATCTGTTTGAGGTTATCAGGAACGGAGATGTTCTGATGCATCACCCGTACGAAAGTTTTACTCCCGTGGTGGACTTTATATCCAGGGCGGCATCGGATCCCGACGTGCTGGCGATCAAACAGACGCTCTATCGCGTGAGCGGTAACTCGCCGATCATCAAGGCACTCGCCAGAGCCGCCGATAACGGCAAGCAGGTCACTGTACTGGTTGAGCTCAAGGCCAGATTCGATGAGGAAAACAATATCGTATGGGCGAGGATGCTTGAGAATGCGGGCTGCCATGTCATTTACGGTCTGGTCGGATTGAAGACCCACTCGAAGATCACTCTCGTAGTCAGGCGGGAGGAGGACGGCATCCGCAGATATGTGCATTTAAGCACCGGCAACTATAACGATACTACAGCCAAACTTTACACCGATCTCGGCCTTTTCACATGTTCGGAGCTGATCGGAGAAGATGCTACGGCGGTGTTTAATATGCTGAGCGGTTATTCGGAGCCCAGAGGATGGAATAAGCTGTCTGTCGCTCCGCTGTGGCTCAAGGACAGGTTCCTGTATCTGATAGGGCGTGAGAAAGAAAACGCTCTGGCCGGACGTGAGGCACATATTATAGCGAAGATGAACGCACTGTGCGATCCCGATATCATTGCAGCACTGTATGCGGCATCGGCAGCAGGCGTACGTATAGAACTGATCGTCAGGGGGATATGTTCGCTCAGAGTGGGGATCCCCGGAATAAGCGAGAATATCACCGTCAGGTCTATAGTCGGCAACTATCTGGAGCATGCCAGGATATTCTATTTCTGCAATGACGGTAAAGACGAGTACTATCTCGCCAGCGCTGACTGGATGCCGCGAAATCTGGAGAGGCGTGTGGAGATCATGTTCCCGGTCGAGAAACCCGAACTGAAGGAGCGACTCGCACACATCCTGGATGTACAGCTGCGTGATACTCTCAAAGCGCATGAAATGATGCCGGATGGCAATTACAGACGTATAGATTTAAGAGGCAAGGAGAAACTGTGTGCTCAGCTGGTACTCAGCCGTGAGACCGTGATGGAAGCCGACAGGATCAAGAGCGAAGCCGCTCAGAGCCGGGTATTCATACCGGAAACCGGCCGGCCGCACGGTGCGATATAAATGATGAAGATATACCTGGCGAGCGCGTCACCGAGGCGGCGCGAGATCATGGAGAAAATAGGCATAGACGTACATATCCGCGTATCCGGAGCGGATGAGGAGACCGAACTTGCGGATCCCTCTGATATTGTCAAGCAGCTCTCCGGGCGTAAGGCGGAAAGTGTAGCCGATGAACTGGAAGCGGATCCGGGCATTGATCTGTCAGAGGGATACTGTGTGATAGGCGCGGATACCGTGGTCAGCATAGACGGACATATATTGGGCAAGCCGGAGGATGAAGCCGACGCCCGACGGATGCTGGAGACTCTCTCGGGGCGCACGCATCAGGTGTACACGGGCGTATCTCTCGTGATCAGGCGACCGAAGTCCGGGACTGATCATGGCACATCGGAACGCGAGACCGTGTCTTTTCATGAGAAGACCGATGTGGTGTTCTGTGAGATGACAGATGAGGAGATAGATGCATATATCGCCACCGGCGACCCGATGGACAAAGCAGGTGCATACGGAGTACAGTCATATGCTGCTCCGTTTGTCAGCGCGATATACGGTGATTATTATAACGTGATGGGGCTTCCCGCATCCCGTCTGTATCATGAGTTGAAACGGAGGATCGACTATGTATGATGAAAGGATCATAACCGCTTTTCTGGATCATCAGCTGGATCTATACCCCGAACCGGTGGCCGACAGCCCCGAGGAGGCAGAGGATTTCCTGGAGGATACCATGGCTGCCGTAGCCGGGTCTCGTGAGGAGGCGCTGGAGTATCTGGAAGAGGTCGGAGTGGATACGGAAGGACTGAGTGAAGAAGAGATATTCGCCATGCCCGAGATAGTTGAGGTGGGAGACGGACGATATCTGATCCTGGAGATATGAGATGTGCTTGAAATATGCTCAAATTATTCCGTTTAAGCACAAAAATCTCTTGACACGAGGGGTTACCTCGCATACAATAGATTCCGCACGTTTTAGTTTTATTTTTTGAGGAGGATGGATCGTGGCTAATATCAAATCTGCTAAGAAGCGTATTCTGGTTACACAGACCAAGACTGAGCGTAATAAAGCCATCAAGTCCGGTGTTAAGACCGCAATCAAGAAGGTCGAAGCCGCTGTAGAGTCAGGTGATAAGGCAGCAGCAACAGAAGCACTTACCGCTGCTACTTCCACTATTGATAAGGCTTGCACCAAGGGTGTGTATCATAAGAACAACGCGTCACGTAAGGTTTCAAGACTTGCCGGTGCAGTAGCACAGATGTGACTTTGTTCTTATACCGATAGCTTATAAAATATAAACCCCCGATGATCGGGGGTTTTTGTCGTGTAATTTGCCGCCGGTATCCCGCGGCTTTCGAATATGGCTTTTGTTCCTGTCAGGACTTTTTCTTCGGGGCCCGACCGCGTATACGGGTGGTGATGTAGTCGTTTACATCAGCTTTATCCATGCCGAGCGCAAACGCGATCTCTGCGTACAGAAGATCTTCGGCCTGCTTGAAATATCTTTCGTCAACGGCGGTATTCTTTTTGCCCTGATCTTCCCTGAGCTTCTTGCGGGAGTATATGGTCTTGATTATACCGACCAGAGCCTCGGGAGAGCCACTTCTGACAGCGTTTTTATAACACTGCTCTCTGAGCTTGTCGTTCTCTACCCAAACCTCCTGTATACTCGGGATCGAGTCGATCACATCCTCGGCTTCGCCCTTTGTCATAGCCGCACGGATGCTGGTTGCATCGGCCTCGACGGAGACATACAGTGTTGATCCTTTGCCATCAAGGGGGGTCATCACATAAAATAGCTTATCTCTGTCAATCCCGGCCATATCAAGGTGAGTTATGTCATCTATGTGGCATACACCCTTGCTTGTCTTCATTACATAATCACCTACTGCAAACACTGTACCTGCTCCTTTCCCCAAATATACAATGATTGTATCATATTTGATTTCACGATTTCAAAGTGTTTTTTGACGAAAAAATACAGAGAAAGCACTGAAAATACGCGTGTTATATATATTTTTTTTTCGAGATATGGTATTATTTTTAGGGTATATGTGTGATAATGCGGAAGATGTTGTATTATGGCATTTTTCAGGGCAGAATCTCCGTTTATAAAATAATAACACCGGCTTTTCCGATTGCATATGTTATTGCTGCGGATCGGGTGCGGACAGAG
>CAMONC010000026.1 GCA_946620235.1 uncultured Lachnospiraceae bacterium | reverse complement strand
AAGGATAAGTTCGGTGAGGTAGGCGCAGCGGCTCCCGCCGAGGTGGATATATCCGGTCTGACCGATCAGCTCGGAGGCATTTCCGACAAGCTTGAAACCCATATTCATAAAGAGAATGTCCGTGTATATCGTAATGTGCAGGCCGCTCTGACCGATGAACTCGGCAAGCAGGCAGAGCAGGTTAACGAGCAGATCAGCACGAACAACCAGCTGATATTTGAAGAACTCAAGAATAAGACCGATATGCTTTCCGCTATGCTCGAAACTCTGAACGAGCAGCAGAAGAGCCAGGGTCAGGCCGTATCCGGTATGGCGGCTCAGCTTAATGATATGGAGGAGTCGGTCAAGAAGTCTATCCGCAATCGCGCACTTCTTCCTATCCAGATCGTTATGCTGGTCGTTCTTCTGGGTGAGCTGGCCATCAATGTAATGCTTACTTTAGGATATCTGTAATAATGAATTCCCGATCCCCGCGAAAAGCATTAGCGTGCATGAAGTATGGCTTTTTAGTCATACTTTTTTGTGCTCTGCTCCTTCCGACCTATCAGAGGCTGGAGAGCACCGGGGACAATACTTATGATATAAGCTTAAACGGCACATATGTCGGCAGCCTGGATGATCCGGCAACAGCAGATGAATGCCTGCGCGAAGCCAGACGACGGGTGAATGCGGATTCCGAGGAACTCGTCCTCGTAAGCACCGAGCTGACCTATGTCGGGAGAGAGGAGATGTGCGGTACCGTCTCCGATGAAAAGGATGTCATAGATGCAATGTGCTCCGTTCTCAAACGTGATGCCCGTGAGACCATGGAGCGCGCGTATACGGTGAAGATCGGACAGTATTCGCTAAACCTCGCATCCACGGACGAAGTGACCGAGCTTCTGCAGGCTGCTCTGGATAAATATCAGGATGACGAGGGATATACTCCCGTGCTCGGTTATGACAATAACCGTGAACTGGCTGTTCTTACACCGACGGTGTATGTTGAGGAGACAGAGGAAGAAGACGATTCCCTGCGCGGGATATTGAATACGAATGCTCAGGCCGGCATAGCTTCTTTTCTCGCGGATGTATTCGCGGCAGTTGAGCCCGCGGTAGAGAAAGACTTCGACGATTATGAGCAGGGCATCACGAGTATGGACTTCAAGGATTATATAGAAGTGGTCGAGTGCTATCTGCCGGCTTCAGATATCACGACGCTCGATGCCGCCATAGATGAGGTTACGAAGGATAAGGCCACTCCTACCATATACGAAGTAGCTTCCGGTGATACATTGAGTGAGATTTCGGAGAAAGTCAACATCCCCATGGATGACATCATTGCGATGAATGACTCGCTTCAGAACGAATTCTCCGTATTGCAGATCGGTCAGGAGCTGACCATTACGATCCCCAAGCCGAAGCTTGCGGTAAGCCGCATCGAGCAGGTGTACTACGAGGAGGATTACGAGGCAGACATTATCTACGTGGATAATGATGAGTGGTATACGACCGATATGAAGACTCTGCAGGAGCCTTCCGCAGGCCATCACAATGTCATGGCACAGATCACGTATGTAAACGACGATCAGACCGGAGTGGAGTATCTGAAGGAAGAAGTGACATATGAAGCCGTGGCCAAGATCGTGGAGAGGGGTACCAAGATACCTCCGACCTATATCAAGCCTATTTCCGGCGGACGTTTGACGTCGGGATTCGGCAGGCGCCGTGCTCCCAAGGCCGGAGCCAGCACTTATCACAAGGGCGTAGACTGGGCTACTGCAACGGGCACACCCGTATATGCTTCATCGGGCGGTGTCGTAGCCAAAGCCGGATGGGGTCGCGGATACGGATATGTGGTATACATCAACCATCCCGACGGACGCCAGACCAGATACGGACACTTAAGCCGTGTACTCGTCAGTGCCGGTCAGTCAGTCAGCCAGGGTCAGAGGATCGCACTCAGCGGTAATACCGGTGTAAGTACCGGACCGCATCTGCATTTCGAGATACTGATAGGCGGATCGCAGGTAAATCCGCTAAATTATCTAAACTGACGAGTGGTTTGATCCGGAACATTAGTATATTTGTTCGATTGACACAGGCCACGATGACGTATATATTTAGTAGGATGCTTACAGAAGCGGAATATTGTCCGCAATGTATTAAGAGACGGTTAAATGGATCAATATGTAATCAAGGGCGGTAATCCTCTTGTAGGAGAGGTGGATATATCGGGTGCAAAGAACGCCGCACTCCCTATCCTGGCAGCCGCCATAATGCCGGATGAAACGGTACTTATAGAGAATCTCCCCGACGTAACGGACATACATGCGATACTCACTGCCATAGAGAGCGTGGGTGCACAGGTTACCCATGTGGATCGCCATACGGTCAAGATCAACGGGTCCGGTATATCCGATTATCGTATCGACGGTGATTATATCAGGAAGATCAGAGCATCCTATTATCTGCTCGGTGCACTCCTCGGCAAGATACATAAGGCCGAAGTGGTATATCCCGGCGGATGTAACATAGGTCTGCGTCCCATTGACCAGCATATCAAGGGCTTTCAGGGACTGGGTGCCGAGGTCGAACTTCCCCACGGACGTGTATATGCATATGCGGATAAGCTGACAGGCGGACATATATATATGGACGTGGTCAGTGTGGGTGCTACGATGAACGTGATCCTGGCTTCGGTAATGGCCGAGGGCACTACGATCATCGAGAATGCAGCCAAGGAACCGCACATAGTTGACCTGGCGAACTTCTTGAACAGCTGTGGTGCAAGCATCAGAGGTGCGGGTACCGATGTGGTGCGTATCAAGGGTGTACAGCGCCTCCATGGCACGGAGTACACCATCATACCGGATCAGATAGAAGCCGGTACATATATGTTCGGCGCAGCCGTGACCAAGGGTGATGTGGTAGTCAAGAACGTGATCCCGAAGCATCTGGAGTCCATCAGTGCGAAACTGATAGAGATGGGATGCGAGGTCGAAGAGGGAGATGACTGGGTCAGAGTAGTGGCATCCAAGCCTCTTAAGCGCACGAATGTGAAGACTCTGCCTTATCCCGGATTTCCGACGGACATGCAGCCGCAGATCACCGTGGCACTGGGACTTACGAACGGATCCAGCATAGTGACCGAGTCTCTGTTCGAGAACAGATTCAAATACGTGGATGAGCTCAGTAAAATGGGTGCACATATCAAGGTCGAGGGAAACAGTGCGATCATAGACGGCGTGGAAGGCTATCAGGGAGCCGATCTGTCGGCACCTGACCTACGAGCCGGAGCGGCACTGGTACTCGCCGCACTTACTGCCGATGGCTACTCGACGGTTGAGAATGTTCAGTATGTGGAGCGCGGGTATGAGGATTTCCCTGCAAAGCTGAAAGGCCTTGGGGCTCATATAGAGAAGGTCCGGACAGACCGTGAAGCCGCGAGATACCATTTCGAAGAAGTGAGTTAAAAATGGGGTTGCGTAAGCAACCCCGTTTTCTTTGTCGTATCAGGCGATCTCCGTGATCGTATCAGATTATCTCTACGATGTTTATCTCTTTCGTGGTCGACAGATCCAGATAAACATCTTTTATTTTGACGGTGGGTCTTCCCAGATGATTCTTGTTGATATATATGACCTGTCCCTCGCGATCGTCGGAGAGCTTCACCGTTTCCAGCAGATAGGTATTCACTATATTTTCCAGGATAACGAGTATATATTCGGGACTGTACTTCTGTAATCCGTCGCGCTCGAATATGCTGATGACTTCAAAAGGACACATGGGACCGCGGTAAACACGCGGTGATGTGGTCGCATCATACACGTCCGCAATGGCTACAAGCTTCGCGTAGGGATCGATCTGTGCATCCTTGAGGCGCAGGGGATAGCCGGAACCGTCGCTTCTTTCGTGATGCATCAGTGCCGCATTGCATATATGCGGATCGATATTGTTATCCCTCAGGATCTGATAGCCGGCACGGCAGTGTTCCTTGATCTTGGTATACTCGGGATCCGTCAGCTTACCGGGCTTGCGGAGGATGTTTCCGGGAATAGTCAGTTTGCCGATATCATGCAGCAGCCCGCACAGCGTAGCCTTGTTGATCTCGTCCTCGCTTAGGTGCAGCCACTTGGCGAAAAGATTGCATATCAGGCTCACGTTCATGCTGTGAGCGAATGTTTCGTCATCATAGGAGTGCATATTGGACAGGAGCGTCAATATGCCGATCGAATCGGGCGCGGAATTAACGATATTGTTACTGCGCTCGAGGAGTGAATCCAGATCCAGGGGCTCGTTCTGGTTTACCACATCATTCAGCTGGCTCTTGAATGAATCGACCTCCTGCTCGAATTTAGCCTTGAAAGCCTGGAACTGAGGGTCGTTCTGGACCTTTTCATGATAAGTCTGGGGAGCTTTGGTCTCCTCGTTGATTATCTCATCTTCGATCTGAATGAAAGGAACGGAATAAAAGCTGAGTTTGGATATGGTTTTGTTATTCAGAACCACACCCTTAGGTATGACGAGCTGATTATTGAGAGCAAAAACATCGGAGGCCACGGTCATGCCGGGCTTGACATCTCTGGAATGGATCCTTCTCATATAAGCTGTAACCCCATTAAAAATCTACACATGAAAAGTGTGTATTAAATTATAGATATTATCGGATGTTATGTCAAATTAAGCGCTAAACGTGAGCGCTAAACGTGGCGGAACCGTTCCTGTATTTTTTATCTTGACAGTCACACTGTATCAGTGTATTGTATACGACAGATATGACAATTCAATATTGTTTAATACTCTTATTCAGAGTGGTGGAGGTACATAGGACCTGTGAAACCACGGCAACCCCGGAGGAAGACCGAAGGAAGGTGCCAACCTGAGCAATTTATTTGAACAATAAGAGGATTTGATTATCAATTCGGATCCGCTTGTTGCAAGCGGATTTTTTACGTCGTAAGAGACCGTGAGGTCTCGCCACATGAAAGGAGTTTATATGGAAAAAAGGTTATTTACCTCAGAGTCGGTTACCGAAGGCCATCCCGACAAAGTCTGCGATGCGATCTCCGATGCGATCCTCGATGCCTGCATGGAGCAGGATCCGATGAGCCGTGTTGCCTGCGAGACAGCATGCTGCACCGGTTTCGTGCTGGTTACCGGTGAGATCACTACCAACGCTTACGTAGATATGCAGAAGGTAGTCAGAGACACAGTAGCCGAGATAGGTTACACCAAGTCGGAGTACGGATTCGATGCGAATACCTGTGCAGTGCTCGTAGCTATCGATGAGCAGTCCGCAGACATCGCCATGGGTGTTGACAAGGCACTTGAGGCAAAAGAAGGGGCGTTAAAGGATGACCTCGATACAGGCGCCGGCGATCAGGGTATGATGTTCGGTTATGCTACCAACGAGACAGAAGAGTATATGCCTTATCCGATCTCTCTGGCACACAAGCTGACACTTCAGCTGACCAAGGTACGTAAGGACGGCACACTGAAGTACCTGCGTCCCGACGGCAAGAGCCAGGTGAGCGTAGAGTATGATGAGGCCGGCAAGCCCGTAAGACTTGAGGCAGTCGTTCTCTCTACACAGCATGATGATGATGTGACTCAGGAGCAGATACATAAGGATATCAAAAAGTATGTATTCGATCCCGTTCTGCCTGCAGAGATGATCGATGACAGAACCAAGTTCTATATCAATCCTACAGGACGTTTCGTTATCGGCGGACCTCACGGTGATGCAGGTCTGACAGGACGTAAGATCATCGTAGACACCTACGGCGGATATGCACGTCACGGCGGCGGAGCTTTCTCCGGTAAGGACTGCACCAAGGTTGACCGTTCCGCGGCTTATGCAGCCAGATATGTAGCAAAGAACATCGTGGCAGCAGGCCTGGCAGACAAGGCTGAGATCCAGCTTTCCTATGCTATCGGTGTAGCTGAGCCTACTTCCATCAATATTGATACTCAGGGTACCGGCAAGCTCTCCGATGAGAAACTCATCGAGATCATCCGTGAGAACTTCGACCTTCGTCCCGCAGGTATCATCAAGATGCTCGACCTGCGTCGCCCGATCTACAAGCAGACAGCTGCTTACGGACACTTCGGACGCAACGACCTCGATCTTCCCTGGGAGAAACTCGACAAGGTTGACGTGCTTAAGAAGTATCTGTAATAAGCATCTGCAATAAGCAACTCAGGACCTCCGCATTTATGTTATTATTAAATGCGGAGGTTTTTTATGTCTTTCGTACACTTGCATGCGCATACAGCATATTCGTTACTGGACTCATCCAACAAGATCGATGAGTATGTCAGGCGTGTCAAAGAGCTGGGCATGAATGCCGCGGCGATCACCGATCACGGCAATATGTTCGGCGTGATCGATTTCTACCGTGCATGTATGAAGGAGGGCATCAACCCCATCATAGGGTGCGAGGTCTATGTGGCGCCCGATTCCAGATTTTCCAGAGAAAGTTCATACAGTGATGACAGATACTATCACCTCGTGCTGCTGGCAGAGAATGATACCGGATATCGTAATCTGATGAAGATAGTCAGCCGCGGATATACCGAGGGCTTCTATTACAGACCGAGGATCGATCTTGAGCTCCTTCGTGAGAATCATGATGGGCTGATAGGTTTATCCGCGTGCCTTGCCGGTGAGATACCGCGTGCGATCATGCGCGGGATGCAGGATGAAGCTGATGCGGCCGCACTCAGGCTCGATGAGATCCTCGGACACGGCAATTTCTTTCTCGAGATGCAGGATCACGGCATGAGTGAGCAGACCACCGTGAACATGGCACTGATGAGCATGAGCAAGCGTCTCGGCATAGAACTCGTGGTGACGAATGATATCCACTATACCTATGCGGAGGATGCGGAGCCTCATGATATACTGCTGTGCCTGCAGACCGGCAAGAAGCTGTCCGACGAGGACCGCATGAGATATGTAGGCGGCCAGTATTATGTGAAAAACGAAGAGGAGATGCATAGGCTGTTTCCTTTTGCATCGGAAGCTGTGGAGAATACGCAGCGCATAGCCGACAGATGCCACGTGGAGATCGAGTTTGGCAATTATAAGCTGCCTCACTACGAAGTGCCGGAAGGATATGATTCGAAATCTTATCTAATCAAACTGTGCAGTGACGGCCTGGCCGAGAGATATCCCGATGCGAGTGATGAGATCAGGAACAGGCTCGACTATGAGCTCGGTGTCATCGAGAAGATGGGCTTCGTGGATTATTTCCTCATAGTGTGGGATTATATCAACTATTGCCGGACTCACGACATACCGGTCGGACCCGGCAGAGGATCCGCTGCCGGCAGTATAGTATCATACTGTCTGCATATCACCGATATAGACCCCATCAGATACGATCTGCTGTTTGAGAGATTCTTAAATCCCGGGCGTATATCCATGCCCGATATAGACGTGGACTTCGCCGATGACAGGCGCGAGGCCGTCATCGAATATGTCTCGGAGAAATACGGGCGTGATCATGTGGTTCAGATAGGTACATTTGGTACCATGGCTGCCAGAGGCGTGATCAGGGATGTGGCGAGAGTCATGGATCTGCCTTATAACTATGCGTCAGATCTGGCGAAGATGGTTCCGATGGAGCTCGGTATCACTCTGGCGAAAGCTCTGGAGATGAATCCGGACCTCAACAAACTCTATAATTCCGATGATCAGGTACATCACCTGCTGGATATGTGTATGCGTCTGGAGGGACTGCCCAGGAACACCTCCACTCATGCAGCGGGCGTCGTAATATGTCCCGATGATGCGGAGAAATTCGTTCCTCTCGCATGCCGTGGCGACGGCCCGGTGAACACACAGTTTACCAAGGATACGGTTGAGGAGCTGGGACTCCTCAAGATGGACTTCCTGGGACTGCGCACGCTGACAGTGATCAGGGATGCATGTGAGATGGTCGAGGAAAATTACGGCACTCACATAGACATCAATCATATAGATTATGATGACCGCAAAGTGCTCGATCTCATAGGCAGCGGGAATGACGAGGGTGTATTCCAGCTTGAGAGTGCCGGTATGAAGAACTTTATGAAGGAGTTAAAGCCCAGAAGTCTCGAGGACGTCATCGCCGGTATCTCGCTGTACCGCCCCGGACCGATGGATTTCATTCCGCAGTACATCCGCGGCAAGGAGCATCCGGACGAGATATCATATGTCACGCCTGAGCTGGAGCCGATACTGTCGGCGACCTATGGCTGTATCGTATATCAGGAGCAGGTTATGCAGATAGTGCGTAATCTCGCCGGTTATTCGATGAGTGACAGCGATAACATCCGCAAGGCGATGTCGAAGAAGAAGCAGTACGTCATCGATGAGAACAGAGATATATTCGTACACGGAAGTCCCGAAAGAAATATCCGCGGCTGCGTGGCCGGAGGCATATCCGAATCTGCCGCCAACCGGATATACGATTCGATGGTGGACTTCGCGAAATACGCTTTTAACAAATCTCACGCCGCATGCTATGCCATGGTATCCATGCAGACCGCATATCTCAAATGCTACTATCCGACCGAATTCATGGCAGCGCTTATGACTTCGGTGGTGGGCAGGCCCGACAAGGTAGCCCAGTACATCATGACATGCCGTGATATGGGCATAGATATCCTGCCTCCGGATGTGAACGAGGGCGGCATAGGTTTCACGGCGAGGGACGGACATATCCGCTATACCCTCACTGCGATCAAGTCCGTCGGACGCCCCGTCATTCAGAGGATCATCGACGAGCGTGCTCTGCGCGGGCCGTACAAGAACTTCAAGGATTTCCTTGTGCGTGTCGGTGAGGGCGGCGAACTCAACAAGCGTGTGGTAGAGAATCTGATCAAGGCCGGAGCACTCGATTCGTTCGAGGCCAACCGCCGCCAGATGCTGATGATCTACGAATCCGTGATGGATGATGTCCAGAAAGACAGAAAAAAGAACGCAGCCGGCCAGATGAGCCTGTTCGATCTCATGGGCGGAAAGGACACCACTCTGCTCGGGATCAAGCTTCCTCCGGTTCAGGAGCTTCCCAAGGAGGAACTCCTTCAATATGAAAAAGAAGTACTCGGGATATACTTAAGCGGTCATCCGATCGAGGAGTACCGGAAACTCTGGGAGACACATATCACAAACACTACGGCTGACTTCAAGGTGGCTGTCACGGAGGGTGTGGAAGACGGTAATCCCGGTGATCCCGCGGAGATACCTCTCGACATCAATTTCAATCCCATATCCGAAGGCACGGATGCGGGGACTGAGCAGATAGAAAAACTGCACGGTGACCAACGTGTGACCATTGGGGGGATAATCGAGGAGTGTAAGATCAAATACACGAAGAACGACAAGATCATGGCTTTCGTTACGCTCGAGGATATGCTGGGGAGTGTAGAGGTCATCGTTTTTCCCAAGAGCTACGAACAGTATCGTGACTGTCTGGTCGAAAATGAGAAAGTTTTTATCAGCGGTCGTGTCAGTGAAGAGATCGACAGGGATATGAAGCTCATCTGTGATAAGATCGAGAGATTCTCGGACAAACCGAGCACACTGTGGATACGTTTCAGCGATCAGGCCGAGGCAGATGCATCGAGTGCCGACCTGGATGCCATATTGCATGACAGCGACGGACACAGTATCGTAAAAGAGTACATTAAAGCCGATGAAAAGATAGTAACCCTGCCCGCCTCCATGAGCGTGGGTATCAACAGGGAACTGCTGGAACGCCTATACGGAAGGTTCGGCAGAGAAAATATTGAGGTCACATATCCTAAAAAGTGATAAGATAGGATAGTCCGATACAGGAGGAACGATATGAGTGACGAGATCAAAACAATAGGAATACTGACCAGCGGCGGTGATGCGCCGGGCATGAATGCAGCCATCAGAGCGGTTGCGCGTAAGGCCATGGCAGCCGGTGTGAAAGTCAAAGGCATCAAGAAGGGCTATCAGGGCCTTTTGAATGAGGAGATCATAGATCTGGAGAGATGGCATGTGTCCGATACGATCCAGCGCGGCGGTACGATACTGGGTACAGCCAGATGCATGGAGTTCAAGACCGAGGAAGGCCAGAAGAAAGGCGTTGCGATCTGTAAGGAACACGGCATAGAAGGTCTCGTGGTCATAGGCGGTGACGGATCATACCGCGGAGCCCAGGCTCTCTCCAGACTCGGTATCAATACCATAGGTATCCCCGGAACGATCGACCTGGATATAGCGTGCACCGAATATACGATAGGTTTCGATACCGCAGTCAACACTGCGATGCAGGCTATCGATAAGGTTCGTGATACATCCTCATCTCACGAGAGATGTTCGATCATAGAAGTCATGGGACGTAATGCCGGATATATAGCACTGTGGTGCGGCATAGCGAACGGTGCCGAGGATATCCTGCTCCCGGAAAAGTATGATTTCAACGAGCAGAATATCATCAATAACATCATCAATAACCGTAAGCGCGGCAAAACACATCATATCATCATCAACGCCGAGGGTATCGGGCACTCCACGTCCATGGCGAGACGTATCGAAGCAGCTACCGGCATCGAGACCAGAGCCACCATACTCGGATACATGCAGCGTGGCGGATCGCCCACATGTAAGGATAGATATTACGCTTCCATCATGGGAGCTTATGCAGCAGATATACTCTGTGCGGGCAAGAGCAACCGCGTAGTCGGTATCAGACACGGCGAGTGTGTGGACTTCGATATAGAGGAAGCCCTCAACATGACCAAGGAGATACCCGAATATCACTATGAGGTAGCGAGGATCCTTAGCTGATGATCAGCAGCGTGACCAATGCCGCCGTCAAGAGGATAGTACTTCTGCAGACCCGGGATAAGTCCAGACGTGAAGAAGGACTCTTCATCGTCGAGGGCGTCCGCATGTATATGGAGGTCCCGGAGCAGAGGCTTGATTCGGTATATGTGACGGAGAGCTTCCTGGATCACGCGGGACAGGATGTCAGGGACCGCCTGACGGATACTGGATACGAGCTGGTATCGGATGATGTGATGAAGAAAATGTCCGATACCATGACTCCCCAGGGTGTGCTGTGTCTGGTACGTTACTATGAATACACTCTGGAAGATATCTTAAACAGAGGGTCGATGTATATGATCCTCGACGGATTGCAGGATCCGGGTAATCTCGGAACTGTTTTCCGTACTGCGGAAGCGGCGGGGGCAGCAGGCGTGATCATGAGCCGCGGAACCGTCAGCATCTATAATCCCAAGAGCATTCGCTCCACTATGGGAACCCTGTTTCGCATGCCTTTTATATACGCGGATGATCTGTGCGAAGTGATCGCGGATCTGAAGGGGCGCGGTGTGAGTGTATATGCCGCTCATCTGCACGGTGCGGTGGACTATGCCGAATGCGACTATCGCGGGGCTTGTGCTTTCGTGATAGGCAATGAGGGCGCGGGAGTCAGTGATGCCGTGGCCGAAGCTGCCGATAAGTGTCTGTATATCCCCATGGAGGGAGAAGTTGAATCTCTGAATGCCGCAGTCGCGGCTTCGATTCTGATGTATGAAGCGCACAGACAGCGTTAAATCCCCCTTTTTTTGACATTTTCATTGATTGTTGATAAAATCGTAATACATTTGTAACAAGTTCACATCAATGGAAATGACAACCTCAGTCAGGCGGGTGGGAGCACTGTCCGTATCCTTGTGCATGGTTTTAAGCAGCATGAGTGTATACGCGGAAGAAGCGACCACCACCAGAGATTACTTAAACAGCATAAACGCAGGTGTGACCAACATCATGGGTTCGGCCGGCAGAGACAGCGAGCAGTCCAAAGAAGCAATGGACGAACTCGCTGCTTTGGCTGTAGAAAATGCGCCCGAAGAAGAGGAACTCTCGACTCTGTTCATGGCAAACGTGACGAATTCCCTGAATGTACGTACGGAACCGGACAGTGAGTCCGAAAAGGCGGGGCTGCTGTATAAGGATTGCGGCGGAAGGATACTTGAGCGCGGTGATGAGTGGACACGTATCCAGTCCGGTGACCTGGTAGGCTGGGTCAGCAATGAATATCTGCTCTTTGATGAAGAAGCGGAAGCACTGGCGAATGATGTCGGATTCAAGATCCTGACCGTAAATACCGATGCGCTCCGCATACGTGAGGAGCCCAGTGAAGACTCGCATATACTGGCGCTGGTCGCAAACGGCGACGAGCTCGAGGTTATAGATGATTCCGATCCCGACTGGGTCGAAGTGGCATATGAGGATGAATCCGGATATGTGGCTGCCCAGTATGTGGATATCACTTTTTCCATAGATGCGGGTGAGACCATGGCTGCGATCCGCAAGCGTGAGGAGGAAGAGGCCGAGGCAAAGCGTCAGGCCATGCTCCGCGCCCAGCAGGCCAAGGTCGATGCCGAGGGCAACGAGATCAAACTGCTGGCCGCACTCATACAGTGTGAGGCCGGAGCCTATAATGCGGAAGGCATGCTGGCTGTAGGCGCGGTTGTTATGAACCGTGTCAGAAGTGGAGCTTATCCGAACACGATCTATGGTGTGATCTATGCTTCCGGACAGTTTACACCGGCACTTAACGGAAAGGTTGCGGCGGTGTATAATAATAAAGTATACGACTCGTGTATGGCAGCGGCGCAGGCAGCCGTGAACGGACAGACGAATGTCGGCACGGCTACACACTTCCGTCGCGCAGGCAATCACGAGGGTATCGTGATCGGCGGTAATGTATTCTGGTGATCGATCAGATGACCGGAATCCGATGATCAGTATCTGATATGAAAGAAGGTGGCCCGTATGAATGAAACGTATGTAATGATGTGGATAGTCATACTGGTTGTACTGGTTCTCGTGGAATTGCTGACTATGGGTCTCACGACGATATGGTTTGCCGGCGGCTCTCTGGTCGCCTGTATACTGGCTCTCGTGGGAGCTCCTCTTTGGGCACAGATCATAGCTGCCCTGGTGGTCAGCATCATCCTGCTCCTCACTACTCGTCCCATAGCCGTGAAGTATTTCAATAAGGACAGAGTGAGGACCAATGCGGAAAGTCTGATCGGCCACATCGCCATAGTGATGAGCGAGATCGATAACCTGCAGAACATCGGACTCGTGAACGTGGGCGGCCAGGAGTGGTCAGCGAAAAGTTCCGATGATGAGGTGAAGATACCTGCGGGAACCGTAGTGGAGATCCTGTCCATCAGCGGTGTGAAACTGATCGTACGTCCCAGTGTGGATCACAGTATCAACAGTTAGTCACAGGATCTGTACAGATCCGGTCAAGGAGGGTTAATCATGCCTGTAGTAATAGCTCTGTTAGTGATCATAGTTGTGGTACTTGTAACATGTATCAAGGTTGTTCCTCAGGCCAACGCTTTCGTTATCGAGCGTCTGGGAGCATATCAGCAGACATGGTCTGTGGGACTTCATATCAAGATGCCCATATTCGACCGCGTGGCAAAGAGAGTGACTCTGAAGGAGCAGGTTGTTGACTTCGCACCTCAGCCCGTTATCACCAAGGATAACGTTACGATGCGTATCGATACCGTAGTGTTCTATCAGATCACCGATCCCAAGCTCTTTACATACGGCGTCGAGAATCCGATCATGGCTATCGAGAATCTGACAGCCACCACGTTGCGTAACATCATCGGTGAGATGGAACTCGATCAGACTCTGACCAGCCGTGAAGTCATCAACACCAAGATGCGTGCTTCCCTCGATGAGGCGACAGATCCCTGGGGTATCAAGGTCAATCGTGTGGAGCTGAAAAATATCATTCCGCCTGCCGAGATACAGAATGCGATGGAGAAGCAGATGAAGGCTGAGCGTGAGAGACGTGAAGCCGTAACCCGTGCGGAAGGAGAGAAGAAAGCAGCCATCCTCGAAGCAGAGGGTATGAAAGAAAGTGCGATCCTCAAGGCAGAGGCTGAGAAGCAGGCGACCGTACTTCATGCGGAAGCTCAGAAGGAAAAGAAGATCCGCGAAGCCGAAGGTGAGGCTCAGGCTATCCTGAGCATCCAGCAGGCTAAGGCTGACGGTATCAGGGTCTTGCGTGAAGCAGGTGCGGATGAAGCCGTACTCAAACTCAAGAGCCTCGAGGCATTTGAGAAAGTTGCGGACGGACAGGCTACCACGATACTGATGCCCGCTGAACTGCAGGGTATTGCTTCCGTAGGTACCGTACTTGCCGAGGGTATGAAGAGCGTTAAATAAACTATGTCCCGTGATGAGATATTAGACAGACTCCGTTCTGAGTATATGGGACGGAGTCTGTATTATTATGAAGAGACCGATTCGACGAATGCGAGGATCGGCGAGCTGGCCGGTGAGGGCGCACCGTCGGGAACTCTCGCTGTAGCCGACATGCAGACCGCGGGCAGAGGCAGGCGTGGCAGGGGGTGGTCATCACCTCCCGGCATGAACATATACATGTCGCTACTGCTGAGACCTGATATCGATCCCTCGGATGCACCGATGATCACGGTCATCATGGCACTTGCCGTGTGCGAGGCGGTCACGGAGATGATCGGCGGGAAGAAAGTGCCGGACGGTACGAATGTGCTGCGTGGTATGAATGCCGGCGACGATATGCTGACGGCCCGTATCAAATGGCCCAACGATATCGTGGTAAGCGGGCGCAAGGTCTGCGGCATCCTGACCGAGATGAACATGGAGGCCGGACACATCAGCGGTGTGATCGTCGGAGTGGGCATCAACGTGAATCAGGGCGAGCGTGAGCTTTTCCCTGAGGAGATCAGAGATACCGCGACGAGTCTGAAACTGGAATGCGGTCACGCGATCGACCGCAGCGAACTGATCGCGTCGGTTATGGAGCGGTTCGAGGCGGAGTATGAGAGATTCCTGACTGACGGAGATCTGGGCTTCATGAAGGAACGTTATGAGCAGCATCTGGTAAGTCTCGGCAGAGAAGTCAGGGTGCTCGATCCGCAGGGAGAGTATACAGGAATCTCGAGAGGAATAGATGCCAGAGGCGAGCTGCTGGTGGAGACACCGGACGGTGAGCTGCACAGAGTATATGCCGGTGAAGTGTCGGTCCGTGGACTGTATGGTTATGTGTGAGGTCATATGAGCGAAAAAAAGAGAGAACGCATAGTGGTATGCGGAGCCAATGCATACGAGCAGAAGTATTATTTTAATGAAAAGTTTGCGAAGATACCCCAGTCGCTTCAGGATGAACTGAGGATCATCTGTGTGCTGTATACACAGGAAGTGGGCGGTATCTTCACCATCGTGTTCGATGAGGAAGGTGAGCTCATATTCGAGACACAGGCCGAGGAGTACGATATCACATACGACGAAGTATCGAGTGGCCTGCTGATAGGCGAGATAAGACGCAACCGTGCGGAACTGCTGGAATCCCTGGAGCTGTATTACAGGGTGTTCATATGCGGTGAGAGCATCGACGGATTGCTGGATGGCGAAGAGTGATGCGGATCGGCAGTGTTGACATAGGCAAAGGAATAATAGCGGCTCCAATGGCAGGTATCAGTGACCTGCCTTTTCGATTGCTGTGTGCGAGATACGGCAGTGATCTGGAATGCATGGAAATGATCAGTGCGAAGGCGATCACATATCGCAACCGTAATACCGCCGCTCTGATGGAGATCAGTCCCGATGAGGGATATGTATCGCTTCAGCTGTTCGGGAGCGAGCCCGAGGTCATGGCGGAAGCTGTGCGCATGATACAGCACAGACCGTATCACATCCTCGATATAAATATGGGATGCCCTGTCCCGAAGATCGTGAACAACGGTGAGGGCAGTGCACTGATGAAGGATCCGCAGCTCGCGGGCAGGATAGTGGAGACAATAGTCCGTGTGTCGGACAAGCCTGTCACGGTGAAGATCAGATCCGGTTTTGATCCGGAGCATATAAATGCGGTAGAGATGGCTCACGTTCTGGAAGAGTCCGGTGCGAGTGCGGTATGTGTCCACGGCAGAACGAGGGAACAGTACTACTCCGGGCAGGCTGACTGGGATGTGATAGCTCAGGTCAAGGCCGCTGTACGCATCCCCGTAATCGGAAACGGAGATGTCCGGAGCGCGGTGGATTTCGTCCGCATGCAGCAGGAGACCGGATGCGATGGGGTGATGATAGGCCGTGCCCTGCGGGGGAATCCCTGGCTGCTTAAGGATATACGTACATATCTTGAGACGGGCGCTCATGCCGAACCGCCGACACCGCAGGAGAAAGTTGATACGATACTCGAGCACGGACGCATGCTCATAGAGCATAAAGGTGAGTACATCGGGATACGGGAGATGCGGAAGCACACTGCGTGGTATACGGCCGGGGTGCCGGGATCGGCGGCGTTCCGGGGGCGCATCAACGGGATGGAGAGCTATGAGGAGCTTGTGAAAGCTATAAATGATCTTTATGATCGGCATGCGCATATATGATCACCCTTGCTGCGACCCTTTATATTGACATCCCCCCACGGAATTAGTATAATCGTACACGCGCGCGGACGTGTGCTATACATAAGAATAATAAGAAGGTGTAGAGATGAGTGAGAGTAAGAAGAACTTTCTGACGAGTGCGGGACTGAAAGAATATGAGGATGAGCTGAGTTACTTAAAGGAAGTAAAACGCCATGAGATAGCTCAGAAGATCAAGGAAGCCAGAGAGCAGGGCGACCTTTCCGAGAATGCCGAGTACGACGCAGCCAAAGATGAGCAGCGTGATAACGAGGCCAGGATCGAGGAACTTGAGAAGATCCTCAAGAATGTTGAAGTCGTAGATGAAGGCGATATCGATCTGGAGACCATCAACATCGGATGTCAGGTCAGAGTACAGGACAAGACAGCCAAGGAAGAGATGGAGTTTAAGATCGTAGGTTCCACCGAAGCCGATTCACTCAGAGGCAAGATCTCAAACGAGTCACCCGTAGGCGCTGCACTTCTCGGACATAAAGTGGGAGATACGGTCAAGGTAGAGACCCAGGTTGGCGTGATCTCATACAAGGTACTTGAGATCCACAACAGAAACTGATCAGGACGTAAGTTTGGGCAGAGACCGGCAGGCCTCTGCCTTTATATTTATTTTGATGGAGAAAGAAATGGGAAATCAGAACGGGAATAACAATACACAACAGCCTGAGGAACAGGATCTGGGTCAGCTGCTGAAGGTCAGACGCGAGAAGCTCGCCAATCTTCAGGAAGCAGGCAAGGATCCTTTTGTCATAACCAGGTATGACGTGACATATCACGCTACCGACTGTGACAGAGAGTACAGTGAGCTGGAGGCGAAGCTGCTGGGGGATCGTCCGCCGGTAGATGTGACCGGACTCCCCGAAGAGGAAGCCAGACCGAAGCGTAAGGCTGATTACGAGGAGCGTCGTGCGATCATGGATGCTCAGCCCATAAACGTTAGCATCGCAGGTCGTCTGATGAGCAAGAGGATCATGGGCAAAGCTTCTTTTTCCAATCTGCAGGATAAGAGCGGTAACATCCAGATCTATGTGGCACGCGATGCCATAGGCGAGGATGCCTACGCTGACTATAAGAAGTATGACGTGGGTGATATCGTCGGCGTGAAGGGATATGTATTCCGCACCATGACAGGTGAGATCAGCGTGCATGCGGCAGAGGTGACACTGCTCACCAAGTCACTCCAGATACTTCCCGAGAAGTTCCACGGACTCACCAACACCGATATCAGATATCGTCAGAGATATGTGGACATGATCATGAATCCCGATGTGAAGGATACCTTCATCAAGAGGAGCAGGATCATCGCAGAGATCCGCAGATTCCTGGATGCAAAGGACTTCATGGAAGTCGAGACTCCCATGCTCGTATATAATCCCGGCGGTGCTGCGGCACGTCCTTTTGAGACACACTTCAATGCACTCGATGAGGACATGAAGCTGCGTATATCACTCGAACTGTATCTGAAGAGACTGATCGTCGGCGGACTCGAGAGAGTATATGAGATCGGCCGTGTGTTCCGTAACGAGGGCGTGGATACGAGACACAATCCCGAGTTCACACTGATGGAGCTCTATCAGGCATATACCGATTATCACGGGATGATGGACCTGACCGAAGAGATGTTCAGACACCTGGCTCAGACCGTGCTCGGAACCACTAAGTTCAAGTATGGCGATATCGAGCTTGACTTCGGCAAGCCGTTTGAAAGGATCACGATGACGGAGGCAGTAAAGAAGTATGCCGGCATCGATTTCGACGATCCCGCTCAGGTACCTGATGACGAGACAGCCAAGAAGCTGGCCAAGGAGCATCATATCGAGTACGAGTCGTTCCATACCAAGGGACATATCCTGAATCTGTTCTTTGAGGAGTATTGTGAAGAGAAGCTGGTTCAACCTACATTCGTAATGGACCACCCGATCGAGATCTCACCTCTGACCAAGAAGAAACCCGACGATCCTACCAAGGTTGAGAGATTCGAGCTCTTCATCAATACATGGGAGATGTGCAACGCATACTCCGAGCTCAACGATCCGATCGATCAGCGCGAGCGTTTCGCCATGCAGGATGCCAATGCGGCAGCAGGCGACGAGGAAGCCGAGCACACAGATGAAGACTTCCTGAACGCACTCGAGGTCGGAATGCCGCCAACGGGAGGTATAGGATACGGCATCGACAGACTCGTCATGCTGCTGACTGATAGTCCGGCGATTAGGGATGTACTACTGTTCCCGACACTAAAGTCCATCACTTGATTTTTAAAAATCAACATCTGATAAAATAGGCCATTTCGAGGTATTACATAGTTTTAAGAGACTATGTAATGCCTCTTTTTTTGCGGCAATTTGCAAAGACAGCATAATATGGTTATCATTCGTTTGCGACATATTCCTTTTTATTATATGGAGCGATTCCCTCCAGTATGAATTTATAGGAGAGAATGAATGAAGCAGAAAATTTCCAGAGAAGAATATAATAAAATAAAGATCACTATAGGAGATAATGTCAGAAACCTAAGATCCGATCGTAATTGGACTCAGGAGGAACTGATAGAGAGATTAGAACAAACAGGATTGTCGGACATCAGCACAAATACCATTTCTCGAACAGAAAATGGACATTCAATGCCGAATCTTATAACCGTAATTTATTTGGCTAAGGTATATTCTGTATCCATCGACAGCCTGGTTTCAGAATAAAAATACTATGTATGATATGTACGATTTCAATTACGGGTGCCATACTCTTCAATACATTACCCGGACATAGATCCGGAAATATATCAGATGAGGAGGATGATATCAAATGAAATCTATTACAAGAAGAGATCCCGGAGGGAATGTTTTAAACAATGGCGAATATTATTCTAAGTCGAATGGGGCTTATCGGTTTTCCTATACGGATCCATTAGGCAAAAGAAGACAGATTTCGGCAGTGAATCTCGAAAAACTCAGAGAGAAGGAAAACAGGATATTCCATACTCTCCGATCTGAATTAAATGAATATACCGGCGGCAATGCTACGTTAAATGATCTGTTTGATATTTATATGGGAACAAAAGATAACATACGCAAGAGTACCCGGGATAATTATTACTATATGTACGACAGATTTGTCAGACCAAGATTTGGAACAAAGAAAGTTGGAGATTATAAATATACGGATCTGCTTACTTTCTACAATATGTTGGAAAGGGCGGGGCTTAAATACAATACACTTGATAACATTCAGACCGTCGTGTATCCGTGTTTTCAGATGGCAATGAGAGATGGGATCATACCCAGAAATCCTGCTGAAGGAGCCAAGACCGAAATCCGGAAAAACAGCGGATATTATACCTCAACTATTCACCCTATAACCAAAGAGGAACAGATCGCATTTCTTGAGTATATAAAAGATCACGAGGTTTATGGCAGATGGTACGGGATGTTCACTTTTATGTTCGGGACCGGTGTGAGGATCAGAGAACTGGCGGCCGTACTGTGGGAGGATATTGATTTTGAAGCGGAGATCATCAGTATCAGAAGAGCGGTCAGTAGTGAAAGACGTGTATCGGGAATCAGGGGGATCGTGATCTCAACACCCAAAACAGGTTCCGGGATAAGGGATATCCCCATGTTTCCGGAGGTTAAAAGGGAATTGATGAAATTATATGAACAGCGCCCTGTCAGCAAAAAAGGTGTTGTGATTGACGGGTACAAAGGGTTTGTGTTTACTAATCGCGATGGCGGCCTTGTTAATCAGCAGAGCGTTAACCGCGTGATAAGGAGAGCAGTGGAGGATTATAATGCAGCTGAAGCGTCAAGAGCGGTAAAAGAGAAGCGACCGGCAGTTTTGCTTCCGCACTTCACTACCCATATGATCAGGCATTCCTTTTGTTCAAGACTGTGCGAGAACGAAAGCAATATCAAAATCATACAGGCAATTATGGGGCATACAGATATAAGGACAACAATGGAAATATATGCAGAAGTAAGCAACAACAGGAAGCTGCAGGCATTTAGACAGTATGGTGGGGAAATGGGACTGCGTTGAACTACAAGTTCAATGCAATCTGCTAGAGGAATCGGTATAATATAATCGGTGAGTTATGGAGGGGCATCAGATGAGTAATATGATTAACGGAACTGCTGTGGGAATCGGAGTATGTGATGTCAGGAGCGGTGAGACTCACTTTCCCAAATATCCGGTGATCGATATGGCAGCTACCGGCAGAAATATACGTCGGATTATGGACAGCAGAGGTATCAGAGTCAGGGAACTGCAGAAGTATCTGGGATTGGCAGCTGTGCAGAGCATATACCGCTGGTTTGACGGACATAGTGTTCCGACTATTGATAATCTGTATGCGATGAGTGAACTGTTTCGTGTACCTATAGACGCTCTGATTAGTGGAAACCGGCAATACGTTTGCCCCGATGAATCGGCCGCTATGGTGGACCGTGTTGTTTTATATTATAAAAAAATCATGGAAATTCATGTGGCGTAGAAAGCAATAAAAATCGGATAATTTCAGGATTGAATGTAAAAGAAGCGGTAATCCGTTTGATCAGATGATCATCCGGGGAACGGCTTCTTTTTTATGGGGATAACATAGCCGCATATATTTGTGGTCGAAGCATATACGAAATATGAATGTGACAATTGGATTTGTAGTTCAATGACAGCGTATATGTGAGAAGTTATTATTTTGAAAATGACAAGTCTGTTAAAGAATTTGCATATGAGACTTGCAATGAAAAATGAGGTGACGAAACC
>CAMONC010000025.1 GCA_946620235.1 uncultured Lachnospiraceae bacterium | reverse complement strand
GAAACGTCTTCGACTTCTTCTTCCGCGTCAACCAGTCGATCACGGCGGGGGTGACCGCTGATCCGAGATATACCCGTATCACCATAGTTACGAGCGGAGATGATGAGATACTTGACCAGATAGAGAAGCAGGTGTTCAAGCTCATCGATGTCAGAGACATCAAGGTACTCGAGCCAGGAAACAGTGTATACAGGGAGCTTGCTCTGATCAAGATCCGCGTATCCGCTGACCGCAGACAGGAGATCATCGCTCTGGCCGAGACCGATAATTTCCGCGCGAAGATCATCGACGTATGTAAGGAAGCCCTGATCGTGGAACTGACCGGCAACCAGGACAAGATCGATACATTTATCGGACTGCTCGACGGCTATGAGATACTCGAGTTGGCCCGTACCGGTCTGGCAGGCTTGGGACGCGGTATCGAAAACGTTACTTATCTGCCTTAATTCATGGCAGAACAATATATGTAAAGGAGATCAATCATTATGGCAAAGATTTATTATCAGGAAGATTGTAACCTGTCTCTGCTTGAAGGCAAGACCATAGCCATCATCGGTTACGGCAGCCAGGGACATGCACACGCACTCAACTTAAAGGAATCCGGATGCAAGGTCATCATCGGTCTGTATGAGGGCTCCAAGAGCTGGGATAAGGCAGTTAAGCAGGGATTCGACGTATATACCGCAGCTGAGGCTGCAAAGAAGGCTGATATCATCATGATCCTTATCAATGATGAGAAGCAGGCTGATCTGTACAAGAAGGACATCGAGCCCAACCTTGAAGCAGGCAATATGCTGATGTTCGCACACGGCTTCAATATCCACTTCGGATGTATCGTTCCTCCCGCTGACGTAGATGTAACCATGATCGCGCCCAAGGGACCCGGTCACACAGTCAGAAGCGAGTATCAGGAAGGCAAGGGTGTTCCTTGTCTGGTAGCCGTTGAGCAGGATGCTACAGGTAAGGCACTTGATCTGGCACTTGCATATGCACTTGGTATTGGCGGTGCGAGAGCAGGCGTTCTTGAGACCACATTCCGTACCGAGACCGAGACAGACCTCTTCGGTGAGCAGGCTGTTCTCTGCGGCGGTGTATGTGCTCTGATGCAGGCGGGCTTCGAGACTCTGGTTGAGGCAGGCTATGATGAGAGAAATGCATATTTCGAGTGCATCCATGAGATGAAGCTTATCGTAGATCTGATCTATCAGTCAGGCTTCGCCGGCATGAGATACTCCATCTCCAACACTGCCGAGTATGGTGACTATATCACCGGTCCCAAGATCATCACCGATGAGACCAAGAAGGCCATGAAGCAGATCCTGTCCGATATTCAGGACGGTTCCTTCGCAAAGCAGTTCCTTCTGGATATGTCTCCTGCAGGCAAGCAGGTACACTTCAAGGCCATGCGCAAGCTGGCTGCAGAGCATCCCGCTGAGAAGGTCGGTGAGGAAATCCGTAAGCTGTACAGCTGGAATAACGAAGAGGACAAGCTGATCAACAACTGATCGTAGCTTAACAGTGATACATATGCCTGAGAGTAACAATGACACAAGTTGCCCTCAGGCATTTTGTTTATATGGTGGTAATATGATACGAAAGCTTGCGGAACTGATCAATTCATATTTTATCGGCAAGGAGGATGCGGTCGAAAACGTCCTCATATGCATGCTGGCAGGAGGTCATGTCCTGATCGAGGATGTACCGGGAGTCGGCAAGACGACACTGGCAAAAACTCTTGCAAATGCCGTGGATCTGAAGTTCGGACGTATACAGTTTACTCCCGATACGCTTCCTTCCGATGTGACGGGTGTGTCTGTCCTGAATATGAAGACGGGAGAGTTTGAACTGCGTGAAGGAGCGATCATGAATCAGATGCTCCTGGCCGACGAGATCAACAGGACTTCTCCGAAGACTCAGGCAGCGCTTCTCGAAGCCATGGCGGAGGGAAGAGTGACTGTGGACGGAAAGGTCATGCAGTTACCGCAGCCCTTCATGGTCATAGCCACACAGAATCCTTCTCAGTTCGTCGGGACATATCCGCTGCCCGAGGCTCAGTTGGATCGTTTCATGATGAAACTGTCGATCGGCTACCCCGATGCTCACAGCGAGATGGTGCTCACTCGGGACGCTATAGACGGTAAACAGCCGGAAGCTATCGACAGTATCATGAATGCCGAAGATATTCTCAGGCTTCGTCAGGAGGTCAGACAGGTCAGGATAGCGGACAGTGTGATGAAGTACGCAAATGACATAGTCAATCTGACCAGACAGGAGTCACGTTTCGTGATGGGAGTCAGCCCCAGAGCCATGATCATGCTGGTTCAGGCCGCTCAGGCGAAAGCATATATGCAGGGACGTGATTACGTGATCCCCGATGATATCAAAGCGCTGGCTGTTAATACGCTTCATCACAGAGTAGCGCTCACTTATGATGCGGGTATCGCTCATGAGAGCGTGGATGCGGTTATTTATTCCGATGTATTGAAGGCCAAGGTGCCTATGGTGAAGGATGCTTAGGAATCGACTGATCGCTCTCGGAGCATTTATTCTTTCGCTGGTTGCCATTTCTCTGGTCGGAGGTGCTGCCACCTACGGCTTTTTCTTCTTTGTGCTGATCGTACCGGCTGTATCGTTGATCTATTCGATCATAGTATTCATACGTTTCAAGGTGTACCAGAGGCTGGATGTAAGCTCGCCAGTGGCGGGCACTCCGGCCGCTTATTATTTCACATTGAGAAATGAGGATAAATTCGCCCACAGCTCGATCAAAGTGGGGTTCTACACCGATTTCTCGGATATAAGCGGAATAGATTCGGATACCGAATACGAACTCCTGCCCGATACCGGCATCAGCAGAGAAACAATGCTCATATGCAGATACAGAGGTGACTATGAGGTCGGTATCAGGACAGTCACGATCACGGATTATCTGCGTCTTTTTTCCATCAGGTTCAAGAACAGAGAAAAGCTCCGCGTGACAGTTCTGCCTCGTCTGGAGATACTGAAGACCGTATCCGGGCTCGACGAAGTACTGTTGGCTGCCAGAGATGCACAGGCCGAGAAGAATGATCCCGATGTGCTCGTCAGGGATTATCTGCCCGGTGATGACATCCGAAGGATCAACTGGAAGGCCATGGCAAAGACAGGCAAGCCGATGATCCGTAAGTATATCGGTGAGAGCACGCCGGACATAAGCATCATCATGGATCCTCACCGGTATTCCGATGAGCCGGCGATCTATCTTCCCATAGAAAACAAGATGATCGAAGCTCTGCTCGCCATTTCATATTACAGTCTGTCAAAAGGCATAACCGCAGGGGTGTATACTTATGATTCCCGTCTGAAGGTATACGCACTGTCATCGACAGATTCGTTTGAGGATTTCTATGCCGGTATCAGCGCCTATCATTTCGTTGAAAACACACAGGGTGAGATGTACGCCCGTATCCTCGGGGAACAGACCGGGGTAACTTCTGCAGCATACGTATTCATCCTGCATGAGTGGAGCGATGAAGCCAGAGCGTATGCGGGACAGCTGGACGCATATCATATACCTGTCATGGTATATCTGATCAGTGATTCGGATGTAATGCCGGACACAACGGAGCTTAAGTCAGTCAGATTTGTGCATATCGGGTGTGAGGACAGGCTGAACGAGGTGCTCATATGATCGGATTTGTATATGAATTCATATATACAGCCATATGTGCTGTCATATGCATATCCGCATCCGCTCCTTACCTGGGCATGGGAGAAGCTTTCTTATGGCTGACCCTGGCCGGGGTCATGGTCATGGGCGGAATGGTCGCCTTTAAGAATCTCGGCTGGTCCGTCAGGTTCATAATGATCGGCGTAGTGGTGGCTATCGGTCTGGCGGTGCTTCTGTTATCCCGTAACGAAGCCGTTGGTGAACTGATAGGCACTCATCTGTATGTGCTGTGGATAGCCGTGCCCGTAATTGCATCGTTCGTTCTGGGAGAACTGTGTGCACGCTTTGAATTAATCAGGATCATATCTGCGCTCGCAGCAGTCGGAGGCTGTGTGGCGGCTGTAGCTCTTGAATATCAGCCGGAGCATACGACGGTTGTGGGTGTTTTGGCTCTGGTTTTGACTGTATTGACGGAAATGCTCCAGATCCGATGGAACAAGGACGGATACACGGATCATAAAGGGCATCTCGTATATGTTTCTCCGTTCCTGCTGTGTGCGATGATATCCGTATCGCTCATATCCGCACCGGATGAAGCATATGACTGGCACTTCGTTAAAGAACTGTACCGCATGGCCTATGACAAGGTGCAGGAGATCAGTGAGTTGTTTGATATTAAGGGGGCCTACGATCCGGCTGCCGCGAATATCGGTTTCTCGGGCAGAGGTGTGATACATGACGCAGTGAAGGACGGATCCGGAGAAATGCTCACTATCTACGATGTCCCCATAGGCATGACGTCCGTGAAACTTGCGGGCAGGACCTTTGATGCCTTTGACGGATATGAATGGACGGACAGTGACGTATCCGATGCTCCGGATGCCATGCTTGATACGCTGTCTCTGTTGGCATCAGTACGAGATTATTCCGATCAGCCGCAGGATTATGTCAAAAAGGCATCCCTGCGTATCAGATACAGCGGGATAAACACTTCATACGTATTCATGCCTCTGAAACCCTTGACCGGTGGACGTGATATAGCGGAAGCGGGGATGACTTATGCCGGCGGAGATATGATGTGGCCGGATATCAGATCATACAAGACTGAATATACGATACCTTTTTATCGCATAAATACGGATAACAGGCTTTTCGAGGATTATCTGAGAAACTGTGAAATCCCTGCCCGCGATAACTTCGAGCTGGAGTCGCGGATGTTCAGCCCTGCGGGGCGGGAACCGTATACATATGAAGATCTGATGGCACATATAGATCATGTTGAAAAAACGTATTCCGCTCCCGTACAACTGTCCGATGAGGTGAGCAGCCTTATGGATGAGGTATATGACGGTGCGGAAGATACATATGACCGCATGCGACGGCTGGAAAACTATCTGCGGTCACTTAAGTATACCGACAGTCCCGGACCGCTCCCCGACGGAATGCAGGTTGCGGGAGATTTCCTGGATTATTTCCTGCTGGAATCGAAGTCCGGTTACTGTACGCATTATGCGACCGCATTTGTGTTACTGGCCCGGGCCGAAGGCATACCGGCCAGATATGTTCAGGGGTATATCGCCGATACGAGCTCATCCGGTCCTGTAAGCGTGGATTCGTCGATGGCTCATGCATGGCCGGAAGTCTACTATGAGGGAGCGGGCTGGATACCATATGAACCCACGCCGCTGTATCATGTCAGATCATACTGGAGATCGGCCGAGGAGACCAGAGCCATGTATGAGGAAGCGGCAGGTGCATATCCGGGAGAGGAAGAAGAACAGGAGGCAGATGCCGGGATCGCAGCGGAGGAAGAGACCGGGGACAGTGGTATCAGTATCCCCTGGTATGCGATAGTGATACCTCCGGTTGCGGGCATCAGCCTGACACTGATCTTCATAATCATCGGAAATCTGATAACGGTATGCGCCTTCAGACGAAAAGGGGATGAAGATCGGTTCGAGACACTGTGCAGGCAGGATATGAGTCTGCTCAGACTGATGGAGTGTGAGCTCGGCAGCGCTGAAACACTCAATGAGTATTCACGTCGCCTGCAGGAGGATCTGGAATATAAACATTTAGGTTTCATACAGTATTACGGTGAGTATCTGTACAGAGGAAATACAGACATGAAAAAAGCGCTGGAGGCAGCTTATGTGTCTCGTACCGATCTGCTTAAGAAACTCAAGAAACTGTATCCGCTGCGTTTCCTAAGATACTATATGGGATTTCAGCGGGGGGCTTGATCGACGGAAGGCAGTTCCCTGAAGAAAGATACGGCGAATATGACGGCAGGTATGACGGAAAGTACCAGCGACAGAGGCTGTGCTTCCTCGATGCCGTTCAGCCCGCGTAAGCGGCTCAATATGAGGAGAGCGGGGATGAGTATGACTCCGCTCTTCATTGCACTCAGAACAGACGCTTTCAGTTTTTTGCCGGTGGTCTGGAGCAGCATCTCTGTCATGACCGTGACGGGCATGGACAACTGTGAGACCGCCATCAGTCTCATGGCACGTGTGGCGATCACGATAACTTCGGGATCATCGCGCAGAGCCTTGGAAATCTGAGGTGCGAAAATGAATACGAAACTTGCAAATATGACCATGCATATCTGAGAAATGATCAATCCGAAACGGTAGCCCTTTCTCACTCTGGAGAAACGTCCCGCACCGTAGTTGAACCCGCTGACGGGCTGGAAACCCTGACCTATACCGAGAGAGAGCGAGAAAGTGAAGAATGAGACACGCGTAACTATGCTCATCGCGGCAATGGCCGGATCGCCGTAAGGTTTGGCTGTTGTATTCATAAGTATGGTACAGAGTGCATTCAACCCCTGTCTGATCATTGAGGGAAGACCTGTAGCGGCGATATTTCCCAGCAGAGCGGGTTTGAAGCAGATCTTTCTGAAGGAGAGCCTGAGTTCGCTCTTGCCTCTGACGAACATCGTAATCATGATCGTCCAGCCCACGAACTGTGATATGGCTGTCGATAACCCCGCACCCAGTACACCGAGTTTGAACCCGAACATGAGGAGCGGATCCAATGCGATATTGAGCAGGGCACCGGTCATCATGGATATCATCCCGTAGAATGCTTTGCCCTCGTATCTGAGCAGGTTGTTCATGGTATAGCTGGTGGTCATGAACGGAGCCGCTACCATTATGCAGGTGATGTACTGCCTGGCATACGGTGCGATGGTAGGAGTGCTGCCCAGGAAACTGATGATGGGATCGGTGAAAACGAGTCCGATCACTGTCAGTATCGATCCGAAGAAGAAAGAATAGAACAGACCGGTTGAACCTGTGATGTCGGCCTGTGAATTATCTTTGGCACCCAGCATTCTGGATATCAGACTGCCGCTGCCCTGACCGAACAGGAAACCGACTGCCTGTATCATGGCCATGAATCCGAATACTATACCGACAGCTCCGGATGCGCTAGTACCGAGCCTTCCGACAAAGGCCGTATCAGCTATGTTATATATGTTGGAGATGAGCATGCTGATGATCGTGGGTATAGACAGGGATACGATCAGCTTCTCGACGGGGGATTCCGTCATTTTCTCATATTGAGTCATTGTAAAGTCCTTTAACGAAGTGTTCAAACATATACACATAAGTATAACACACGATCGGTGTCGGTGTGGTATGATGTAGATTAGAGTATTACATGTTGCAGACTGGAGGACATTATGGATTTTAATATACCGGAGATCAAACCGGAGACATGTAAAGTACTGATCATAAGTGCTTCCGATTCATTTCTGGCGAAGAGTCTGATCACCAAGCTGGAAAGCGCAGGCATAAAAGCCGTATTTGCACATGCGAATATCAAAGAGATAGATCCATATGATGAGGACATGGAGATAGCTATCCTTTTCCTGAGTGAGGAGATAGAGCCCGGGTCGGAGACTTTGGTATATATCAAGGATACGGTCATGGACAGAGATCGCGGTCTGATACTCATCGGTGATGCGGAACAGTATGATGCCGTGAAGAAAACTATTCCCGACGCAGCGATAACAGAGTGGTTCGAGAGACCTCTGGATATAGATAAGCTGATCAAAAAAGTAACTGCCTATCTCGATGAGAACACGGGAGAGAGACGTAAAAAAACCGTGCTTATCGTTGATGATGACATCACATATATGCGAACGGTATATGAGTGGCTAAAGGGCAGCTATCATATCGGCATGGCCTCAAACGGTGTGCAGGCTATCAGTTATCTGACCCGTAACAAAGCCGATCTGGTATTGCTTGATTATGAGATGCCCATTGCGAACGGCCCTCAGGTTCTCTCGATGCTCAGAAATGACAGCGAGACCGGCCAGATACCGGTCATGTTCCTGACAGGACGCGGTGATAAGGACAGTGTTTTGTCCGTAGTCGGATTGAGCCCTGTTGACTATCTGCTGAAGACCATAGATAAGGATACTCTGCTTAAGAAACTCAAGGATTTCTTTGACAAGCAGGGCAGATGACAGACAGCCGGATGATACGTATAGGCATCCTGGGTGGGACGTTTGATCCCATACATAACGGCCATCTGACCATGGCATGTCTTGCATATGAAGAGCTGAATCTCGATAAGCTGCTGGTCATCCCTGCGGGCAGGCCGTATTTTAAAGGCCGCATCACTCCCTATGATATGCGATGTGAGATGGTGAGGATCGCCCTGGAGGAGATCGCAGGCACGGAGGCCGGAAGGGGAGAGACACCGTTTTTAAATATTGAACTCAGCCTCCTTGAATCAGATCAGGAGCATCCCACCTATACATATCAGACTCTGAACAGACTGAAAAAAGAATACTCTGACAGCGAGCTTTTCTTTATCTGCGGTATGGATGTGCTCACGAGCATAGGTTCGTGGATGAAACCGGATGAGGTCCTGCGTATGGCCACGCTTGCCGTATTCGGTCGTAATCCGGACAGCGGTGATTGGCAGAACATCGGAGCAGATGACCGGCATAAAACACTCACGGATATCTGTCCCGAAGCCCGATGCGTTTTTTTGCACGGGCATATTCCGCCCGTATCGTCTACACAGATCAGAGAGCTTGTATCCCGGGATGAGCTTATAGATGATCTGGTATCGGCGAAAGTTGTCGAATACATCAGATCTAAATCTCTATATCGCGTATGAGAGCATACGTAAATCACACATGAACAGATCCTTTAAATCCCTGTTGATCATAATGGCAGCTTTGATGCTGAGCGGATGCGGAGATACCGCAGATGACGGCTTTACTCAGGCGCAGCTGGATGCTTTTATCGAGGAAGATTACGAGGATACTTCCGGTACAGCGTCTTCGGATATTTCGGCCGTGGAGGGCGATACTGCTGCGGGTGCTGATACTGCCGGAAGCGAAATACTCTCCGAAGCCGATGATCCAGGAAACACGGCAAACTCTGAGAATGCCCCGGAGAGAGTCGAGTATATCGGCGGTCTGACGTACGAGGAATATGAAGCGCTGTCTCTCGAGGAACAGGATGCTCTGCGGGATGCCGAACGTAAGAAAGTCACGCCTCCTTATGAAGATTCCATCCTGCCCGAATACAGGGAACTGTATGACTATAATAATGCTGTCATAGGCTATATATATATCGACGGTACAGTGATAGATGCGCCGGTACTGCAGACTCTGGCTGACTATGAGTACTATCTGCACCGCGATATCGACGGACGTGAGTCCGAGCCCGGGTGCATCATACTGGATGCTGACTCGGAGATAGGCATAGGAACCCGCGCGGACGGATATCTGGAAGGGTATGAGCCCACCACGATCCAGCTTGTGCACGGCCATAATATGCGTAACGGCACGATGTTCGGCTCGCTTCTAAAATACGCCGACGAATCATATGCCGACAGACACAGCGTCATACAGTATGACAGTATCTACGAGCACAGGACGTATGAGGTGATATGTGCATTTTACTCGCAGATATATCCCGAGGACAGCGATGACTTCAAGTATTACACATATAATCAGCTGGATACGGAAGAGGAGTATGAATACTGGCGTGAGAATATCGACAATATGGCACTGTATATACGGGACGTGGAGTCGGGATGGGGAGATGAGTACATAGTCCTGTCCACCTGCGCTTATCAGGTCGAAGACGGCAGGTTCGCAGTCGTGGGTGTGAGGACACAGTGACATGGATCGTAAGAGGATAATACTCATAGTCGGCGATACCGAAACTCTCGGATATTTCTCGCGCGAACTGGCCGCTTATCTGCATGAGATGGGCAGGGAGATATTCATATGGGATGTTACGCATCCGGCTGACAGCATATCCGCATTCGAGGCTCTTGAGGATAAAGCAAACAGCGTACTCGTCACCTTTAACTTCATAGGGCTGACCGGTGAAGGTCAGTTCGGAGGAGAGGAGTCCACCATATGGGAAGAGAACGGGATCGACATCCTCAATATCATAGTTGATTCCCCGATATACTATTACGGGCTGCTGAAGCACGGATTCAGGCATTTAAGTGTAGCATGCATAGACAGGAATCATGCCGACTATGTAAGGAGATGGCACCCGGAGACGGAGAATGTATATTTCATGCCTCTGTGCGGAAATGAGCCGATAGACGGAGAAGTTCCGGTACCCGGGATATACAGGGGGCAGTCTCATATAGGCAGCTGCTCCGGCTCACATCTTGCGGACAGAGATATTGATGCCGTATTTATAGCAAACTATATCACTCCGGCAGGGATCACGGATGCGATCGAAACCGCCGATCGTGAATACCGTGATTTCCTGTATGACATATGCGATCGGATGATCAGAGAGCCGTCGCTCGTTCTGGAGGATACGCTGTATAAGTGTCTGAAGGATGCGTTTCCCGATGAACCTGACGAAGCTTTTCCCGAGGCCATGCATCATTGTGTGTTCGTAGATCTGTATGTGAGATCCTACTTCAGAGCACAGACGGTGCGTGCATTGGTCGATGCCGGCATACAGGTGCACTGTTATGGCAAAGACTGGGATCAGCTTGAGTGCGAGCATCCCGAAAACCTGATACATACCGGCAGGATGATGACGAGCGCAGATTGTGTAAGAGCCCTGGAGAGAGCAGTGATATCATTGAATGTAATGCCGCATTTCAAAGCAGGTGCCCATGACAGGATATTCTCATCGATGCTGGCAGGCTGCGTGTCGCTGACCGATTCCTCGGCATACCTGGATGAGGTCATCACCCCGTGGGAGGATCATGCGCCTTTTGAATTGGGGAACACGGAGAGTATCGCAGAAGCTGCGATGCGTATCAGGCGTGATCCGGATCTTGCTCAGCATATTGCCGACACCGGCAGGATCAAGGCTCAGGAAAACTTCACCTGGAGAGCATTTGCGAAGAGTGTGGATTCGGTCACATAGTCCGTTCATATATTTTTTTTTGCAAAAGAGGTTGAACGTAAAACCGACTGGATATATAATCGGATTTATGAAGAAGAATGTTACCTTGTATTACGGTATCATAATGGCAGTGTATTCACTCGGGTTTGTGGTCATGTCCGCGTTCTCGAGCGTGTATCTGCTGTCTGTGGGGTTGTCGAGCGGAGAGATAGGCATACTCCTGGCAGTCGGGGGAGTGGTCTCCGCTGTGCTGCAGCCCGTAGTCGGCATCCTGATGGACAGACATCCCTTTGTATCGGGCAAGACGGTACTGGCTGTCTGCAGTATCCTGATAGCAGTCTTCGGTATCATGCTGATGCTTACACCCGGCAGGAGCACCAGCCTCACTTCGGTTCTGTATGGCGTACCCATCATGCTGCTGTATCTGGCTCAGCCTTTCTTGAATGCGCTCGGTATGGAAGCACTGAATCTGGGTTACGAACTCAATTTCGGCGTCGGCAAGGCCATGGGATCCATGGGATATGCAGCGGCATCTTATGTATTCGGTATCGTATCGGTCAAGGCAGGTCCGCAGATCATTCCTTCCGTATTTGCACTGGTGTATTTTCTGCTCACTGTCATTGTCTTAGCCTATCCGGTCAAAAAGAAGATCGACACATCATCCCCGGTGAAAAGGGTGGTACTCGGAAATCCGTATACTTTCCTGACGAGATACAAGAGGCTGGCAGGTGTCCTGATCGGCCTGGTATGCATATATTACAGTCATACTCTGATCAATACATTTGCATTGCAGATAGTCACACCCAAGGGCGGGAGCAGTGCCGACATGGGCAGTGCGGCGGCCATAGCGGCTGTATGCGAGCTGGTCACCATGCTCCTTTTCTCCGTATACATGAAGAAAGTTCGCCTGGTCAATCTGCTCAGAATATCCGGAATATTCTTTACACTGAAGACTTTTTTCAGTCTGACCGTAGCGAATATCCCGGGATTCTTCCTGATCCAGGGCTTCCAGATGTTCGGCTGGGGACTGCTGGCTATCGGTATAGTGTACTATGTGAACGAATATACTGCGGAAGATGACAAAGCACAGGGCCAGGCTTATGCCGGCATAGCCATGACATTCGGGAATGTGATCGCCACATTCAGCGGAGGGCGCATCATAGACGCGTTCGGTGTGGATATGATGCTGATTGTCGGTACGGTCATATCGACACTGGGCACCGTGATCCTGTGGGTTTTCCTGGAAGACCGTCATCATTCCGAAGTAAAAGGGTATATAAAAAGAGAGGAGATCATTTATGGGCGGACATTATAAGAATTTCAAAACTGTCGTGTATATCCCCGCGCAGGTAGCTGCACAGTTTACTCCCGAAAGTCTGGATAAGGACTATGCATTTCTCGAGAAATATATAGGCCTGGATAAAGTCTATCTGGAGACACATCGGGGAAATTGCGATGTGGAGGAAGCGCAGCTTATGATGGCGAAGAGCTTCCTGGAGTCAAAGGGGGTTGAGGTCTCCGGAGGCATCACAACCACCATAGGTGACTTCGAAGGAGCGGAAGGCGGCAAGAGAAGGATCTTCGATACTTTCTGCTATACAGATCCCGCCATGAGAAACCGGATGAAGGAGATATCCGAATACACGGCAAAGTTCTTTGACGAGATCATTCTCGATGACTTTTATTTCACCAACTGCACCTGCGAGCGTTGCATCCGTGAGAAAGGTGACACGGATTGGGTGACTTTCCGCAGAGAGCTTATGAAGGATGTCTCGGCAAATCTGATAGTCGGACCGGCAAAGGCTGTTAATCCCAAGGTAAAAATGGTCATCAAGTATCCGAACTGGCGTGAATCCTATCATTTCGCGGGTTATATACCCGAAGTTCAGGATGAGATATTCGATGCCACATATATAGGTACCGAGACTCGCAGTCCCGCGTACACCGATCAGCATCTTCCCGAGTACTTAAGCTACTCGCTGGCCAGATTTATGCAGAACGCCTGGCCCGGCAGATGCGGAGGCGGATGGTTCGATCCTTATCAGTGCTGGTCTACGGAGAGATATCTTGAGCAGGCATATCTGACGGCATTTGCACAGGCACATGAGCTTATGCATTTCCAGTGGAGCGATCTGGTCGGCAACAGATTTGTATGTGCGATGGGTATGCAGCTCGCACGCATAGATGATATGATGGATGGTATAGGAGCGGCAGGCGGTGTTCCTGTGTATATTCCGCATGCATCATCAGGTGAGAATCATCTCGAGATGCGCCTCGGCATGCTCGGTATCCCGATAGAGCCGGTAAGCGTGTTCCCCGCGGATGCTCCGAAGGTGCTGCTGACCGAGTCAGCACTGGCCGATCCCGATATCATAGATAAACTGCGGGATTATGTATATAACGGCGGAGATGCGGTGATCACTACCGGATTCATGCGTGAAGCTCAGGAGTGGCTGTTCGACGCAGGACTGACCCAGGCTCATCTGACCGGCAGGAGATATGCCGTGACGAGATTCCATATCACGGGTGATGAAGCCGGATATATAGAGCACCGTAAACCGATACTTTTCCCTGAACTTGTACATGGAAACAATGACGGCTGGTCACTCCTGAACGGAGGAAGCGGAGACCTGCATGCATCGCTTTTCCTGAGAAATACCTATGGCAAAGGCCGTATGTATATATGGGCAGTGCCGGATAACGATGCTGACATATACAGGATGCCGAAGTCTACGCTCGATGTTCTGCGCAGAACACTTTCAGATGATCTGTATGCCACGGGCACTGATTTCTCAATGTTCACATATGAGAACGGCATGATACTGTACCGTTATGCGAAGGCGGATCTGCACACAGATCGCGTCAGGATACATACGAGCCGTCCGGTGAAAGCACTTAAGTGTGTTGATAACGGATGGGAATTCCCTGCAAATAAGATTACAGTCAGAGAAGACTTTGAAGAACGGGAAGAATATGTAGCGGACGTAGTACTCGAACCCGGTATTTTCGGTAAATACATATGGGTTTGAGAAGGTTCTGAAAGGAGATTGTAAATGAGTATTGACCTGACCAAAATGCCAAAACTCGGTTTCGGACTGATGAGACTGCCCGAAAAGGACGGTGTGATCGATCACGAGCATGTATGCCGTATGGTTGATAAGTATATGGCTGCCGGGATGAATTACTTCGATACCGCATACGTATATCACGGAGGCAAGTCGGAGGTTGCTGCCAGAGAGGCACTTGTAAAGCGTTATCCCCGTGACAGCTTCATGATAGCGACCAAGCTTCCCGCATGGGAGATACACAAGCCCGAGGATGTGGACAGACTGTTCAACGAGCAGCTGGAGCGTGCCGGCGTTGATTATTTTGATTTCTATCTGCTTCATTCCATTGAGGACGGTTCGAATTATGATACATATGTGAAGTACGACTGTTTCTCATGGGGCGTGAAGATGAAGGAAGCCGGTAAGATCAGGCATTTCGGATTCTCTTTCCACGGCAGTCCCGAGCTCCTCGAGGAGATCGTGGATGCTCATCCCGAGATTGAGTTCGTGCAGATACAGTATAATTATCTGGATCGTACCAATCCGGTTGTCAGATCGCAGAGATTATATGAGATACTTCATGAGAGAAATATCCCGATCATCGTGATGGAGCCTGTACGTGGCGGCATGCTCGCGAATATGGCACCCGAGATCGAAGCGAAGTTCAAGGCAGCCAGACCTGATGCATCCGTAGCTTCATGGGCTCTCAGATTCGTGGGATCACAGCCCGGCGTGATGACTATCCTCTCTGGCATGTCGAACGAAGAGCAGATGGATGATAACATAGCTACGTTCAAGGATTTCGAACCTATCAGCGACAGTGAGTTTGCTCTGGTCAATGAAGTGACCGAAGAGATACTGAGCATGCCTCAGATAGGATGTACGGCCTGCAGATACTGCTGCGACGGATGCCCGATGAAGATCAGCATCCCCGATGTATTCCGTACCATCAACACACTCAGGCGCTATCCCGATGACTGGAGGAGCAAGAACTTCTATAACGGTCTCGTACAGCGCAGTGGCAGAGCATCGGCCTGTATCGCCTGCGGTCAGTGCGAGAGAGTATGTCCTCAGCATCTGCCGATCATAGACCTGATGAAAGAAGCTTCAGAGATACTGGATAACTGATACTGAATGAAAACTGTACAATATGCGTTACTTAACATAGCCTATTTTGCGGCATTCTGTACTGTACACGCGTGCGCAGCGGTTTATCTGCTCGCGCACGGTTTCAGTAATACGGAGATCGGGATACTGCTTGCCATCGCAAATGTTATCTCGGCCGTGGCGCAACCTGTCATCGCAGGTATTATCGACAAGCCCGGACCGCTTACGAACAGGCGCTTTATCATGATATCCGTTCTGGTCATCCTGATCGGATCGGTCATTCTCATGTTCGTACAGAACAGCAAGCTCATCATATTCATCGTATACGCGATCATATACATGATCCAGTTCGCATATCAGCCGGTCATGACCGCCCTGTGCTTCGAGTACCAGAAGGCGGGTTGCAATATCCTTTACGGTCTGGCCAGGGGACTGGGCTCGGCAGGCTTCGCGGTTACCAGCGCATTCATAGGTGGCGCCGTGGAGAAACACGGTGTGATGCTGCTGCCGGTGGTCACGATCGCAGTGATGGCAGTATCGCTGGTGTTGATCATCACGTTCATTAAGCCCAAAGGAGCCGTATCTGAAGATGCAGAGGAGGCACGGACAGAAGACAGGCACACAGCCCATAATAATCCCATAGAGTTTGCACGCATGTATCCCGCATACACTCTGTTCATGGTCGCGACCGTATGCTTTTTCTTTGCTCATAATATGATCAATGATTTCATGATCCAGATCATACGCAGCCTGGGCGGTGCCGAGACCGAACTCGGCTATGCGAATTTCCTCCAGGCCATACTGGAGCTGCCAGTGATGGCGCTGATCGGCATAGTCCTTAAGAAGATCTCGGATCAGAAGCTGCTGATCATTTCGGGTATCGCCTTTTTCATCAAGATACTGATACTGGTATTCGCACACGGAATGCCGATGTTTTATTTGAGCCAGTGTTTCCAGCTCTTCGCCTATGCAGTATTTATCCCCGCAGGGGCATATTACGTGAGCCGTACCATGGATGAGCTTGATCAGGTCAAGGGTCAGGCTTTCATCACGAGTGCGATCACTCTGGGCGGAGTCTTCTCCAATCTGGTCAGCGGAGTGATACTTGACCATCTCGGGATCGTAGTGATGCTCATAACCGGAAGTGTTGTGTGTTTTGTCGGAGTCGTGTTAGGATATATAGCAATGAGCAGAATGCCGCACAGAACACTGGCTGCTTCATCGCAGTCAGAGCATTATACCGGTGAATAATCCCAATATAGAAAAATCAAAAGACAATAAAGACAGGATCAAAAAAAGCAGGGCACTCAGGAACAATATCTATGCGTGCGGTCTGCTTTTTAATATATGTCCGTCTCTGGTGATACATAAGGCCGTGAGCAGGTTCCTCGGATACTTTGAGTGGCTGTTCTACAGTGCTTTCTTTATGCGGTATGTCATCAATTCTCTGGAAAACGGAGACAGTTTCGGGCATATCATGATATTCGTCATCATCGTCGGTGTGGTATCCGGCGGGATGTCACTGTACAACAGTTTCTTAAACGGCAGCATCTATCCTTTTTCGCAGGCGGTAGTCAATAAAGGTCTGTATCTGAAGCTTTTCCGCAAGTCGAGAAATGTCGAGCTCGAGTGTTTCGAGAACAGCGATTTCTATGACAAGTATACGCTGGCCATGGAGAAAGCGGATGAGAGGCTCATCTTTACCGTAGAGGTCGTATTCGGCGCCGTGTTCGGTGCCATAGCCAGTGTATGCGCGTTTGTGTTCATGTACCAGGTGGATCCCATCTCGGTATTGTTCATTCTTTTTCCGATCATAGGCAACTTCGTGTTCAACAGAGCGATCAGCAGACTGGACTATCAGCGTAACGAGGATATGGCTCCTCATAACCGCCGCATAGCTTACATCAACCGCGTGATGTACCTCCCCGAGTATGCGAAGGAAGTACGTCTGACCGATGTGTTCAAACTGATGCAGAAGCAGTACCGTGAGGCTATCACGGGACTGGCCGATGTTACACGTAAGTACACGAAGAAAGCCATGGTCCTTCACTGGCTCTATGTCATGTTCACATTTACCTTCATATTCGAGGGGCTGCTGATATACGGAGCATACAGGACTTTGGTCAGCGGCACCATGAGCCTGGCACAGCTCGCGGTCATCACGAGCATGATGGTGTCCACGACCTGGATACTCATCGGCTTCACTGACTCGCTTACGAGCTTGTTCAGGAACGGTCTGTTCATGGAATATCTGCGCACATTTCTGGATTATGAAGCAAAGATCCCCGAGGACAGCCCCGGCATCGATCCCGGCAGTGAGATAAAGTCGATCGAGTTTCGTGATGTATCTTTCTCATATAAAGACAAAGAAGTCCTGTCTCATCTGAACATGGAATTCCGCGGTGGCAAGACGTATGCCCTGGTCGGACATAACGGTGCCGGCAAGACGACCCTGATTAAGCTGCTGCTCAGGTTCTATGATCCTACAGACGGAGTGATACTGTTAAACGGCAGGGATATACGCGAGTATGATCTGCTCAAATACAGAGCGCTCTTTGCGACGGCTTTTCAGGATCATCGTATGCTGTCGATGTCCGTGATCGACAATGTGATCATGGGAGAGCAGATCCCGGCGGAGGAGAGGGAGAGCCGTGTACGCGATGCCCTTGAGAAGGCGGGAGTGTATGAGAAAGTCATGTCCCTGCCGAAGGGCATGGATACCACTCTGACACATGAATTTGATGATAACGGAGCAGTGCTCTCCGGCGGTGAATATCAGAAAATAGTTGTTGCCAGGGCATTTGTACAGGAGTGTCCGTTCAAGATATTCGATGAACCTTCGAGTGCACTGGATCCGATAGCCGAGGCTACTTTGTTTGACAACATATATGAGTGCTGTAGCGACAATACACTCGTATTCATATCCCACAGACTCTCATCCGTACAGAACGCGGACTGGGTATATCTGCTGTCGGGCGGATGCGTGGCGGAGGAAGGCAACCACCGCATGCTGATGGATAAGCACGGGATATATGCCGATATGTATACGAAGCAGGCTAAGAACTATCTGGCCCTGACGGACGGAGGTGAGCCTGCATGAAGAGAGTGATCCAAAATCAGCTGTATCTCTGGCGCCTGTGCTTTAAGACTGCTCCCGGATACATGATCTATTTCCTTTATGACGGGTTCAGATACCAGGGTATCATTTTCCTGGAACATGTGCTCGGCATCAGATATGTGCTTCACTGCGCGGAGTATCATGAACCGTTCTGGAAAGCACTGCTTTTCATCGGTATCATCCTGATCATCAACGCGATCCAGATCATCCCGGACGGATTCTTCATACACGGATGGACCTACAGGACCAAACCGAAGCTGTATCGTGCCCTGAAGGAGCAGATGTATGCAAAAGCCGCACAGATAGACCTAAACTGCTATGACGATCCGGAGTATTACAATGATTTCGTGCTGGCGGTAGCCGAAGCGGAGAGTTCCATAGACAGGTTCCTGACCATGTGTAACCTCATAGTTCAGGCACTGACGGTTTTGTTTACCACGGGCATATTCTATCTGATGACTGATGCGGCCGGCATACTCTTTGTACTTGCTTCGTTTGTACTCAGATTCTTCGTATCGAAGGTCATCAATAAGCTGAACTATGATGTGAGGCTAAGGGTCAATCCGCTTGAAAGAAAACGTAACTACGTAAGCCGTGTATTTTATCTTAATGACTATGCCCGCGAACTCAGGCTTCATCCCAGAGTCGGTGAGGAACTGGAGCAGGAGTTCATGCAGGCGGATGATGATATAGCATGTATACAGAAAGAAGTCGGCAAAAAGAGATCCCTGCTTACGTTTACCAATGAATATATGGTCGGTGACTTCCTGCTGGACGGACTCTATATCACATATCTGGTATTCCAGGCGGCCGTGCTTCATACGATCGATTACAGCAATGCAGTGGTCCTTTTCAACAGGACCGGCAGCTTAAGACGAGGCATGGTCAATCTGGCAGACATATTCCCGAAGGCACAGGAGAACAGTCTGTATATTGATAAGATACGTGCTTTCCTGGATTACGAACCGCATATAGAACGGGACGAAGGCGTGGCAGTACCTGCCTCGGGCACGGGTATAGAGCTTCGTAACGTGAACTTCAGATATAAGGATGAAATGCCCTACACGCTCAAAGATATCACTCTGAGTGTACGGCCCGGCGAGAAGATCGCCATAGTAGGCTATAACGGTGCCGGAAAGACCACACTGATCAAGCTGCTGATGCGTCTCTATGATCCCACCGAAGGCGAGATCGTATATCGCGGTCATGATATCAGAGAGTACCGTCCTTCGGATCTGCGTAAGCATATCGGGGTTGTATTCCAGGATTATCAGATGTATGGTGCCAGTCTCGGAGAAAATGTGGTAATGTCGGTCATGGAGCCGGGTACCGGGCCGGATATAGTCCGTGCGCTCGAGCAGGCTGGCTTCGGCAGACGGCTGAAGTCGCTGAAAAATGGCATAGATACTCAGGTTACGACGGAGTTCGATAAGTTCGGCGTGAACTTCTCCGGAGGCGAGAGTCAGAAGATCGCCATTTCCAGGGCATTCTATGAAGATGCTGATATACTGATCATGGACGAGCCCAGCAGTGCACTGGATCCTCTCGCGGAATATGAGCTGAACAAAGCCATGGAATCGGCGGCCAGAGGCAAGACCGTATTCTATATATCGCACAGACTGTCCACCACGCGTGATGCCGACAGGATCATCATGCTGGAGAACGGGCGGATAGTGGAGGAAGGCACGCACCGGAGTCTGCTCGAGATGGACGGCAGATATGCTCAGATGTGGAAAGCACAGGCAGGAAGATACGAAACAGGAGAGACAGGATGAGATACACACACATTTTTTTTGATCTGGACGGGACACTCACACAGTCCGAGTTCGGTATCATCAGATCGGCGAGACATGCGTTGTCGAAGTTCGGCATAGAGGAACCTGACCGGGATAAGCTTCTCAGATTTATCGGGCCTCCGTTGTACTATTCTTTTGATAAATACTACGGGATCTCCGGATCCAAGTGTGATGAGGCTGTCAGATATTTCCAGGAATACTATGACACCGATGCATATAAAGAAGCTCCTGTGTTTGACGGTATCACGGATGTGCTCGATGCACTCTCGGCCGAAGGCAGGACACTGCTCGTCGTCACATCGAAACCTCAGAACATGGCCGATAAGGTTATCGAGCATACGGGACTGCTCAAGTACTTCCCGCTGATCGTGGGGCCCGGTGCCGAGATGACGGATCCGAGCAAGGCGGCGCTGATACGCAAAGCGATCGGACTCACCGGAGCGGACTTAAGTTCGGTTGTGATGATAGGTGACAGGCATTATGATATAGAGGGTGCCGTGGAGGCGGGAGTCGACTCGATAGGAGCTCTCTACGGATACGGCAGCAGAACGGAACTGAAGCAGGCCGGAGCGACTTATATCGCCGACACACCTGCAGATATACTGAGAATACTATCGGAATAAGGAGGCAGATATGAATCCACAGGCAATGATGCAGATGGCGGCGGCTTTCGGCACATTCAAGAACAATCATCCCAAGTTTATCAGCTTCATGGAGAGATTCTTCATGAGCGGCATGAGCGAAGGAACCGTAATAGAGATATCAGTGACCAGACCGGGCGAAGAGACAGTGACGACGAATATGAAGGTCCTGCAGTCGGATATCGATCTGTTCAATTCGCTCAAGGACATGAAGCCCTGAGGTAGAGTGATATGCATGATAAACTGACGGAATCCGATATACGCAAGATGGAGGAAGAGATAGAACACCGCAAACTGGTGGTACGTCCCAAGGCCCTCGAGGACCTGAAGGTGGCACGTGCACAGGGTGATCTCTCCGAGAACTTCGAATACTATGCGGCCAAGAGGTTCAAGAACCAGAACGAGAGCCGTATCCGATATCTGGAAAACATGATCAAGACCGCGCATGTGATCGATGACAACTCGGCGGAAGACGAAGTCGGCATGAACAATACCGTCACCGTGGAGTATCTCGACGATCACAGCACTCAGGAACTCAAGATAGTCACCACCGTGCGTGCCAACTCGCTGGGTGGCTATATCACTCCTGAATCGCCTGTCGGCAAGGCTCTGATCGGGCATAAGGTCGGCGATACGGTTCATGTAAAAGTAAACGATGCCGTACAGTATGACTTAAAGATCATCGCCCTCGAGAACACGGATGACAGCGGAGATGAGATAAACAGTTACTAGAGTAGATGACGGGAGATCCATATGATACAGGATATAGCTCCATCCAGACTATATAACGAATACAGGGAATGCACTCCTAAAGACGGGGATGTCATCTATATCTTCGATGAAAAAGGAAGAGTGCTTCTGGGAGATGATGAAGGACATATCTTATTTATCAGGCATGAAGATGTGCCGAATTCACGAACCATATATCTGTTCTCGATAGATGAGCAGAGGTTCTTCCTGAGCCCGGATCTTTCGGACTGTCAGCGCGATGGCTACGAATATGTAACGATCAGAGAGGTGCGTGACAGATTCTCCGGCACATCCATGAGCGATGTCTATTCGGTATTCACGGCATATCATCTGTGGAGATGGTACGCCGATAACAGGCACTGCGGCAGATGCGGTGCTGACTTAAAGCCCGGCACGACAGAGAGATCCCTGGTCTGCCCCGAATGCGGCAATACAGTATATCCTCGGATCAATCCCGCGGTCATAGTGGGAGTTACGAAGGGCGACTGCCTGCTCCTGACCAGATACCGTACCGGATACGGACATAACGCACTGGTTGCCGGATTTACCGAGATCGGAGAGACGTTCGAGGAGACCGTACAGCGTGAGGTCATGGAAGAGACCGGCATAAGAGTCACCAATATCCGCTATTACAA
>CAMONC010000024.1 GCA_946620235.1 uncultured Lachnospiraceae bacterium | reverse complement strand
TTAGGTAGCACCTTATATTATTATAGCAAACATATGTTCGAATATCAATTGCCGGTCGATAGATATTCGGACTTTTTTTGTGGTATACTATGGTTTAAATATCAGGAATGATTTCCTGCTAAATAAAGTTTTGAAAGGATAAGAATATGAACCCGAAAATTGACAGAGCTTCTATCAAACTTCAGTCGAAGCAGCAGTTACAGGGCAAGATATGGATGACTTTCCTGTGCGTCCTGGTTGCTTCGCTCATAGGCGGAGCTATCGGAGGGATTCCGTCTAAGGTAATGCAGTATACCGACTCAGGTATCGTATGGTTTATTGCATGGGCTGTATATGTGGCTGCTCTCATCATGATCACCATGCCCATAAATGTAGGTCTGACCAAGGTCTACCTGAACATCACTTACGGATACAAGCCGAGCCTTGCCACACTGTTTGAGCCTTTTGGCAAAAATTATAAGAACAGTGTCATCACTCCCCTGCTTGTCAGCATTTATGAATTTCTGTGGTATATCCCGTTCTTCATCGTAAGCATCATCATTTCCGCGATAGCCTTTGCCGGAGCTATATATACCATCGGCGAAGATATCATGGACCTGTTTCTGTACGGCGACATGCCAAGCAGTGGAAGCATAGCGGGTGTTATAGGCGCGCTGTTCGGGATTTACCTGATCATTCTGCTTATGATGATCCCTTATATTATCATAGTCAACGCTTATGCCCAGGCGGTATATGTGTTATGCGAGTATCCGGATATGACTCCCTCACAGTGCATCTCAGCCAGCAAGGCTATGATGAAGGGACGCAGATGGGAACTCTTTGTACTCAACCTTTCGTTCATCCTCTGGTACCTGCTGGTGGTTGTGACATTCGGTTTGGCGATCATCTATGTCGGACCGTATGTATCGGTCACTCTGACCAACTACTATCACAGGATAAAAGGCGGCTATGTAGGTCCTGATGCATATAATAACAGTGGTTATGGTTCTAATGGCGGCTATGGACAGCCTCAGTACAGTCAGCCGATGCAGGGCCAGCAGTACGATGCCACCGCTCAGAGCCAGGCTCCTTACGGTTACGGAGGACAGTCTGCACAGAACCAGGCTCCTTACGGTTACGGCGGACAACCGGCTCAGGATCAGCAGTTCGGTACACCCTCTCAGCCTAAATACGATCCGAATACCGGCGAACCTCTTCAGCCGTCGGCACCCGGGTACGCACAAACCGCTGATCAGGTCGTAACCGGAGCCGAGCAGACCGTATCCGAGAGCCAGCAGGCACTCGATCAGGCTTCGCACGATATGATGACGAACTTTGATGACTATACAGGATGAAACGGCACGGGATCAGGTAAACGTGTAATGCACAAATCCCGGCTCCATTCCGGAGCCGGGATTTTTATGTAAGTCTATAGACGTTCCTCAAATCAGATATTTGCTTTTACAGCTTCGGTCAGAGCCTCAAGCTTCTTAGCCGCATCCTCTGCGCTCGTTCCCTTGACTCCCATATAGAACTTGATCTTCGGCTCAGTACCCGAAGGCCTTGCACAACACCAGTTATTATCCGGCAGATCGAAGTAGAGTACGTTGGATGTGGGCAGGCCTGTTGATGATTTTGCACCGGTCTCCATGTCCAATACTTCTCCGGTCTTGTAATCCCTGAATTTCAGAACTTTCATATCGCCGAAACTCTTCGGAGGATCGTTTCTGAGTTTATCCATGGTTGCCTGGATCTGCTTTGCTCCGTCCGCACCCTTCATGGTGATCGTGTACTGTGTCTCTTTGAAGTATCCGTATTTCTCGTAAAGCTCGGCCATCATATCGCAGAGGGTCTTGCCGTTCTTTTTGCAGAAAGAGGCAACCTCGCACAGCATCATTACCGCTACGATGGCATCCTTGTCTCTGGCGTGGGTACCGGCCAGACATCCGTACGACTCCTCAAGTCCGAATACATAGTTGTTGTTCTTGTTGCCGGCCTGCTCGAAGAGCTTGATCTGCTCACCGATGTACTTGAAGCCTGTCAGAACCTCGATCAGCTTGACGCCGTAGCTCGCAGTGATCGGGAAAGTCATGTTTGTGGTTACTATAGTCGTTACCATAGTCGGGTTGGCGGGCATGGTACCTGTGGCTTTTCTCTCACGCAGGATGTACTCTGCGATCAGCATACCTGACATATTTCCGGTAAAAGCCATATATTCGCCGGTCTTTGAATCCTTGGCGTATACACCGAGACGGTCGGCATCAGGGTCGGTAGCGAGCACAATGTCCGCATCTTTCTCCTTAGCCAGGTTCAGCGCATAAGTAAATGCCTTAGGATCTTCGGGATTAGGATAATCAAGCGTGGTAAAATCCGGATCCGGCCCGGTCTGCTCGGGAACTACATATACATTCTCGAAGCCGAGTTCCTTAAGTATCCTCTGTGTAGGCTTGTTTCCCGCTCCGCAAAGGGGTGTATATACGATCTTAATGTCTTTTGCCACAGCAGCGATAACATCGGGATGGATGATCTGCTTCTTGAGCTCTGCCATATACTTATCATCGATAGCCGAACCGATCTCTTCATAGAGACCTGCTGATTTAGCTTCATCTACAGTCATTTTCTTGCAATCGCTGTAGTTGCTGATCGCCTGAACCTCGCCGATTATGCCTGTATCGTGAGGGGGAGTGACCTGAGCACCGTCTTCCCAATATACCTTGTATCCGTTGTATTCGGGAGGATTGTGGCTGGCGGTCACGTTGATACCGGCTGTGCAGCCGAGTTCCCTGACTGCAAAAGACAGCTCCGGAGTGGGTCTGAGCTCATCAAATACGTAGGCTTTTATACCATTTGCTGCCAGACATGTAGCAGCGATATCGGCGAACTCACGTCCCATGCGGCGGCAGTCATACGCGATGGCTACGCCTTTTGCCTGTGTTCCGGCCTTGATTATATAGTTTGCAAGCCCCTGTGTGGCCTTGTGTACGGTATATATGTTCATACGGTTGGTGCCGGCACCGATCACTCCGCGCAGTCCGCCGGTTCCGAACTCGAGCTCTCTGTAGAAACGATCCTCGATTTCCTTGTCATCGCCCTCTATAGCCTTGAGTTCCGCCTTGGTTGCGTCATCGAACCAGGGATCCTCCAACCACTTACGATATTCGTCCTGATAGCTCATATTTTTTCCTCCTTGTGAAATAATGTAATGAATGACATCACATCCTTAAGTATACCACAAAAAAAGTCCGAGTTTCCTCCACTCGGCGATATACGGACCGCTACTCCCATTGCGCCGGAACTATGCAGTAATCGCTTCGGTCCAGGCTGAAGTTCGGGTTATAGTAGGGATCGCCGGCAGCAAGCTCGGCAGCCCATTTCTCACGGAAACGCGCGGATTCCTCATTGTATCGCTCTGCTGAGGCTCCGGTCATATCCGATCCCCGGGAAACCGATTCATAGTGATACAGCTCCGCAAAAGGCGTAAATACGTTGAGATAGCCTTTTCCACGACATTTGAGACAGAAATCGACGTCGTTCAATGACACGCGGAAGCTCTCTTCCAGCCCGCCGACTTCGTCATAAACTGCACGCGATACCATCAGACACGCTCCCGTCACGGCTGTCACGTCCTGGGCATAACACAGACGTCCCATATATCCGAGGTTCGTCACCGGCATCATATAGTGGGTATGTCCGGCGGTTCTGTGAGCTCCCAATCCGATCACGACACCGGCATGCTGGATCGTCATGTCAGGATAGTACAGTTTCGCGCCCGCACAAGCCACATCCGCACGCTGTGCGTACATCAGCAGTTCTTCGATCCAGTCGAGTGTGATGACCTCTGTATCATTATTCAGCAGCAGAATATACTCTCCGGCTGACTCCCTGACCCCCATGTTGCAGACGGCGGAATAATTGAACTCACCTTCCCAAGTGACCACACGGATATTCGGATGAGACTTCAATTCCTCATAATATGCGAAGATCTCGTCTGTCACGGAGTTATTCTCCACGATCACAATCTCGTAGTTGTCATATGTGCTTTTCTCAAGAATCGAAGTAATGCACCGCTTCAGATCCTCGACGTGGTCCTTGTTGGGAATGACGATCGATACCTTCGGATTGCCCTGAATCTCATATCTGATACGGAAAATGGTCTCAAATGCCCGCGTTGACGTGATCTCGAAGTTCTCGTAACCGAGAGTCCGCAGATGATCAGCCACAGCTCCTTTGGCGGCATCGATCGCATAGCTCTTGGCATTGATGTTTTTCGCCACGGAAGCCTTGTGCGAGCGCCAGTAGTACATCAGCTTCGGTACGTGCACCACATGCTTCGCACGGGCAGTCAGCCTCAATATCATGTCATGATCCTGACTCCCGTCGAACTGCGTACGGAAAAGCTCCATGCCATCAAGCAGATCTCTGGAAAAAGCACTGAAATGGCAGATATAGTTATTAGCCCGCAGATTATCGGGAGCATAATCGGGTTTGAAGTGAAGCGTGATCATATTGTCCACGCTGTTCCCCTTAAAAGTCGTCTCGTCGCAGTAGATATAATCGGCATCCTGCTCACAGATCACCTTCATATACTCATACAACACCGAAGGATGCAGGATATCGTCATGGTCGAAAAGTGCGATAAAGTTGCCGGTCGCCATGCGGTAGCATTCGTTAGTATTGCCGGATATGCCCTCGTTCGACTCAAGTTTCTTATATAAGATACGTTTATCCTCCGCAGCATATTGCCCACACAGCTCGCCCACATATGCATGCTCCGCATCCGAACCATCCGCCAGGCAGAGTTCCCAGCCGGCGTACGTCTGCGTTTTCACGGACTCGATCATATCGATCAGGAACTTTTTCGGCGTATTATACAGAGGCACGAGAATGGAAAAGACGATATCGCGGTCAAATTTCGTCTCTTCTTCCTTTTTGCGGCGTACGGCATCCGGGAAAGACTTCGTGCCATGGCTGGAGCGGGCTGCTCTCTCCTGCATTTTGGAGTCGACCTTGCGCATGATCCCGCGGATGGAGCCGTATGCACCCAGTCTTTGCTTAGTACGCTGCAAAAAGTGGATAACGTCTCTCGCCGGCTTGCTGGCCTTCCACAGTCCCGAGCCTTTGATACGCTCCAGCCTGTCCGCAGTGGCATTCATCTCGTTCCGCGCCGCCGTGATCTTGGCCTGCAGGGCTTCGGTACGCTCCTTTTCCGACTTATATTCACTTATATAGTAGTTCTGGTCTTCCATATTCGCTGTTACCATCCCGTATACCGACTTGCCATACTCCGTCAAAACAAACTGCAAATCGCGAAATTCTTGTTAATCGTTTTGCCGGAATATGCCAAGTCGCTATACCGTGAATTTGGCCTCCGTATAAATGACCTTTCCGGTGCTCACAGCATCGCTTAAATCCTGATTTAGTGTGAGTGGTTCAATTCCGATGCTGTATTCCCCCTCTGCTAAATCATCTTTCAACACACGTACCTCAAAACCGCATAACCTGTTATTTTTTTCATCGGGGAAGGTCTCTTCGAGGTCAAAACGGGGTACAGGATCACTTTCAACCCTATATATAGTTCCGTCAGCGTTATTTTTTAGTATCAGAGACACAAGATGCTGTGAATTGTCCCCTCCGGTTATAAACGACCACCCACGAACCTCAATGATTTCGGGCTCTTCCAGCCTTATCTTGGGTTGGATACCCGCGAAATCAATCGATATTTTATAGATGTCAGCAGGGGATTCTGCAAGTTCACTTGCATCAATTTGTCTGACACTTGCGCATTTGGTGTGATTATTGTATCCGTAATCGAAATTACTCAGATAATTTGAGTCATTTCCGATTAAATTCGGGTTGTAATACGGATCTTCATCTAAAAATTCAGGGTAGATTTGATACAGGCGATTTTTCTCATTCAAGAGTCGATTCCATTTCCCATCGTCACCTTCATCAAGTCCCCTGGTCATGGATTCATGATGATAGAGCAGCGCACCGTTACATTGCAAATTAACCAACCCCGAGCGGGCCAGTTTCATGTTCAAAGCCACATCATTATATGCTACGGGAAAACTCTCATCAAATCCTCCGGCACCGTCAAACTTGGAGGTCTGAATGAGCAGGCATGCCGCGGTGACGCCCAACATATCATAAGCAAGGCTGTTTCTTCCATAATAATAAATACGATCATCGGGATACATGACCAGCTTATGTGACGGGCCGATTTCCATGGAAGTCACGCCCACATGCTGAATCAGATCAGAATCTGCGTACAGGAGCTTGGCACCCACCGCACCTATATGTGGTCTGAATGCATATCCGGCCATCAGACGCAGCCAGTCTTTCTGCACCACCTCAATATCATCATTCATAAACAGGAGCAGTTCGCCGTTTGCTGCCTCCGCTGCCCTGTTGCACAATGCCGAAAAGTTGAAATCCTGCGGTTCATATATGTACTCATGCGGATAATCGCCTGCCAGTTCATCAATGATATCCACATAATGTGCTCGATTATCAGGGTCTGAGCCGTTATCCACCACTATGAATTCCAGATCATCGTAATCGGTGCGTTCTGTAAAGGATGTCAGCAATTTACGTACCAGATCAGGGTGATCCTTGGATAATATCAGGACCGATACACGATGTTTAGGCGGAAGATCATAGCAAATATGATGATCTGAGGGGTTCTGGCCAGAGCAAAATCCAGCTTTAACCCCACGCCTCTTGAAGGAACGCTTCTTAACAGCGTCATATTCGGCCGAGGCACCCCACATGAGTTTTCCCGCGCCTAAATCATCTTTTAACCGTTTGGAAATCTCGACCCACAGTTCATAACTATCGCTATTTAAATGAATGTCCTCAACGCGGTTATGTGCAAGAATCTGCGGAATATGAACGACTGCAGGATCATCGTAATGTTTGCCTATGCGGTCGGATACCTGCAGAAACAGATCATAAACGTTGGCACGACCGTCTTTTGCCCCCATCCAATCCGCACGAATGGCGATATCGGTGCGGATCAATGCCATATTTCCTAAATAAAAGAAGCTGTCAAGGGTATCAGGAGACCAATCCGGCTTAAAATTCGGCTCCAGACGCCGGATATGAGCAGTTTCGGCCGACGATTCAGCGCCCACAGTATAATAATAATCCTCGTCCGCGTATGCTATCTGCGCATCAGGATGCTTGGACAGCTCATTTTCCAGTCTCTCTGCATATCCGCGGGCCAGCATCACATCCCTGGTTGTGAACAGTATCCACGGAGCTCGCACGGATGCATCGAAAGGTGCCCGCATACCGCCGCAATCCTCAAAATAAACAATATGAAAGCGGCTCTCACGGACGCGGGCCATACCGGACTCATTGTAGGTAATATATTTATTCTCGATCGGGTCCTTGCGGATCCATTGAGCATAATAATCTTCGTATTCCCACAGACGTTTTGCGTATATCTCCGCAGGAGTGGCGATGGTGCCGGGGGCAGATATACTGCCGCCTGCGCCCGGGGATGTGCTGTCCCCGTCAGCTGCAGATGTGCTGCCGGTGCCGGATGCAGGCGCGGATGAACCACTGACTCCGTCCCCGCGTATCATATGGTAGAGTTTGCGGGCAGGGGCGAGAGCCCGCCAAATAGAGCTGCCTGTCACGCGATTCAATGCGACATTCAGCTCGTCTGTTTTGGCTGTGATCTCACCGAGTTCAACGGCCAGTGCGTTATTCAGTTTCTTCTGTCTGTGGCAGATATCCTCGTAATATCTCTCCCACGTGTACTCTTCGTATGACATATTAAATATATATCCCGATGCTTCCCGCGTGTAAATATCGACGACGGTGCTACCCCAGGCGTGCAGCGGTCTCCGGATCCAGTTCGGTGACTTTCATATCCACGGACAAAAGGTTGATCGGTCTGTCCTCCAGGCCCTTCAGGCTGATCGTGAATCCCGGATCCGATGTTGCAAAAGCATATGTATCACGCCCGACTTTACGCCCGTTAGTCTTGAATGAGAGCATGCCACGCGGAACAGGCACTCCGTTCCATGTGATCTCACCTATGCTCACCAGACAAAAAGAGCTGCACGGGTCGATTCTCATAGCCTTTCGGCCGGAAGGAACCTCCATGGTAAAGGGAAAGCCGTCAGCAAAATAGGATTCCTCCTCGTTAAATCCGCGCCCGGTATCCTCATAAACCTGCGGACGCATATTTAACCCCGTTTCCGGCCCTGCACTGCCTGATTCGATCGTCTCTATATCGACTGCCCTGTAACCTATAAGCTCTCTTATCTCCGCAAGCGATCTGTGGTTAGCAGTAACGCTTTTCTGGAAAGACACCTCCTGCTCCCGCAATTCCACCACAGTGGATGGATTGATGTTTAACAGTTCAATAATTGAATCTAAACTTAATTTATCTCTCTTTTTATCTTCGAGTACATAGCAGTAGATCGCCCTGAATGCAAGGTCTCTGGCCTTCCACACCTCAGAAGTAGTCCACTCATAATCTATGACGGTCCACTTGTCTCCGTTCACAAGAATATTGGAAAAGATCAGATCGATATCCGTGATATCCGCCTTATCTTCTCCGTAGGAAATACGCTTCATATATTCTTTGAAGAGTTCAACAAACCCATTCTGGTCGTTTCGAGCTAAGCAGTCGTCCAGCAGTTCCTCAAGTGATACACCTTTTACATGATCAAACTCAAGAGTAAGGCCGTCCTCCGACAGTCTCGCGGGAGCTATCGACAGCTTGCAGTCACGTCCCGAATATCTCTTTGCCAGCTTCTTATAGGCACCGGCCATTTCACTCAAATGCCCAGCGGCATCCTCATTCAGTACACGCTTCCGCACCACACAGGTTCCGTCCTGCTCGATCATCTCGGTAACGATACGATACTGTCTGGCCCTGTCATTGCTGTATCTGGCAAACTTCACACCCGGCTCGGGCCCGAGGACCATCATATAGGAGTTCGAATACAGATTAAACAATCCCTCATCCAGTATCGTATCGTATGCATCTTTTTCATTAAAAAGAAGCAGACGATCCCTATCGAAATTACGAATGTTATCCTTTAATTCACCCTTATTCGGGAGACGTCTGTCGGAATAGAGGTTCGTCATGAACTTGTAATCCGGATAGGGATAATACATATGATATTCATCGAACCCGCTTCTGCGTGCCGTTTCGATGAGCTTGCGATCTGTGAAAGTACGCACCACTCCGCCATCCGGGTAGCCCTCAATGGAGCTGAAATATGTTCCGAGATGATCCTCTTTGCATCCTGCCCAGTATTTCAGGCCAAAGCGGTTTTCTATGGCTATAACCACGGTTCCGCCCGGCTTAAGATGCGAGTGTATGAGCTTCAGAAAGTCTCCGTAAGGATCCTCGCTGTCCACATAGCCTCTGGCATATTCAAACACGCCTATCAGGCAGATATAGTCAAAATCACGATCCAGAGACTTTTCCACATCCGTGAAATTCCCGACATGAATCGTGATGTTATCGCAGAACTGATGTCTGTAGGCGTTAATCCTGCTGCGTTTGTACGACAGATCACAGCAAGCCACGCTCCCTGCTTTCTCCGAGAGTTTACCTGTGATCGCACCGCATCCGGCCCCTACTTCCAGCACCTTCATGGACTTATCCACAGGAAGCCATTCCACGATGTTCTCACGAAGTTCCGAAAGGTGATACAGTACCGGCCAGCTGGCAGATTCCTCTATAATGTCCTGAAACTCCGCCGGGGAGCGGTCTCTCGCTATCTCGAGCAGATCATCTTCCACCTGTCCGTCAGAGTACTTATCCTCACCGTTGTAATAGGTTAAATCCAGATTTACTCTTCCGATGCTTTCGATCTTTTTATTCGTTTTTTCTTCAGATGTGGTATCTAAACCCATGTAAAATCAACCTTTTTAGGATACACATGTGTTATTTAACGGTCACTCTCGACTCGCTGTCATAGTATCCTACAGTGTCTTTATCCGAGATAACGGTCAGATTGAGTACATCATACAATCTGTGATATACCGTGAATGAATCCTCCTCGAAACCCGTACAGCCCAGACTCAGCAGATATTCACCGCCCTGCAGGTTCATATGCTGTGTAAACGTGATTTCCTTAACCTCTCCGGCTTTCACGGGTTCCAGGAAACTCTTCTCTATCATGGTATTGGTGCCTGTTATCTCGGTACCGCGTATATTTTTTATCGTATAAGCGAATATGGGGCCCGGAATATCTTCGTTGATCCTGACTCGCATGTGAATACTGTAATCTGAGCCCTTGATGATGGCGGATGTACGTGTCCCGTTCTCATCCGTGATGTAGTATTCCTCGATCGTAGCTTTTCCCGATCCGTACTCTATGAGCTCGGGATTCACATTTGCATCGGCTGAAACCGCAGATCCGCCTGCACCTGTGCTCGCAACCTCATCGGCAGAGCGCATGCTGTCACCGTCGGCCGCATCGGATCTGTCCACAGCCTTTGCCGCAACATCCCTCAGTTCCTCATCATCCAGCAGCCGGTGTTCACCGGGCTCGGGAAGCGTATATTGCCCCACCAGGACCTTCTTATAAGCATCTATCATCTCTTTGGGGGCACCCTCGCCGAGCTTTACACCTCGATTTAACAGCACCACCCTGTCGCAATACTTCGCGATCGAGCTTAAATCATGACTTACGAAGAGTATCGTCTTGCCCATGGCCTTGAATTCTTCGAACTTGTGGTAGCATTTTGCCTGGAAAAACACGTCTCCGACACTCAATGCCTCGTCCACGATAAGTATCTCGGGATCTATATTGATAGCCACGGCGAAAGCCAGTCGCACGAACATACCGCTCGAATATGTCTTGCACGGCTGGTAAACATACTCTCCGATATCGGCAAACTCCAGGATAGACTCCATCTTCTCGTCTATCTCTTTTTTCGAGAATCCGATCATCGTACCGTTTAAGTAGATATTATCGATACCGTTGTATTCCATGTTGAAGCCGGCACCGAGTTCGAGCAGTGCCGAGATGCGTCCATCGACCTCCACCTCACCGGCGGTTGGATTCAGAACACCTGTAATGATCTTGAGAATAGTGGATTTTCCGGATCCGTTGGTACCGATGATCCCGACAGTCTCGCCCTTGCGGATCTCCATATTTACATCACTTAAGGCCTTATGATCCGTATGCTTGCACTTCGCCAGACCGAGGGCTTCCTTCAGCCGGTCCGACGGCTTATCGTACAGCTTGTAGACTTTATCCACATGGCGGACGCTGATCGCTATGTTGTTGTCATCTTTTTTCTTAATGTCACTCATATATCAACACGCCTACAGCACATCCGCGAAATGTACTTTCAATTTTTTAAACATCATCGACCCTAACGTAAACAGCAAAAGCAACAGGATCCAGAAATATGCACTCGAGTAAAAATGCTGCCAGAACCACTCATCGGAGTACATCGACATCCTGAAGCCGTTCACTATATAAACCATGGGATTGAGTTTAAAGAGAGGTTTAAGCTGGTCGGGAACCATGTGGATATCCCAGAGGATGGGCGTTGCCCACATGCCGATCTGGAGTATGATCGCCACTATCTGCTGGAGATCCCTGAAGAATACCACTACAGCACAGTTGATATACCCCAGTGCCAGAACCAGCAGGAAAAGACACAGGTCGTAATACACGATCTGGATCGTATATACAGTCGGATAATAGCCATACAGGCTGGATACCAGGATCAGGATTCCCACAAAAAAGATGTGAGTGAACCATGCACCGATAACCTTAATAATCGGCAGCACGGATATGTTGAACACGACCTTTTTGACGAGATAATTGTACTCGATCATCGCCATCATGCCGTGGTTTACTCCCTCCTGGAAAAAGAACCACGGAACCAGACCTGCAGTCAGAAACAGTACATACGGCACTTCAACGCCACTTGCGATCATCTGAGACCGCGTATTGAACACCTTGTCGAATACTATCCAGTACATCAGCACGGTCACAACAGGCTGAGCCATCGCCCAGACAGCACCCAGATACGATCCGGCATAGCGTTTCTTGAAGTCATTTTTCGCCAGTTTCCAGATCAGGCCTTTGCTCTGATACAGCTCGAGCGGAATGGCTTTAAGCTGGTCGAAAAAGATGCAAAAAAGAACGCACGCCACCCCAACCAGCGATATTCCGCTGAATTTCTTGAGTCTCGTTGTTCCGGGATCATCCATCGGATTCTGATGGAAAAGAATGAGCAGCGCCAGCACGATGCACAACAGGATCACGGCTGTGATCACTATCTTCTTATAGATATGCGGTTTACTTTTAAGTCTGCCTTTCATGTACCGGTTATCCTATCCCAGGTCCTTGAGCCGGCCCCATTTGGTGTCCTTATCGGACATGATCAGCTCCATTCCCTCGGGAATCGGCCATTCGATGCCTATATCGGGGTCATTATAGATGATACCGCTCTCATCATTCGGATGGTAAAAATCGGTAACCTTATAGCAGAACTCAGCATATTCGGACAGCACGAGAAATCCGTGTGCAAAATGCTTCGGGATATAGAACTGCTTCATGTTTTCTGCGGAAAGCACCACTCCGAACCACTGTCCGTATGTCGGTGAGCCTTCTCTCATATCCACAGCTACATCAAAAACCTCACCGGAGATCACGCGCACCAACTTCGACTGTGCATGTTCGATCTGAAAATGCAGGCCTCGAAGTACGCCCCGTTTGGAAGCTGACTGATTATCCTGCACGAACTCCTGGGTGATGCCGGCTTCACTGTATGCCTGCTTGTGATAGGTCTCCACGAAATATCCCCGGGCATCGCCGTGAACTTCGGGAGTTATGACTTTAAGTCCTTCGATATGACATGTTTCCACTGTGATCTTACCCATGTTGTTTTCCCCGTCCTTATATATCCGGCCCTTGACAGATATATACAAAACAAACTGCGAACCGTGAAATCAGTACACTCAGCCTCTTCGAGCACGCACGTTCCGACAACTCACTCGTACCTCGCTCAAACACGTCGGAACTGAGCTACTCGTGCGACGCTTCGAGTCTGATTTCTACGATTCTTGTTAATCGTTTTGTATATATCTGCCAAGGCCCTATATTATCTATAACGTATATTCAGATCCACTTTGCCTTCGATACCGTCAACCTTGCCTTTGGAGGTATACTGCCAGTAGTCGTAGTAGCCCTCGTAGTCGGGTTCCTCGGTGTACTGTGCAAGCCACGAATGATACAGCGTCAGCTGCTCGGCATCGAGCTTTTTGTTCCACCAGTTCTTCGAAGCATATACACCGGCTTCATATCCGGAATTCGCGATAGTCTCGCAGAATGCTCTGGTGATCGCGGTCCTCTTTTCCACATCCAGATCATCTGCACGCCCCGATCCGCCTGCTGACTCGGAATCTATGAATATCGGCAGATCGAGCATATAGAGCTTGCATTCCTCGACCACCATACTGGCCTCTTCGATGGCCTCGGTCTCGTTTACAGCCTGTGAGAAAAAGTACACACCCACGGGAATGCCGGCCTTGATCGCTCCGCGCATGTTTTCTTTAAAATACGAATCCAGGATCAACGATCCCGATGAAGCTCCTCTGTATCCGCATCTGATGATCGCATATTCTATGCCGGCGGCCTTCACGGCCTCCCAATCGATCTCACCGTTATGACCGGAGACGTCTATACCCAGCTTTCCCGCATCCGTATATGCGTCTGCGTCGATATTCTCGCTGCCATCGCCCTCGACTTCAGCCGATCTCTTCTCGGTATCCTCGACCTTCACATCGACCTGATCCTCGGTAAGCACGAGAAAAGCGATGTCGCTCAGTGCTTTGAACTCCAGATCCTTGCTGATCTTGATCATAGTCTTGGTATGTGGAACTATATATCCCTCAAGCTCGGCCAGCTTGACAAAATAATCGCCTTCACGGAGATGATCCACATAGATGATGCCATCCATATCATCATCCGTATATATTCCGACACCTTCGACATCAGCCACGAACTTCTGCCCCGTCACCAGATGCCCCATCCCATCGATGACCATGATCCTCAGATCCTGGCCGATGGAATCCATCATCACGTTGACCTTGATGCCGGTCTCAATATTTACATCCGAGTGAAACTGTGACGAGCCTTTATCGAAAAAATTCTCATCACTCATGAAACCGCTCAGATCATCACCGATCTGCCCGCCCTCAGCTTCCGGATCGGATTCGACCACGGGAGCAGGTGCAGGATGTCCGAATCGTCTCCTGATGGTATCCCAGTTCATCACAAGCACCAGCACCAGAATGCCGATGACCATGATCACTCCCATCAGAATAGATTGCCTGACCCATTTCGATCTCATCGTGTTCTAAATCCTTCGGCCCTACAGTCCTTCGGCCACCTCGAGCAGATACCTGCCGTAATCGGTCTTAAGCAGCGGCTCAGCCAGCTTGATAAGCTGGTCCTTATTGATGAAGCCTCTCTTATATGCGATCTCCTCGATACAGGAGATGTACAGCCCCTGTCTCTTCTGAAAAGCGGAAACAAAGTCAGCCGCATCGAGCAGGGAATCATGGTTGCCCGTATCCAGCCACGCAAAACCGCGTCCGAGCGTCTCTACATGCAGGGTTCCACGGCTTAAATACTCATTATTGATACTGGTGATCTCTATCTCACCTCTGGCAGAGGGTTTCACGTTCGCCGCGATATCCACCACATCATTGTCATAGAAATAAAGCCCCGGTACCGCATAATTGCTCTTCGGATTCTCGGGTTTCTCCTCTATGGAGATGGCCATGCCGTTTTCATCAAACTCAACCACGCCATATTCCCTGGGATCACGAACATAATAGCCGAAAATGGTGGCTCCCTTCTGTCTGGATGCCGCCTCACGCAGCACCTTGGAAAAGCTCTGTCCATAGAAAATATTGTCGCCCAACACCAGAGCCACATTATCATCACCGATGAAATCTGCGCCTATGATGAACGCATCGGCAAGTCCCCGCGGGCTTTCCTGAACCGCATATTCAAACCTGAGTCCCAGCTGCTCTCCCGTTCCGAAAAGCTCCTCAAAAACCGGAAGGTCTCTCGGGGTTGATATGATCAGGATCTCTCTGATACCGGCCAGCATAAGTGTCGACAGCGGATAATATATCATCGGTTTGTCATACACCGGCATGATCTGCTTCGATATAGCTTTAGTCAACGGATATAATCTCGTGCCGGATCCACCGGCGAGTATGATACCTTTCATAGCAACCTCCGGAATTTTTCAGATAGCTACATGTATATGTAAGAATGCAACGCATCCTTACGAGTTGCGATAAAAGTCGCAACTTTAATTTTACCACAAATACTACACAGACAAAAGATTTCTCACATACCCGAGGTCGATAAATGTGCGTGTCTCGACCAGTCCAAAGAAAAGCAGAGATATGCAGGATGCCGCCAAAACAACGATACGGAACGCTTTTCTTTCCCACAATTCTGTGGCTCTGCTGCCGAGGTAACACGTTGCCAGCAGGATCGGCAACAGATAACGCCCCTGTGGCTGGCAGTCTATCAGATATGAATTGAAAATGGAGGCAACAACGCTCCCTATATTGAGAACAGTGCAAAAAACAAATACAGGAACGTCACCGTGCCTGCACAGATATATCCCAAGCCAGACATAGATCGCAATATATAGAAGACCGATAACGGTGAAAAACAGCATATGTCCGTCGTAGTATATGCTTGCAGCCACAAAAGACTTATATGACAATGCGAACCAGTTCGGCTCATAATCAAACAGATCCGAGAGGGCATAACCTTTGGAAGCCATATGATATGTAGGAGTCTGTTCCTCTATCGGTGTGGTCGGGTTCTTATCATAGTCGGAATACTTCTCCGACATCTGTGCTTCAGCCTGCGCTTTATCGAATCCATAATAATGGAGATCAAGCAGAGCCCGGCCGGCCAGAATGGAGAATGCAACGCCGGCTATCAGGATATATCGGCCAAGCAAAGCCTTTTGATTATTAACTTCTGATTTAATTAAATGGAATAGCAGGATAATAAACGTAAGGAACAAAGTGGCGAAATAGTAAGGTTTTCCGAGCAACATCAGGCCGTACATGATTCCCAAAATGATACAGCCGAAGACAACCCGCCGGTCAAATATCCGGACAGGGTGTTTATCCTCTGCGTCAGTCCGTCCGTTCGGCTCCACGACGCAAAGTGTTCTCCATAGAAAGCTGTCTTTGTCTGCCAGCATCGCGATCGATATGAATGCCAGAAGGAAATCTTCGGCATCAGCAGTCACATATGCGAATATGTACCAGGCTTGTACACATATGCCAAATCCAAGCATAAGCCAGTTATTATCACGTATTTTGCGGATTATATACACTATCAGAAACGCCATTAAAAGAAGATTTGGCATCCGATAATACGGCAGATTCTCCATAAATTGTTTGAAAACATATGATATTTTACTGAATATCAGAAAGTAAGGTGTATAATTGCAGACTTTGGTATATCCGTACCCGCTGTATGTGTCACCCAGACCGAGTCCCATCTGCCGCATATCCGGCCATATCCACCGGCTCATGCACCAGTCCATACATGCTCTTACATCGAATTCATCGGGATGCTTACCGAACTCGGAGAAAAATGAGATCATGCACACCACAACGAATGCGCCGATCATTACAAGGCAGGATATATACACATAGGTTTTAGATGCGCGTCCTTCCTTTTTCAGATCCATTTACGCACCTCCGGGATGAGTCTGAGAACCAGGACGATGCACAGTGCAGCAGCGAATGCTACGATATCCTGGATCGCTACGGCAAAGATCCTGTTCATAAACCTGCACATATTCCAATAGATCATATGCGTACATGTGCACACAAAATCAGCAAACAGATATATACCGAACGTAGCCGGTGCAAGAAAACCGATCACTCGTCCCAAACTTCCGGCGGCCCTCAATTTGATCAGGAAACAATAAACCGCCACGCTCTCCGTCACCATGAACAGAGTCTCTATTTCAGAGTAAGATACGAAGCTTGCACCTGCTGTCATTCTGAATTCAAGTTCTGACAGGAGCATATTTCCCGCAAAAGACGCCAGAAACACACCGATCAGCCACAGATCGCTCACCTTTAATCCGGCCCCCGCACGCAGTTCATCACGATACAGATAGCATGCGTGGCCTATGAAGAGATAAATCACAGCACACCCGATCATCGGCAGTTCAAAATGAGGGTTCATGGCTGCCTCAGGCCAAATGATCGACACGGAGGGGATCACGGAGACATAGATCAGGGCTGCAAAAATGACACAGACGAGTGTCCGCCTGCCATACACCCCCTCTGAGTCTGTATCTTTTCCGGAAAACATCGCCGCAACCCTCTGCAATGCCGGCATCATGATCATAAGCCCGAGATATGTGTACAGATACCAAAACGCATCCGTTGCTCCGTCCCGCCACAACGCACGTGCGTATCCGGTGATATAAGCCCCGGCCTTCTGAAGTGCTGTTGCTCCCTCCGGAAGCCCCGTCGGATATGTGTGCGCCAAGATATGCCATACATGGTAGAAAAGTGACATTACCGCGAGTACGACGGCTATCCGGACGATTCTTTTTACATAAACCCGGAAATCATCGCTGCGATGCAGCAGATTGTAACCCGTGATCATAAAGAATCCGGGCACGGTGATCTTGGTGATAAAGATAACGCCCACAGTCACATACCACGCGAGCGACTTGGGCGTAACCTGAGCTAAAACTTTGGAATTGCAATGGTTGATGATCACGAACGCACAGCCGATGATCCTGTACAGATCGAGACCACTCAGTCTCTTATTCATAAGCAGGTGTGACGTCAATCCCCATGGGAGATACGGGAATTCAACGTTGTCAGATTAAACTCGAACTCACGGCGGTTAGCCAGTGCCAGATTCGACAATATCAGGCCGGAAAACAGTGATTGTATGGCGGCCAGATACACAAAACAACACACTATCAAAGTAGGGAACTTTGCAACCATGCCGGTATGTGCATAATCGATCAGAACCGGGATCAGGAAGGCAGTGGACAGGACCACAAGCACAAGGGCAAGTAACGAGAAGAAAGCCATAGGCTTGTAATCCTTATACAGCTTCACTATGGTAAAAAGCACCTTGAAACCGTCGGAATACGTATTCAGTTTGGATTCCGAACCTTCGGGACGGTCGCGGTATTCGATCACTACGTTATCGATCTGCATACGATTGTATACCGCATGGATCGTCATCTCGGTCTCTATCTCGAATCCCCTGGAGAGAACCGGAAAAGTCTTGACGAAATTATAGCTGAATGCTCTGAATCCGGTCATAATATCCTTGATCTCGCAATCAAAAAGCTGATTGATCGCAGCTCGGACCAGAGAATTGCCCATATTGTGGAATGGACGCTTGTTTTCGGTAAAATATGTGGAAGAAAGGCGGTCGCCTACTACCATGTCAGAATTGTATTTCAGGACTCTATCAACCATCTCGGGAGCGAACTCCATAGGATAAGTATCATCACCATCGACCATCACATAGCACTCGGCATCGATCTCGCGGAACATCCTGCGGATCACGGCACCTTTTCCCTGTACATACTCGTGACGTACCACAGCGCCGGCACGCCCGGCTATCTCGGCGGTCTTATCGGTGGAATTGTTATCATATACATATATGACTGCCTCGGGAAGTGCCTTCTTCGTGTCGGTAACAACTTTTTCTATGGTCTTTTCTTCGTTATAGCACGGGATAAGTACTGCTATCTTGTCCATTTTTCTCCTGTAAATCGCCGGAATTGTATATCAATAATTAAATCTCGATGTAATTATCTGTTGGAATACATTGAGTCATAATACTTCTCGTAGTCGCCGCTGGTCACGTTCTTCATCCACTCTTCATTCTCGAAGAACCACTTGATAGTCTTCCGAATACCTTCGGCAAACATGGTCTCAGGTTCCCAGCCAATCTCGGCTTTGATCTTGTCGGGAGCGATCGCATATCTGCGGTCATGGCCCTTGCGGTCGGTCACATATGTGATCAGATCATCACTGACATTTGCTCTCCTGGGATCGGAATCGGGCAACATCTCGCGAAGGGTATCCAGGATGATATGGATGATCTCAATATTTTGCTTTTCATTATGGCCGCCGACATTGTATGTCTCGAAGAGTCTGCCTTTCTCCTGAACCATATCGATAGCCTTGGCGTGATCCTCCACATAGAGCCAGTCACGGACATTCTTGCCATCACCGTATACGGGCAGCTTCTTGCCCTGCAGTGCGTTGTTGATGATCAGTGGGATCAGCTTCTCGGGGAACTGATAAGGGCCATAGTTATTCGAGCAGTTTGTGATATTGGCCGGGAATTTATATGTATCCATGTATGCTTTCACCAGCATATCCGAGCTTGCCTTGGATGCGGAGTACGGACTGTGAGGCGCATAAGGAGTTGTCTCATAGAAATATCCGCCGTCTTCCTCCAGCGATCCGTAAACTTCATCGGTGCTGACATGCAGAAACTTGTGATCGGGTTTAAAGGAGCCATCGGGAAGTTCCCATGCAGCCTTTGCCGAGTTCAGCATCACGGCTGTACCGAGCACATTCGTCTGAACGAAAACTTCAGGAGTCTCGATGCTTCGATCCACATGGGATTCCGCTGCGAAATGAACCACTCTGTCGATATCTTCCTCTGCAAAAATCGCCGCTATCGCATCTTTATCGCAGATGTCCGCACGTACGAAGCGGTAATTCGAACGGTTCTCGATATCTTTCAGATTCTCGAGATTGCCCGCGTATGTGAGTTTATCCACATTTATGATACGGATATCATCACCGTATTTGCGGAACATATAGTGAATGTAGTTGGAACCGATGAATCCGGCACCGCCGGTTACGAGGTATGTGTGCATATTTTTTCTCCTATTTCCTCGGACTCGACTGTAATTGTTCCGGAACCGACGAATATGATCGCCCTCGACTGCGGCCCGTTAGTCCTCGCTCGGACGACATATTCGCCGATTCCTGCGCATCCTGCCAGGCTTACAGAGTCCCATACGATTATGGTCTCGTCCTTACTTTTCTATCTTAATACCTTATGTTCATATCTACGTTACCGTTTATACCGGCGACTGAGCCTTTAGAGGTGTACTGCCAGTAGTCATAGCGGGTAGCTGTGTAGGTCGGTGTGGCCGCGTACTGAGCAAGCCATATCTTGTATCCGGTGAGCTGTGATGCATTCATATAGCTGGTGAGCCATACCTTATTCGCATATATGCCTGCTCCGAATCCGGAGTTGCGTACCGTATTGCAGAATGCTTTACATACCGCTGTTCTGGTGCCTGCATCTATCGAATCGCCACGGCCCCCGGAGTGTTCCACATCCAGGAATATCGGCAGGCTTAAGCCGTATCCACTGCAAAGCCCTATGGCCATGGATGCTTCCTCAACGGCTTCGACTTCATTCGTCGCCTGGGTGAAGAAGTAAGCTCCAACTGACAGGCCTGCTGCTTTTGCACCCTGGATATTGGATCTGAACTTCGGATCTTCGATCAGAGCACCGGTGGTCGATCCTCTGTATCCGCATCTGATGATAACGTAGGATACACCCGAGTTGCGTACAGCGGTCCAGTCTATATTTCCGTTCCACTTGGACACATCTATTCCCATAGTACCACTGCCCGCCTGCAGATGTCCATCTGATGAGAAAGTGTACTTCGCACCCTGGATGATCTGCTCGCCGGTAACGTAATTCCCGTCTTTATCAAAGAAATATGTGGATCCGTCTATCGTCTGCCAACCGGTGTATTTATACTTACCTGAAACGTAGAATTCAGTCGCAGAATTATAATCATCAAGAGTTGCTTGTACATAGTTTCCGTCTTTATCCTTTATATATACCAGATTACCATTTTTATCCTTCAGGGGAATCTTGGAACTCTCATTCCTGGTTACTGTCACGCTTATCGATGCTGTTTTGGTCGGATCTTCCTTAAGGGCTGCAGTGACTGTCGTTATACCTTCTTTTACACCTTTTATATTTCCATCTTTGTCTACTGTTGCAATCCCGGTATCCTGAGATGCCCAATTAACAGTCGGGTCGCTCGCCCCCGATACAGTAGCAGTAACCTTTGCAGTTGAGCCGACTGCAACAGATACTGTTGCCGGAGCCACACTGATTGAAACCGTTTTTTGATCCGATAAAGTTACTGTCACAGTACATGATGCACTTTTCGTTGTATCAACAGTACTTGTCGCAGTTATGGTTGCCTTCCCGGCTTTTTGTGCTGTGATTGTTCCACCTGATACCGTAGCAATACTATTGTCTGATGATTTCCACTGCACATTAGAGTTGACCGTGTTATCGGACATCCTAACCGTAGCACTTATTACTTCAGTCCCTCCGGTCTTCATCGCTAGTGTGGGCTTATCGAGTGAAACAGATAATACTGTCGCTGCAACAGCTTTAGGTTCTGTAACTGACACAGTACACGAGGCTGTTTTCGAGGTATCAGCGTTGCTTGTTGCTTTGATAACAGCCGTTCCTGCAGCCACTGCAGTCACGGTACCATTTGACACCGTAGCTACGGAAGAATTTGACGAAGACCAGGTGACCGATGTGTCGCTGCTACCTGTTACGCTTGCATCTATGCTTCCGCTCTGTCCGATTTCCAGGCTAAGTGAGCTTGAGGAAACCGAAATACTTACATCCATCACTGGTGCAGATTCACTTACAGTCACCGAGCACGAACCACTAATACTGGAATCCGCATTACTTGTAGCTGTTATTACCGCTGTTCCGGCAGAAATTGCGTGCACAGTGCCCCCGCTAACTGTTGCTACGGATGAGTCAGACGACGACCACGTAACGCTTTTATCATCCGCTCCCGTAACAGTTGCTGTCATGATTCCATCCTCACCTACCTTAAGTGTCAGGTTTGGACTTACAGATATGCTGACCTGAACCGGTGTAGTCGGCGTCGATGTATCCGGTGTAGTTGGCGTCGATATATCCGGCGAAGATGAAGTTGGATCACCAGAAGTATCTTGTGAAGGATTATCAGGTCCGGTTCCCGAATAAGCCATGTACCGGAAAGTGGAAGTTGCAACAATCTGGTTCAATCCAGGTACAGACCTGTTCATGCTTGTTTTATTACTCGTATCGATGTCTTCTTTTTTGATCTGTGTATACTGTCCGTCTCCCTCCGTTATCAGCGTCTTGGTGGATTCGACCCACTCGACCGTATCTTTGAGAGCCGACTC
>CAMONC010000023.1 GCA_946620235.1 uncultured Lachnospiraceae bacterium | reverse complement strand
GTGCTCAGAGCGATCGATCCGGATTATCGTTCGGATGATGATTTTGATAAGGCGGACAGACTGTATGAGCTTAGCAAGGTTCCGATTCCGAAGGCTGTAAGTGAGATCAGAACAGCTCCCATACTTCATAAGACCGTGTGTGAAGTCGATGAGATGGAGCAGACCGTCAAAGATTTTCTGAGCAGGTGATGATATGAATTTTAGTATTTTTGATATGCTGGTCATAGCCTGCGGGCTGTATATGGCGTACTGTGCCGTGATGATGAAAACGAAGGGGCAGATCAACTCCGGAGTGGTCATGAGCAGGAGTCTTGATGAGAGCATGCTGAAAGACAAGCAGGGCTTTATTGATTATCTCTGGTGGAAACTTCTTATCGTGGGACTGCTGTGCGCCGCCTCGGGTATTTTCAATATCTTATTCACGAAGTACGCACAGGATTCAACGGCTTATCTGGTTGTTCAGCTCATTATTAACGGAGTGTTCTTTGCTCTGTTGATAGTCTATGGGCTGATAGTCGTGAAGGCACAGAAGAAATATATGAAATAATGATCAGAACAGATTGCCGAGTACTCCGAGGGCATCAAAAGACTGCTCAGTCGGATGCTCCTCATCGTATTTCTTGAAGAAATCCTCCAACTCCTTAAGCATCTCGGGACGGGTGATTGTCTTGAGGAGATACCCTTGCGGATGCAGATCCAAAACCTTCTGCACGCTCTCGCGATCCCCCTTACTTGTCAAAAAAATTACCGGAATGGCGGCAGTGACTTCGTCGGCTCGGATCATCTCGAGAAGCTTCGGACCGGAACATACCGGCATCTCGTAGTCGAGCAGTATCAGGTCCGGAGTGTTCGTAGCCAGATATGAGATCGCATTGGTTGCCGAATTGACCATGATGACCTTATACACCGGATCGAGCCATGTGCGGATCGCATGCAGAAAAGTACCTGAATCATCCACGACAAGTATCGTCTTGCGGTTCAGATTGTCCACAACATCTTCAAAGGTGGATGTGATCTTATCCACTACATCCCGGGTATTGATAGGTCTTTCGAATTTAGCTATTATGGATGCCTCCGTCAGGATCTCCATGCAGTCGTCTATATCATTGGGCATCCCCATTATCATACACTTCTTATCATTGAAGCACGCCTGATCTTTGAGATAGACCAACTCGGGGGTGTGATGGAATGCAGAACCTTTCTCGATATTTATGAAGATACAGTCGTATCTGTCGACATTTGCGGACAGTTCGTCTACATTAAATGAAACAGTACCGCATTTGAAATCATTTTTTTCCAGGGCGGAAATTATGGCATTGATCAGGAAACTTGATGAATCCTGAACAAATAATATGCCTTTATCCATGAGTTACCTCGCAAATTACATGCATTAGATTTTACGATAAATCTTTATATATATTACATTATATACTCAATAATGCCAAACATTCAAACTTTATGACAATATGAACAAATAATCGGTTCAATTCCGAAAAAATGTGGTAAAATATACTAAGTGTCATTATTTTGCACAAACCATAGTCAGTTTACAAGGAGGTGACCGTTATGGAACCTGTGAATATCAATCAGATACAGAATTCTATGCAGATGGGTGCCATTCGTCGCGCCCAGACTATCACGACTCCCGATAAAACCCAGGAAGGTAATGAGAATGGTGCACGTAAGGCAGCAGCCGATACTGCCGGAAAAGCAGCCGGTCAGGTTGAAGACGCAGCTGCAAAGGGGATATACGGAGATGTACTTGATATATCCGAGGATGGAGATACCGTTACAGCCAGACCCGAAGCGCTCCAGAAGCTTGAAGACGGCATGGTTACGCTTAAATCCGGCGGTGAGGATGAGAAAAGCGTGACCGAGATGGAGAAGGAGTCGGCGGAGCATCGTGCCGAGCTTATCGAGGAGCGCCGCGAGAAAGCAGAGGAGTCCCGAGAAGCACGTCAGGAGATGCGCGAAGAGCAGGAGAAGAAGGCTGAAGATAAAGCAGCCGAAGATACTTCCGCAAATATAGGCTCCCTCAAAGGATATCCCGACAGTATGGTCGATACGCTGTACAGACAGGGCAAGATCGACAGCCGCACCTATAACAGCGAGATCGAGCGCAGAGAGGAAATCGATGAGATGCGCGGTATGGGAGAAGAAGACCAAACCGAGCGTGCTGCGGAAGAAAATGATGCATTCAGCCGGGAGATGACCGGCAACATAGCGCAGGGCGAGCAGGATAACCGTGAAACCGAGGCACTGTTTACTGCGGCAGAGAACGGACGTTTAGATATCGCAAAAGATATCTTTACTGATACAGACAAAAACTAACGGAGGTTATGTAGCATGAGCTCATCAACACCCAAGAAAAAGAGCGGCAAAGGATTTCTTGACAGTGTCAAGACCAAGCTGACTCTGATCATCGTGGCTATTATGGCCATCCCCATGATCATAGCGATCATAGTGAGCTACAGTTCATCCCACAAAGAGGCCATTCAGAATATGGATGACATGAATGTGGCTCAGGTTAACCTGGTGGAGCATGATTTCGGTACGATCGTCAAAGAGAATCGTCGAATGATCGAGACCGTGGCTGCTTCTACGGTTGTCAGAGACACTCTTGCAGGTACTGTTACTCCCGAAGAGTGTGCAGCATGGCTTTCGAGAGCCGATGCAGCTTTCGGAGACGGCAATGGCATGGTTATTACCGGTGCTGACGGTATGCAGGTAGCCAGAGCCAGCGGTGATCTGGTAGACGTTTCTTCCAGAGAGTATTTCACTTCCTGTCGCGATACCAAGACATTCTGTGTATCGGATCAGAATATCAGCAAGACTACGGGTAAGAGGATCTGTACATTCATAGCACCCGTACTTGATGATGACGGAAACTTCATCGGTGCCGTTCAGAGAAACTATAATCTGACCGACTTTACAGAGCTGGTTAAGGATGAAGTTGTATATGCAAGTCAGGATATCTTCATTGGTGATAACAACGGTGACCTGATAGCTCATACATCCATGGATCTGGAGACAGGCGAAGCCGTTAACTTCAGTACTCAGGCATGGTATGGAGATTCCCGGAGCAACCCGGAGGCATCCGGAAGTTATGATTCCAGCTTCAACGGTGGTGACTGGGTTATATCCTATCAGCGTGAGCCCATCACAGGCTGGGTTACTGTTGTCGCTACCAATAAGGGTGATGCTCTTGCCGGTGCGAACCGGATGATCCGTATCATCATCATTGTCGGCATTCTGATGATCGCTGCGGCTACAGCCATTTCCATTTTCCTTGCTTCTTCATTCACGAAACCCATCGTGGAAGTAAACAAGACCATAGACAAGCTCTCCAACGGTGAGTTTGAGAAGATTACCGATCCCGCACTTATCAAGCGTAAAGATGAGTTTGGAGACATCGTAAGTGATATCAATTCTCTTAATGATACTCTCACAAATGTTGTGACAGATTTGAAGGAAGCCATGGCTGAACTTGGCGAATCGTCACATCTGCTTGCCGAGAGTGCTGATCAGATCAGTCAGACTACGGATGATGTATCCGAGGCAGTTCAGGAGATCGCAAAGGGTGCTACCGATCAGGCAGATACCATCCAGCGCGCATCAGAGAATATGGGCATGCTTTCCGATGCTATTCAGGAAGTTGCCAATAATGCCGAAGGCCTTGCTACCACAGCTTCGTCCATGAACGATCAGAGCCAGTCATCCGCCGGCGCTATCAGTGATCTGGCAGAGAACATGGAAGCCATGAGCCGTGCTATGGATGAGATCAGTGAAGGCATGAATGCTACCAATGCTGCAGTTCAGAGCGTTAATGAGAGAGTTGACGGCATCACATCCATCGCAAGTCAGACTAACCTGCTTGCACTCAATGCTTCGATCGAGGCAGCCAGAGCAGGTGAAGCAGGTCGCGGTTTCGCAGTTGTTGCCGAGGAGATCGGCAAGCTGGCAACAGAGTCAGCGCAGACCGCAGATGAGATCCGTGCGGAGATGGAGAAACTGCTCAAGCAGTCTCAGAATGCTATAGGCAAGACCAAGGAAGTTACGGATATTACAGAGAATGTAAACGTGGTACTGCAGAACACCGTTGCTCAGATCAACGAGCTGATCGGCGGAGTAGGAAGCACGGTGGATGGTGTTACTACCATTTCCGGTCTGTCACAGGAGAGTGCGGCAAGCAAGTCCATCATCGTCGATGCCATGGATTCTCTTTCTGCCATATCCGAAGAAAATGCTGCATCTACACAGCAGACTTCCGCTTCCATGGAAGAGCTCAATGCTACGGTTAACGTACTGTCACAGTCTGCTACAGATCTGAATGAACTGGCTAAGAAGCTTGATCAGGAGCTTGGATTCTTTAAGATCTGATCATTGGCTTTGACAGACGACTATTGAGTTTGAACTGATGTATATGACCACATGTTGCGGGTACATAGAGGTACCTGCAGCATGTGGTTTGTTTTATTGTAAACTTGCACAAAACCCTGCTCTATGATATATTTTTTGTTGTATATTTTCTCTTATACAATAACTATAACAGCATTAGATTAAAAGGAGAGATATTATGAAACAGAAAAAGGGTGGAATCAAATTGTTGCCAGTCCTTCTTGTTTTGGGGTTGGCACCTGTAGTTGTGACGGCACTCATCATAGGCATATTGTCGTGCAGGGAACTCTCAATCAACATGGAAGAGGATGTTTATAAGGAACTGAGAGTTGCCTCGGAGAGTATGAGGCAGTATTTTGAGTATGATCTGAAACACGAGGGCTTTATCGAATATGATGACGCTCACGAGTATGTTGATTCGCTACAATCGGATGGCGTGGAGCTCACACTGTTCCTCGACGATACACGCTTTATGACCTCTCTTCGTAAGGATGACGGAACACGTAACGAAGGTTCACAGGCTGCTGCGGACATCTGGGCTACAGTTAAAGCAGGCGGCGAGTACCATGCAGACGGGGTCGACATCGGCGGTAAAGAATACTATGTATACTACATTCCTCTCAGAGACGCATCAGGCAATGTTGTGGGCATGTCGTTTTCGGGAGAGGCCGAGGAGAATGTCAAGACAGCCATCAATAAGGTCGTTATAATCGTATGCGTAGCAGCTGTTCTGATCGTGGCATTATGTGCGCTGCTGGTATATTTTGTGGCATCCAGAATCAAAAAGCCGATCAGTCTTGTGGCAGAAGCTACAAGTCATATGGCACAGGGTGATCTTACCAAGCCGTTGCAGGCAACATCATTCATCACTGAGGTGAGCGAAGTTATCGAATCGGTTAATACACTGCAGGGCAACATGACCGATGTCATCGGGCGTGTCACGAGCGGCGCGGGAACCATCAACTCCGCCATGGGCGAGGTCAACGAGGCTACCGATACCTGTAATTCCGCAGCAGACGGTATCACCGGTGCTATCACGGAGCTTTCAAAGGGCTCCATGGAGATGGCAGAATCCGTACAGAATATCGCAGGCAGCATGAACGAGATGGGTGAGGGCATCGATGAAGTCGCAGGACTTGCGGAGACCACCAGCTCAGTAGTCACAGCAGCCAGAGATGCCTCGGAGCAGGCCAAGATCAAACTCGATGATCTGATGAATACCAATGCGAAGACCGTACAGATCTCTGATGAAGTAGCTGCAGGTATCACGGAATCCAACGAAGCTGTAGAGAATATCCGTACCGCGGCAGAGACCATAGCTTCTATCGCAAGCCAGACAAATCTGCTCGCTCTCAATGCTTCCATAGAGGCAGCCAGAGCAGGCGAGGCAGGCAAGGGTTTCGCGGTAGTTGCTGACAATATCAAGAATCTGGCAGCGCAGTCTGATGAGTCTGCAGGTGAGATCCAGACCGTTATCGCAGATATCATCGCCAAGTCTGCACGCAACGTATCTCTTGCAGAACAGATCAAGGAAGCCGTATCGAACGAGGGTAATGTGCTTGTAGAGGTTGAGCAGGGCTTTGAACAGGTTGAGCAGAGTATCGAGCAGGCTACCGATGCCATGAGACAGGTTACCGGTAAGGTCGAGATGATCAACTCAGGCAAAGACAGGGTTCTGGATGAGATCTCCACACTGTCCTCCATCTCGGAAGAAAATGCCGCATCTACTGAGGAGACCAATGCTTCCATGCAGGAGATGGCCGCGAACATTGCCATGATCCAGAATGAGACATCAAGTACCAAGTCACGTTCGGATGAGCTGCAGTCAGCAGTTGAGTTCTTCAAGATTTAATCTTTTGTTCAGTGTTTTAATATAATCTTAAGGGGGCCTGTCCTTGTGGGACGGGCTCCTTTTTGGTATCATATCCATATGTGTTTTCTGATGAACGGAGTATTAGGATATGAGTGAATTTGAGAAGAGATTCGGCAGATATGCGATCAGAAATCTGCCGCTTATAATGATCATATGTTATGCGGTCGGATATGCGATGAGATACATTAATCCCGACTTTCTGATGTACCTGAATCTGGATCCGTATAAAGTCATTCATGGTCAGATCTGGCGTATAGTCACCTGGCTTCTGGTCCCGCCCAATGACAATAACGTATTCTGGGTCATCATCATGCTGTTCTGCTATTATTCGATAGGCGTGAGCCTTGAGAGGACATGGGGGACGTATAAGTACAACGTCTATATTTTCTCGGGTATCGGACTGACACTGGCCGGTGCTTTTCTGATCATGATCGTATCGTATATCATCGGCGGCGGGATGGTTGCGGCCGTATACTCACAGATGATAGCGGCGGTTTTCAGCACTTATTACATAAACATGTCCATCCTCCTTGCGTTTGCGATGACATTTCCGGATGCAATGTTTCTGTTCATGTTCTTTATTCCGGTCAAAGCGAAGTGGATGGCTATAGTATATCTGGTCATACTTGCGATACAGTTCCTGACGGGCGGCCTGTTTGTGAAGGTGGCTCTCGGAATGGCACTTCTGAATTTCGGTATCTTCTACCTGCGCAACAGACGCGGACTGGGTGTACGTCCCGTGCAGATGCGACGCAGACAAACCATGAGAACATCGACTGCGGGAAGAGACTTAAGCCGGTCTTCCGGTCGTGTTACCAGACATAAGTGTGCGATATGCGGTCGTACGGAAGAGGATGCACCGGATATGCAGTTCCGTTTCTGTACCAAGTGTGAAGGAAATTATGAGTATTGTGAGGATCACCTCTATACACATACTCATGTGAGGATGAGCTGATGGACAGAGAAGCACGATTCACTTCGATCCTAAAGGAACTGACCCGCCGGGGCCGTGATGAAGGCGGTTTCCTGGAAGCAGGGGCGGTTGATGAAGCTTTCGCCGAGCTTGAGCTTTCGACCGAGCAGATGGACATGGTGTATGACTATCTGCGCAAGAACCACATCGGAGTGGGAGAACCACTTCAGGATGAGGATTATCTCGAGGCTGAGGAGATAGATTATCTGAATATGTATCTCGAGGAGCTTAATGCTCTGCCGGAATACAGCGATGGAGAAAAGGAAGCGGTGACGTTGTCTGCCATGGCCGGAGATCCGAACGCACAGAGCAGACTGGTGGAGATGCATCTTGCAAATGTGGTTGAGATAGCGAAGCTATACGCGGGACAGGGAGTTATCCTGGAGGATCTGGTAGGGGAAGGCAATGTGGCCTTAAGTCTCGGCGTGACGATGCTGGGGGCACTGGAACATCAGAGCGAAGCCGATGGCATGCTTACACGTATGATCATGGACGGGATGGAGGAGTATATCGCCACATGTGCCGAGCAGAGCAAGCAGGATGAGAAGTCGCTCAGATCGGTCAACGATGTGGCGGCGAAGGCGGCCGAGCTGGCTGAAGAACTCAGGCGTAAAGTGACGATCGAAGAACTGATGAAAGAGACCGGGCTGACCCGTAACGCCATACAGCGCGCGATCGTGTTCAGCGGAGGCAAGATCGAAGATATAGATATGTCAGCAGAAAAAGGAACTGATACGGAGTCTGTATAAATGCCGCGATTCATAGATACATTATCGGATAAAACCACATATGCCGACTATAAGTATGTCATGCAGGATTCGGGCAGCTACAGCTTCGGTGCGAAGTACACCTATGCCGAGCTGATCGCCGATCAGATGGCGCCGTTTAAGTTTAAGGCGATCATCGAGCATTATATTGCAAAGGACACGGATCCGGAGACTTCCATAGAGAGCCACCTGTATTATCTGACACCGGATATGTTTTCCGCGAGGACTCTTAGGGAACTCAAGTGCAAGGTGAAGATCGGTATCACCGAGCCTGTGAGATTCTTCTTCGGAAAAAGCAAAGGAACCGCATATAAGGTACGCGTAGTTAACATCGATGATCTGATGGAGATGGATGTTGATACCAAGAAAAGAAAGAATATAGCAGTCATGGAGCTCACGGTGTCCAAACTGGCACTGATGAGTTTTTCCGTGTGAAAGGGGTAAAATGACCAAGAACGAGCAACTTGAAAAACTTAAGAAACTTGAAGGGTATACGATCCTGGAATCGCGCGACATACCCGACCTCGATTCGCTTGGAGTGATCGCAAGACACGATCGTACCGGCGCACGCATCACATTGCTCATCAATGATGATGATAACAAGGTGTTCTGCATAGGTTTCAGGACCCCGCCGACAGACTCGACCGGTGTGGCGCATATACTGGAGCACAGCGTGCTGTGCGGATCCGATAAGTATCCTGTCAAGGATCCGTTTATAGAACTGGCCAAGGGAAGTTTGAATACTTTCTTGAACGCAATGACTTTCCCCGATAAGACCATATATCCGGTAGCCAGCTGCAACGAGAAAGACTTCGAGAACCTGACGGATGTATATCTTGATGCGGTATTTCATCCCAATATCTACCATGAGGAGAAGATATTCCGCCAGGAGGGATGGCACTATGAGCTTGAGGAAGCCGACGGCGAACTGAAGATCAACGGTGTCGTATATAACGAGATGAAGGGTGCATTCTCTTCGCCCGATGATGTGGTAAGCCGCGAGATCATGGAGGGGCTTTTCCCCGACACTCCTTACGGAGTGGAATCAGGCGGACATCCCGATAACATTCCCGATCTGACTTATGAGGATTTCCTGGACTTCCACAGCAGATACTATCATCCGTCCAACAGCTATATCTATCTGTACGGCGACTGTGATATGGCAGAGAGACTGGCGTATATAGACAGCGCATATCTGTCACATTACGAGAAGCTTGATATCGATTCTTCCATCAGGCTTCAGCCTGCATTTGATTCCGTTTCTCATGTGGAAAAGGAGTACCCGATAGCAGAGACTGCTTCCGAAGAGGAGCATACCTATCTGACATATTCCATGGTGGTGTCCGATGACAACTTAAATCCCGAGGAATACATCGCGTTTGAGGTGCTGGATTACGCTCTGTGTTCGACACCGGGCGCACCCGTCAAGAAAGCTCTTATCGATGCGGGGATAGGCAAGGACGTATACAGTGATTATACCAACAGTATCTGTCAGCCGTATTTTTCATTCATAGCCAAAGATACGGATATGGACAGGCTGGATGAGTTTACGTCCATCATAGAAGATACGTTGAAGGCACAGATAGACGGAGGCCTTGATCATGAATCGCTGATGGCCGCCCTGAATCTGTTTGAGTTCAAATACAGAGAGGCAGACTACGGATCATATCCGAAAGGGCTCATGCTGGGGATGCAGATGCTTGACAGCTGGCTCTATGACGATATGAAGCCTTTTGTCCATGTCATCTCCAATGATGTATATGCTTCCCTCAAGGCAAAGGTTGATACAGGATACTATGAGGAACTGATCCGTGACCGCATCCTGAACAACAATCATAAAGTCATCCTTGCGGTACGCCCGGTGAAGGGCCTGACCACCGCCAAGGATAAACAGCTGGCAGATAAGCTCGAAGCATACAGAAAGTCACTTTCCGACGAAGAAAGAGAGAGGATGGTCACTGCGACTGCCGAACTCGCGGAGTATCAGGAGTCCGAGGACAGCCCCGAGGCACTTGCCACGATCCCGATGCTCAGGAGAGAGGACATGCGAAAGAATGCGAACGCTTTTATCTGGGAGCGGCGCGATGTCGATGGTATTCCCTGTGTATATCACAATATCCAGACAAACGGCATAGGCTATATCAGATTCCTGTTCAATACCGAATATATAAAGACCGAGGACTGGGTATATCTGGGATTGCTTAAGTCGGTGATGGGACTGATGGACACCTCGGAGCATACATATTCCGAGCTGTTCAAAGAGATCAGCCTTAAGACCGGAGGTATCGTCCCCGCAACCAATCTGTACAGCAATACAGAGGATATCGGCCAATATAAGATCATGTATGAGATCAAGGGCAAAACACTGTATGACAGGATGCCCGATGCGATCCGTCTCATGACAGAGATGATGCTCAGTACACGTTATGATGATAAGAACAGACTTCACGAGCTTATAGATGAGGTTATGTCTCACATGCATTCGTCCATGATATCCGCAGGCCATTCGCTTGCTGTTGCAACGGCAGCGGCGCAGTTTTCCGAGGCGGATGCTACCATGAATACCATGAACGGCATCCCATACCTGCGTGTGCTGGAAAGCCTGAATGCGGACTATGACGGTCATTTTGAATATGTGGCCGAGAAGCTTAAAACGCTGTGTGTATCGGTATTCAGACCGGAGAATCTGACCCTCGACTATACGGGATCCGAAGAATCGTTTGAGACATTCAAGGAACTTGTGAGTGATCTGGCATCTAAGCTGTACACCGATCCCATAGATAAGCAGGGAGGCAAGGTTGCACCTGTTGCAGGCAGCAAAGCATATACTTCTGCTTCACAGGTACAGTATGTTGCCAGAGGCGGTGATTATTCAAAAGCCGGACTTAAATATAACGGTGCGCTCAGGGCTCTGAAAGTGATGATGGGCTATGATTATCTGTGGACTCAGGTGAGGGTGCGCGGAGGCGCGTACGGATGCATGACGGCATACGGATCGACCGGCAAAGGATATTTCGTATCATACAGGGATCCCAACCTCAGACGGACCGTAGGTGTGTTTGAAGGCGCGGCCGATTATGTAAGAAACTTTGATGCCGATGAGAGGACCATGACTCAGTATATCATCGGTGCTATAGCCGATCTGGATATTCCCATGACTCCGAGCGCCAAGGGGGCATTCGGACTGTCAGCTTATATGACGAATCTGACCATGGAAAGGCTTCAGAGAGAAAGAGATGAGCTTCTGGCTGCAACACCCGAAACGATCAGGTCGCTCGCAGATTACATAGATGCTATAATGAATACAGGTGCGTACTGTGTTGTGGGCGGAGAGGAAGCCATACAGGAGTGCGCCGGTGATTTTGATTCCATCGAGCCTTTATTTAACGAATGATTTGATCTGTATATTGGCACGGGAGGTTTAAGATGAAAAAGAGAATGAACAGGAAGATATGCAGGCTGATATCGGTATCTGCAGCAGTCATGATCATGATTGCAACTCTTGCCGGATGCGGCGACAGTAACAGTAGCGATAAATATGCCGGAGAGAGCTCCTCGGACTCCTTTGCGGCAGCAGAATCTGCGGCAATGGGTGACTATGCTTATGATGATTACGACTATGCTGAGACCACTGAAATGGAGGACGCGGAGGAAGGCTTTGACAACGGCGCTGAGGCCAAGGAAGTCGAAGTCACAGAGGGCGGTGCGAAGACCAATCGCAAGCTGATCCGTACAGTCAATATGAACATTGAGACTTATGACTTCGACGCAGTGACGGCAACCGTATCGAGCCGTGTAACTGCACTCGGAGGATATATCGAGTCCAGTTCCGTTGATGGCAGTTCGACATCCAACGGCAGATCCGCAAATTATACACTTCGTATACCTGCACCTCAGGCAGACAGCTTCATAGCGACCATAGGCGAGAATTCCAACATCACACATCAGTCCGAGAGCATGGAAGACGTGACACTTAAGTATGTGGACAACAAGAGCCGTAAGGAATCTCTGCAGGTAGAGTATGACAGACTTGAAGAACTGCTCAAGGAAGCGGATGACATCGAGGAACTCATATACATCGAGAACAGACTGAGTGAAGTCAGATATGAGATAGAGTCGATAGAGGCTCAGCTCCGCAGTTATGATAATCTCGTTGACTATACCACGATATATCTCTATATTCAGGAAGTTATTGAATATACAGAGCCGGAACCCGTTGACTTCTCTGTAGGGGCGCGTATCAGCAGAGGCTTCAAAGAAGCAGTTGAAAACGTGATCGAATTCCTGGGAGACCTGCTGGTATTTATTGTAACAGCACTTCCTTATCTGGTAGTGCTTGCCGTATTTGCTCTGGTCATTTTCCTGATCGTGAAGCTCTGCATGGCTGCTTCACGGAAGCACAGGTTAAAGCATCCCAAACAGATGCCGGCTCCCGTGCAGATGAACGGGCCCGTATCATCGTATGTGGCTCAGCCGGGAGCCCCGACTGCCGGTCCGGTACAGACACCCGGTGCACCCACTGTCGGCCCGGTACAGACACCCGAGGCACCCGTGAGCGGAACCGACCAAAACAAGAATGAGTAATACAAGATCCGGTTTCGTGGCTTTGATCGGCAGACCCAATGTGGGTAAGTCGACGCTGATGAACAGACTCATAGGGCAGAAGATAGCCATCACCAGCCATAAGCCGCAGACCACGAGAAATAAGATACGAACTGTATATACGGATGAACGCGGCCAGATAGTTTTTCTGGATACACCGGGCATACACAAGGCACATAACAAGCTCGGAGACTACATGGTACGTGTAGCTGAGCATACGCTTAATGATGCGGATCTGATCCTGTGGCTGGTGGAACCGTGTGAACGAATAGGTGGCGGCGACAGGCATATCCTTGAGACCCTTCGCGGAGTAAAGACACCGGTCATCCTGTGTATCAATAAGATCGATACGCTTGGAAAGGATGAAGTACTTCCCGTCATTGCTGCTTACTCGTCCGAGATGGAGTTTGCCGAGATCATACCCGTATCCGCAATAAAGGGCAGGGGTTGCCAGGATCTGCTCGATACCGTGTTTAAGTATCTGCCCGAAGGCGAGATGTTCTATGATGAGGATACCGTGACCGATCAGCCCATGCGACAGATCACATCGGAGATGATACGCGAGAAGATACTCCGCAGCATGTCTGATGAAGTACCGCACGGAGTAGCCGTAGTCATAGATCGCATGGAGTTTAAACCTCACATAGTGGATATAGATGCCACGATAGTCTGTGAGAAGGACTCACACAAAGGCATGATCATAGGCAAACAGGGTGCGATGCTTAAGAAGATCGGAAGTGCCGCCCGCAAGGATATCGAGAACATGGTCGAAGGCCAGGTCAATCTGAAACTGTGGGTCAAGGTCAAAAAAGACTGGCGTGACTCGGATATGTTGCTTAGGAATTTCGGATATGACGAAAAGAGTATAAATGAGTGATTACACCGAGCTCACCGGAATGATACTTAAGACTTCGCCTGTCGGAGACTATAATAAGCGTCTGGTCATCCTGACTGCCGAATCCGGTAAGATAACCGCTTTTGCCAGAGGGGCACGCAGGCAGGGTAATAAGTTTATGGGAAGTACGGAACCATTCTGCTTCGGTACTTTTAAACTACTGGCCGGCAGAGATGCATATACCCTGTGTGATGCCGGTATAACCAGACATTTTGAAGAACTGCGCACTGATTATGACGCAGCCGTGATGGCATCATATTTCCTCGAGATTGCGGATTATTATACCAGAGAAAACATGGAGGCTTATGAGGAACTGAATCTGATATATGCCTCTATTCTTGCACTTATAAGCGGGCGGTTTGATGCCCGGCTCGTTAAGTGCATATACGAGATCAGGTCTCTTGTGATCGCCGGTGAATTCCCGGGGATCCCTACAGACCGGCACTATAGTGATACATGTGTGTATTCGGTTGATCGTATATGTGAGACTTCTGTCCACGAACTGTATTCATTTACCGTTTCGGATGAGGTGCTCGATGAGCTGACTCACATCAGCGAGCGATTGATGAAGAATCTGATAGACAGGAAGTTCAATTCCGTTAAGCTGATGTAGTGGAGGAATCCCGGATCTATGGATGTGGTAAATAAGACAAACGGCGTGATAGGTGTAATGGTCGAGGAACTGGCTCAGTTCACTTCGCCGGATATCATCGAGGGAATAGTATGCAGACTTGAGGATTTCGGATACAAGTCCGTGATCATGGATTTGCGTCTGTATTCCAGATGGTCGGATAAATGGTTTGACAATGAGTCAATGATGGATGAGCTTCTGTCTTCATATCTGAATGACATCCGGAAACAGGAGATAGATGGGCTTATCTATGTGGCAGCGCATGCGAGAAATGTCAACAAGATCCCCGAGGATTTTCCAATCCCGGCAGTCATGATATATTCCAATGAAATGAATGCGAAGGTTCCTTCGGTCATGCTTGATGATGATGTATCAGCCTTCAAAGCTGTAAGATATCTGATAGATAAGGGACATCGCAAGATCACGATATCGGCCGGGGAGGCCAATAACATACATACTCAGCAGCGCCTTGAAGGTGCATACAGGGCACTTGAACTGATAGGCGTGAGCCGTGAAGATGCCAGGGTCGTATATGCCGGATGGGTCAGAGAGAGCGGATACCGGAATGCCGAAGAAATTCTTGGAAACGATTCTACCGCAGTTTTCTGCATGTCCGATCGTCAGGCCGGCGGTCTGTATAAATATATGTATGAGCATGGGATACGTCCGGGAGAGGACGTATCGGTGATAGGCTTTGACAATGCCGAACTGTCGCAGTTCCTGATGCCGGGGCTGACTACCATGTCACTTCCTCTGCGCATGATGGGTAACACATCCGTCAAACTGCTGATGGGTATGCTCAGGGATAACGGACACTTTGATCCGGCTGACAATATAGTCAGGCTGCCCTGTCCGATACTGGAGCGTAATTCAGTTGCAACTATTAAAGAAATGTGATATAAATTATGGAGATATTTCGTAATAAGCCCGTAAAGGAGATAAATATGAAGAAGCATATCAAGACACTTAATACCAGAGATTTGAAGAAGAGCCAGGCTACAGGCGGATGCGGCGAGTGCCAGACATCATGCCAGTCAGCATGCAAGACTTCATGTACCGTAGGAAACCAGACCTGCGAGAAGATGAAGTAATCCCATACAGGGACAGCTTTTCCGGATTGTTATATCGGTCAGTATGAGAGTAATGCGGGCAGCGATGCACAATCGCTGCTTTGCTGTGTTTATAAAGTATGAATCTGATACATAAGTATAAGAATAACGGATACAATATAGTACTCGATGTAAACAGCGGTGCCGTACATGTCGTTGACGATTGTGTGTATGATCTGCTGGACATTACGGATGATCTTCACACTAAGTTTGACCGTTTCTCGGTAATGGATGTGATGGGAGCAGTGAGCCTTGCCTGTCAGACTCCCGAAGGAAGTGCGAAATACTCCGTATACTCTACACAGGAGATAGCTGAGTCGGCTGAAGAGATCACTCAGTTGATCGCCGAGGGAGCATTGTATACTCCCGACACATATGAGAACAGTCTGGTTGATTATAAAAAGAGGCAGACCGTGGTCAAAGCTCTGTGTCTGCATATTTCGCATGACTGTAATCTGGCGTGCAGATACTGCTTTGCCGAAGAGGGTGAATATCATGGCAGGCGTGCCTTGATGACGCCTGAGGTTGGCAGACGGGCATTGGATTTCCTTGTGGAGAATTCGGGCAGCCGCAGAAATCTTGAAGTCGATTTCTTCGGCGGTGAGCCACTGATGAACTGGGACACTGTCGTAGAGCTTGTCAGATATGGCAGGAGCCTCGAAGAGAAGCACGATAAGCATTTCAGATTTACGCTTACGACCAACGGAACTCTGTTGAAGGATGAGATGTTTGATTTCATCAATGCGGAGATGGATAATGTCGTATTAAGCATAGACGGACGCCGCGAGATCAATGACCTGATGCGCCCGCATCGCGGCGGACAGGGCAGCTATGATGAGATAGTACCGAAGTATAAGAAGTTTGTTGAACGAAGGGTCGGACAATCTAATCCTAATCCTTCGGATTTATCTGTGAAGTCCGGTTCGGACAATGCCCCCGCACGGACTTCATACTACGTACGCGGTACTTATACCCGCAATAATCTGGATTTCTCAGAGGATGTAAAGCACCTCGCCGATCTGGGGTTTGATCAGATATCCGTCGAACCCGTTGTGGCGAAGCCCGAGGATGACTATTCCATCAGGGAAGAGGATATCCCGAAATTGCTGGATGAATACGATAAACTGGCCCGTCTTTACCTGGATTACAGGAGAGCAGGTAAGCCTTTTAATTTCTTTCATTTTATGATAGATTTAGAAGGTGGTCCTTGTGTCTATAAGAGACTCTCGGGATGCGGTTCCGGGACCGAATATCTGGCTGTGACGCCGTGGGGAGACCTGTACCCGTGTCATCAGTTTGTCGGAAATGAGGACTTTCTGCTGGGGAATGTATATGACGGCATATCCCGTACAGATATTGTGGACGAGTTCAAGTGCTGTAACGTGTATGCCAAGCCCGGTTGCCGTGACTGCTTCGCCAGGTTTTACTGCAGCGGAGGATGTGCGGCAAATGCATACAACTTCCACGGAAGCATCACGGAAGTATATGAAGCCGGATGTGAACTTCAGCGTAAGCGCATCGAATGCGCGATCATGATCAAAGCGGCTTTGGCCGATATGCAAGAAGAAGGAGATATGAAAAAATGATGAAGAAGAGGAACGCCGTGATCTATCTGATCGTACTCGTGCTTGTTATGTGCGGTCTGGGATACATGGCGGTATTCGGGGTAGGTGCAGACAAGAGCGGTTCGGCATCCAGTATAGATCTGGGTCTGGATCTGGCCGGCGGTGTGAGTATCACATATCAGGTAGTGGGAGACGAAGCTCCCTCCGCAGCGGATATGGCCGATACCATTTATAAGCTTCAGATGAGAGTAGATAACTACTCCACAGAGGCTCAGGTGTATCAGGAAGGTTCGGATCGTATCAATATCGAAATCCCCGGTGTAAGCGATGCGAATGCGATACTTGAGGAACTCGGTAAGCCCGGATCACTTGCATTCTATGACAAGGACGGCAACGAGGTTTTGACAGGCTCTGATGTAGATACTGCAGCAGCGGGTTCACAGCAGGACAGCATGGGCAATCAGCAGTATGTGGTTCAGCTGACCCTCACTCCAGAAGGAGCACAGAAGTTCGCAGATGCCACGGAAGCAGCCGTAGCGAATCATGATGTCATCTATATAGTATATGACGGACAGACAGTGTCCGCTCCCGCAGTGCAGGCCAAGATCACTGATGGTAATGCGGTCATCACGGGTATGGAGAGTTTCGAGAAAGCAGATACACTTGCTTCCACGATCCGTATCGGTGGTCTGAAGCTCCAGCTCGAGGAGCTGCGTTCCAATGTGGTAGGCGCCCAGCTTGGTTCGAGCGCGATCAGGACCTCTCTGATAGCAGGTGCCATAGGTCTGGCTCTTGTGATCATCTTCATGATCTCCGTATACAGACTCCCCGGTCTTGCATCTAGCATTGCGCTCGTTCTTTATACGATTCTTGATGTCATCCTTCTGGATGCTTTTGAGATCACTCTTACCCTGCCCGGTATAGCAGGTATCATCCTGTCGATAGGTATGGCGGTGGATGCGAACGTTATCATATTTGCGAGAGTTAAAGAGGAGATAGCCTCCGGCAAGACGGTTTACGAAGCACTGCAGACCGGTTTTAAGAAGGCTCTTTCGGCTATCATAGACGGTAATATCACCACATTGATCGCAGCTATCGTGCTTGGATTCATGGGTACCGGTTCCATTAAGGGATTCGCACAGACTCTGGCACTCGGTATCTTCCTGTCGATGCTGACCGCTTTGTTCGTGACCAGATTTATCATCCGTATATTCTATGCACTTGGTGCGGAGGATGTGAAGTTCTACGGATCTGCTAAGGAGAAGACACCTGTTGACTTCCTTTCCAAGAGATTCGTGTTTATTGCGATTTCGATCGCAGCTATCGCAGCCGGTTTCATAGTGATGGGTGTTAACTCAGCTGCCGGTAAGAATGCCCTCAACTACAGCCTGGAGTTCGTAGGCGGTACATCCACTACTGTAGATTTCCCTCAGGAGTACACTCTTGATCAGATCGATGATACCATCGTTCCTTATATTGAGGAGATCACCGGAGACGGTAACGTACAGTCGACGAAGGTAGCCGGATCCAACCAGGTCATCTTCAAGACACGTACACTCAACGTGAGCGAGAGAGAAGCTTTTGAGAATGTCATGGTTGATAACTTCCAGGTGGATAAGACATCCATAACCGCAGAGAGTATCAGCTCGACGATCTCCAATGAGATGAGAGCAGACGCTGTCATCGCTATCATAGTTGCAGCTGTATGTATGCTGATCTATATCTGGATCAGGTTCAGTGATGTGAGATTCGCAGCGAGCTCGGTTCTCGCACTCGTACATGACGTGCTCGTGGTACTTGCATTCTATGCCATCGCCAGAGTCAGCGTAGGTAATACCTTCATCGCATGTATGCTGACGATAGTAGGTTACTCCATCAATGCCACGATCGTTATATTCGACCGTATCAGAGAGAAGATCAAGTCCATGCATGACGCTCATGATCCCGCAGAGCTTAAGGGTATGGTCAATGAAGCTGTTACACAGACACTGTCGAGAAGTATATTTACGTCCCTGACTACCTTCATAATGGTAGCCTGCCTGTATGTACTCGGCGTCAGCTCGATCAAGGAATTCGCGCTGCCTCTGATGGTAGGTATCCTCTGCGGTACTTACTCATCCATCTGCCTCGCAGGTGCTATGTGGTTCATCTTCCGCACAGTCTTCACCAGGAAAGCGAAGAAGGCTAAATAATCCGGGATAAATGTCAGAATGGTTGATAGCGGCTAAGAAAGCCGACTTCAATTCTATAGCGGCCAGATACGGGATCAGTCCCGTTCTGGCCCGTATTATACGCAATCGCGATATCATCACCGATGAAGATATAGATATGTACTTAAATGGTACATTGGATAACCTGCATGATCCGTCGACCATGACAGATATGGTCAGAGCATGTTCTCTGATCCAGCAGTATATTTCTGAGGGACTTAAGATCCGTATCATCGGAGACTATGATGTGGACGGTATATGTGCAACATATATCTTGCTCCGCGGCCTGCGTGCCTGCGGTGCATCTGTGGACTATGCACTTCCTCATCGTGTGCGTGACGGGTATGGTATCAATGATCATCTGATCGATCTGGCACATGCTGACGGTATAGGCGTGATCATTACCTGTGATAACGGTATAGCTGCGGATGACCAGATCAGACATGCATATGATCTGGGGATGCACGTGATAGTAACCGATCATCATGAAGTGCCATATGATGAGGATGAGGAGACAGGAGAGAGACTCGAGCTGCTCCCTACGGCAGAGGCGATTGTTGATCCTCACAGGGAGGATGATCCTTATTCGTACAAGGGAATATGCGGTGCGGTAGTTGCCTGGAAGCTGATCACACTGCTTTTGCCCATGTGCGGCGTATCGGATGGAGATGCGGAAGCTTTGATCATGGAACTGATCGAGGAAGCATCTCTGGCTACGGTATGCGATGTGATGGAGCTGCGAGATGAGAACCGCATCATAGTCCGTGAAGGCCTGGTACGTATGGCACAAACCCGTAATATCGGATTGCATGCGCTTATAGAGGCGGTGGGTCTTGCCGACAAAAAGCTGACATCCTACAGCTATGGGTTCATATTGGGGCCCTGCCTGAATGCATCCGGAAGAATAGACAGCGCAGACCGATCGCTGGAACTGCTGCTGAGTACGGATGTATATGAAGCGGCAAAGATCGCAGCAGAGCTCAGGTCGTATAACGATGAGCGTAAAGCCATGACCGATGCCGGAATAGCCCGTGCCATCGATGATATCGAGAACTCCGAGCTTAAGCGCGACAGAGTACTGGTGATCTATCTGCCCGACATACATGAGAGTGTGGCTGGCTTGATAGCCGGTAAACTGAAAGAGAGATACGAGAGACCGTCAATAGTGTTTACCGACGGAGCGGAAGGCATCAAGGGGTCCGGCAGGTCAATAGAAGCCTACAATATGTATGAGGAACTGGCAGCACACAGGGAACTGTATGCTAAATTCGGTGGCCATAAGATGGCTGCCGGGCTTACGCTGGCAGGTGATGTCGTGGATGAACTCAGATACAGATTGAACGAAGCATGTACTTTATCCGAAGCTGACATGAAGACAGTCGTAATGATAGATGTGGAGCTTCCGCTGGCTTATCCGGGTCATGCATTTGTGAATGAACTTTCGAGACTTGAACCATGCGGGAACGGAAACCCTAAGCCGGTATTCGGCCTGAGATATCTGAAGGTCACCCGCATAGAAAAGAGCAGAAACGAGAGAGCTCCACTTACTCTCAGTGTGACTGATAAACAGGGCGGAAATCATAAGCTCAAACTTTTCGATCGTGACGGGCTGTTTATGAGCGGAGTGGACTCGTTCTACGGAAGGGGAGTGGCAGGTGATCTGTGTGACGGTATACCGACAGATGTGACGATAGATGTGATATACACTCCGGTCATCAATGATTTCAGAGGAAATAAAAGCATAGAGTTCATAGTTAATGACTACAGATTCAGAAGGCCGGAATGATCACTTCCTCCGGCATAGTCAAGCTTGAAGTTTCTACCTAATATTCATATAATCGATATATGGGCAAAGAGAGACGTGACAAGATAAACTATTATCTCGACCTGGCGGAAGTGGTCGCTCAGCGCGGTACCTGCTTAAGACGCAATTACGGTGCCGTGATAGTGAAGAACGACGAGGTCATATCATCGGGATATGTGGGTGCACCGCGCGGCAGACAGAACTGCTCCGATATGGGTGTCTGCATCAGAGAGAAGATGATGATCCCGAGGGGCGAGAGATATGAGCTGTGCAGAAGTGTACATGCCGAGGCGAATGCCATCATATCAGCGCCGAGGCATGAGATGATCGGTTCGTCACTTTTTCTGGCCGGCATGGATGCACGTACCGGTGAGTATGTGGAGAATGCATGCTGCTGTGCGATGTGCAAGCGCCTGGTCATCAATGCCGGTATAGTTACAGTGTATGTCAGAGATGATAAGGACCATTACCGCAGAATAGAAGTACAGGACTGGATAGATAACGACGAGTCCGCTGAGGGCGTTACAGGATATTGATTCGGAGGTATATTGCAGGATGAAGAACGTATTGTTCGTGGCATCAGAGGGAGTTCCTTTTGTAAAGACCGGTGGATTGGCTGACGTAGTAGGTTCGCTGCCGAAGTACATAGATAAGAAGTATTTCGATGTGCGTGTCATTCTTCCCAAGTATGCCTGTATCAAGCAGGAACTCAAGGATAAAATGGAGTATGTTACACACTTCTATATGGACTTCCACTGGAAGAATGAGTATGTCGGTGTCCTCAAAGCCGAGGTTGACGGTGTGAAGTATTATTTCATCGATGATGAGATGTACTTCGGCGGTCCTACCGTATATGGCAATGATGCGCTCTATGAGATCGAGAGATATGCTTACTTCTGCAAAGCGGCTCTGTCGATCCTGCCTGTTATAGATTTTCGTCCCGACCTGATCCACTGCCATGACTGGCAGACAGGTCTGATTCCTGTATATCTTAAAGAAAGATTTGCGGGCGGTGAATTCTACCGCGGAATCAAGACGGTCATGACCATCCATAACCTGAAGTTCCAGGGTAAATGGAGCGTAAAGGATGTCATGGATATCACCGGACTTCCCGGGTACTATTTCACATCCGATAAGCTCGAGGCATATAAGGATGCGAACCTCTTAAAGGGCGGTCTGGTATATGCCGATGCGATCACTACCGTATCCGCCACATACGCTCAGGAAATCAGGACTTCCTTCTACGGAGAGGGTCTCGATGGTCTGCTCAATGCCCGTGCCGGAGATCTCAGAGGTATCGTGAACGGTATCGATACCGAGGTCTTCAATCCCGAGACAGATAAGTATCTGCCTCATCCCTATAATGCGATCAACTTCCGCAAGGAGAAGGTCAAGAATAAGAAAGCGCTTCAGGAAGAACTGGGCCTGAATGTAGATGAAAAGACCATGATGATAGGTCTGGTATCCAGACTGACCGATCAGAAGGGCTTTGACCTCGTAGCCTATGTGATGGATGAACTGTGCCAGGATAATGTACAGATCGTTGTGCTCGGTACAGGCGAAGAGCAGTATGAGAATATGTTCCGTCACTTCGACTGGAAGTATTCCGGCAAGGTGAGTGCGAATATTTATTACTCCGACGAACTGTCACATAAGATATACGGCAGCTGCGATGCTTTCCTGATGCCGTCACTGTTCGAGCCCTGCGGACTCTCACAGCTCATGGCTCTCAGATACGGTACCGTGCCGATAGTCAGGGAGACAGGCGGCCTGAAGGATACCGTAGAGCCTTATAATGAGTATGAGAACAAGGGTACCGGCTTCTCGTTTGTAAACTATAACGCTCACGAGATGCTCGCCACGATCAGATATGCGGAGCATGTATATTACGATAACAAGCGTGAATGGAACAAGATCATCGACCGCGGAATGGCCGCCGATTTCTCATGGCAGAGCTCCGCAGCCAAGTATCAGGAGATGTACGATTGGTTGATAGGATAGCCACGAAGCCAGTGTTTATGCGGGGTTGACGAAGACAATGAAAAGACGCTTTCTTAGAGAAATCCGGGAGAGTGTCTTTTTCTGTTATGAAAAGCATTATTACCTAGCATAAACAGATGACTACTATACAATGGAATATTCCGGAAGAACAAAGGGCAAATGACAGGTTTCTGTTGTTTGCCTTTTTCGGTACGGTGCGTCTGTATAAATCCGGGGAGATTTGTTATACTAAATCGAAGTTACTTGTGGGTAGGATAAGATTAGCCGTGGGAAGATTATCTTACAGTTAAATGTGGCAAGGAAGTTGAGAGACGCGAGATAAGTTTGGAATGTTTATTAATGAATTCGTTGGCGCATTAGTACAGGTATTGCTATTT
>CAMONC010000022.1 GCA_946620235.1 uncultured Lachnospiraceae bacterium | reverse complement strand
TCCGGATCGTTTATCCGGCGATGGCGATGTACTTCTTCTCGGGAGCCTTCGGTGCTTCCTTCTTCGGGATCACCAGGTTCAGTACGCCATGCTTGAACGAAGCCTTGATATCTTCTTCTGTAAGGTTCTCACCTACATAGAAGCTTCTCTGCATCGATCCGCAGTAACGCTCCTGCCTGATCAGTTTACCCTTCTTGTCTTTCTCATCCTTGTCGAGACCCTTGGATGCACTCACGGTCAGGTAGCCGTCATTGAGCTCGAGCTGGATCTCTTCTTTTGCAAAGCCGGGCAGGTCGATATCTACTTCGAAACCTTCGTCATTCTCATGTACATCGGTCTTCATCAGTCTGTCGGCATGTCTGCCGTAAAGTTTCTTCTCTGTGCGATCTAAATCGTTGAATTCAGGGAACTTGAACCAATCATCAAATAATCCGTCTCCAAAAATGCTAGGTGCTAACATAATGCTTACCTCCTTCATATATCTGAACTCCTTTAGTGTTGTAATAGGTTTACGGTTGTGAACTTCGGATCTTTCGGCGCTTGGATCTACCGGATCGCTGCCTCATTTCCTCTGTTTGATTATGTTATATCACCTTTGTTAGCACTCGTCAAGGTTGAGTGCTAATAACAATTTATTAACTTTATTAAAAAAGAATTAATGCGACATCCTCCAATCGATACAACGCTGTACATACTTGATATACTCGGGATTCTTGCACATGCCCTTGCCTTCGACATCGGATATCTTCGCCACGTCCTGACCGTTACATTCCGTAGTCTTCATGACTATGTTGAGAGCGGGAACATCGGTATCGTTGGCTATGTATGTGCCTATGCCGAATGCAACTTTTGCCCGGTCCTTAAAGTAGGTCCTGAGCTTATCTGCTCTGTCGAAATCGAGGCTGTCGGAGAACAACAGTGTCTTGGTCTTCGGATCGATGCCGAGACTCTCATAGTGAGCGATCATCTTGTCTCCCCACTCATAGGGATCTCCGCTGTCATGACGCACACCCGAGAAAAGTGTCGCATAGGTCAGCTGGAAATCACGCAGGAAGCAGTCTGTCGTGATCGCGTCGGTAAGTGCAGTACCATTTAAGATACCGTATTCCTTAACCCAGTGATCGAGGGCATACCAGTTGGAATATGCGGGATTATGTTTATGATTGCCCTGGCCGATGCACATGATCCACTCATGCGCCATGGTTCCGACGGGAGTCACATTGTACTTTTTAGCCAGATAGACATTGGAAGTGCCGACGAATACGGAGTCGGGATACTTATGCTCAGCCAGAACCCGTACGGCGAGCTCCTGCGCTTCGGCGGAAAGCCTGCGCCGGAGACCAAACTCACTGAAAGCCCCGAGATTCAGCTCACCGCTCACTATCCTGTCACACTTCGTCTGCAGACGCCTGCGGAAGCTGTCCATCAGCTCGTCATAATTGTAGCGCATCCTGAAATACACTTCATTCACGATAGCGAGCGTAGGAATCTCATACATCGAAGTATTGAGCCAGGTGCCGCGTGTCTCGATCGACAGGTTGCAGTCTCCCTCCTCCGTGATGGTAAAATCCTCATATCTCGGATGCCACAGCCTCAGAAAATCAATATATGATGACTTGAACCACGTGATGCCCTTAAGGTACTGCAGTTCCTCCTCATCGAACTTAAGCTCGCAGTAGGCTCTGATCTGGGACCTGATCTCTTCGACCATCTCATGAGTGAAATGTACGTCGTTGTTCCTGCATTTGAAGCTCCATGTGGTTGTGTAACTCGGGAACTGGTGATATATCGCCTGCCCCATGGAAAACTTGTATGTATCTATTTCAAGTAAACTGTTGATGATCTGATTCATTTTTTAAAGGACCTCCACATGACACGCCTTCATTGCCTCAAGGGCCGTATTGTGACTCTCCGGAGTCACCCCCGCACAACAGGATGCATCCACAGTCACATGCGCATTCGGGAGAAACGCCTTGACGAGAAGTGCATTGCTGATCACACAGATATCCGTGCATATACCGATCAGTTCCACATCCCTGCAGTCAGCATATTCGGTACTGAGTATCTGTCCAAGCTCCGAACTTCCGAATGTCAGCTTATCTATGATCCGGGCCGGTGATACAGCTAAAGGCTTCAATTCCTCGATCAGGTCCCACCCGGGTGTACCCTCTATACAATGAGGTACCGGCAGGTTTTTGCCCTCCTCGGTTCCCATATAGTCATCATGGTGGGTGTCACGGGTAAATATCACCTCAGTCCCGGCATCCAGTGCCGATCTGACCTTTGCAACTACATTCGGTATGATCGCTATCGCGTCTTCGTTACGAAGTGCTCCGGTAGTGAAATCATTCTGCATATCCACGACGATCAACAGTTTCTTACTCATAACGCCCTCCTGTGTATTTACTCTTCCACTATATCCAGATTACGATCGAACTGGGTATTCAGGCTGACCGCCTCTCTGAACATCACATCCGAATCCGAATCTATCAGGAACTGGACCTTATTCACGGTACCGAGTTCTATCAACGAATCCACTATAGAATATATAGCCACGTCATTGGAGATATTATCGACGGGCGAGAGAAAAGTCGAATCAAGGTTTACATAACATGTACCATCCTGTGTCGTCACGTTGATCAGCTTTGTAGACGGATTGATCACCGGATATGCATGCTCACCCTCCTGGGGGCCGATGATAAGCTGCTGCATCACAAGCTTATCCATAGGTATATTACCCGAGTAGACCACGGTACGGTTCACTTTTACCAGCCCGTCACCCGTCGCATTCGCGAAATACAGTGTCAGCTGAGTCCGCTCCTCCGCATTGATCTGCAAGCCTGCATTATCCACATATGCATCCGCAGTCATGGCCCCTATCACCATACCCGCAGAATCGAGCATCGGGGATCCGTTTATGGTTCCGCTCACGGCATCGATCCCTTCTATCTGAGTAAGAGTCCTGGTTGCGGCAGCCATGATCAGAGTTCTGGAGATCACATCCAGTTCTGCCATGCTCTCATCAAAATCAAGCACCACCTGATTATCCACGATCTCAGCAGTTCTGAATCCGTTCTCCGATCCGAGCGGGGCTCTGAGTTTTGCTTCCGGGGATGCAGCAAGGGTCTCAATGACATCCTTCAGCAGGGCTTCCTTTGTGTTATAGGAATTCGCTCTAATCCCTGACGATACAGGTACCAGCCCATTTGTATCAGATGTAATGTAATAGACCTGGATATCCGTTCCCTGCATATCTGCATCAGTCCCGCCGAAAGCACATCCGGTGAGCATGATACAGGCAAGTATGAGACTGATAGTCCGGCTCAGCCTCTGTTTTATTCTGTTATGTAAACCAAATCTGTTTATTATCATATTTGTTATGTAAACCATGCATTCCCTACCCTGCTATATACACCAGCGGTATCCTGACGGTGAACTTCGTTCCCTGTCCATCTGTTGAATCAACGGTGATCGATCCTCTGTGCATTAGCACGGCACTTCTGGTGATGGCCAGTCCCAGACCGGTTCCTCCGATCTCTCTGGAGTGCGACTTATCAACTCTGTAGAATCTCTCAAATATATGTCCGATACTCTCTTCCGGTATGCCTATACCGGTATCCTGAACCTCTACAGTGAAAAACTGATGATCGGCGTCCAGTGTCACACTCACCGATCCATTATCTTTATTGTATTTGATCGCGTTTTCCACCAGATTGGTTACGATCTGGCTGAGCTTAACCTCATCCACCATGGCACTGACCTGTCTCATGGATACAAATTCAATCTCAACATTTTTCTTACGTGCGATCGGACGCAGTCGTTTGAGCACGAGCTCGATCAGGGCATTGATATCCACCTGCGATATAGACAGTTCTGCCGTGGTCTTATCCATTTTCACCAGGCTCAGCAGATCGGAGATTATCTGATTTTCACGATCAATTTCACGTGTTATGTCTCCCATGAACTCCCGATACAGCTCAGCAGGTGCATCCTCCTGAACCAGCAATGAATCCGCCAGCACCTTCATACTTGTCATCGGTGTCTTAAGCTCATGCGACACATTTGCCACGAATTCCTGACGTGAGTCATCCAGAAGCTTCATTCTGGAAAAAACGGTGTTGAACGCCTCCGAGATATGCTCGGTCTCCATATAATCTCTGACCATGACCGGGTTGCTGGTGTATCCTTCTTTTACATCGGATATCGCCGTCCCCAGGCGTTTCAGCGGCAGTGTCAGTATCAGACTGGCGGAAAAAGCGATAACAAGGAGTGCCACGGCAACCAGATAATTAACAAGACGCGATATATCCTTAAGTCTGTCAGCTGTATTGGTGATGGTATCGGAAGAAACAGAGGTTAACATAACGCCGCGAACGGCGGACACGGTGCTGCCGTCGTCCTTTGCGACATTCTCCACAATGGGCATGGATATCTCTATGTAGCCGTCTGTGTCATCATAGTTTGAGATAGTCTCTCCGCGAAACGCTCTGATGACCTCCGGTGATATCACAATCTTGTTCTGCGATATGCCGTAAGTATCCTTAATGACCTTCAAATCCTGATCGATAATAAGAATACGACCGTTATATAAGTTGGAAAGCTGGGATAATTCGGCGTCAATACTCTCAGAAGCATTGACCTGAAGATATTTATGAGTGATCAGATGATCGGATATGATATGCAGCTGATTAGTCACATCCGCAGTACGGATATCCACAGCTTTACGGGTATAGCTGCGCAACAGGATATTGCTCAGTATCATGCACGGGATCAGACCTATGGCGAAAATGATCACAAAGAGCCACACCTTCATGCTCTTCAGAAATTTTATCCTGTCTTTTATCCAGATACGGATCCTGTTCATACCCGATAAACCCACGCCGGCCAATGTACTATGCCAGATAATAACCTACGCCCCATTTGGTACAAACATAAACCGGATCGCCGGGCTGTTCCTCGATCTTCTCACGCAGACGTCTGATATGCACATCCACGGTACGGCCGTCGCCCGGATATTCACTGCCCCATACCATTCCGAGCAGTTTCTCCCGGGTAAAGACCTTATTGGGATTACGCATAAAAAGCTCGAGCAGATCGAACTCCCTGGCTGTCAGGTTCACTTCCGTGCCACGGACATATGCTCTGCGTCCTGCCGTATCTATCTTCAGATCACCATGCTCTATGGAAGAAACATTCTCGATGACCTCCTGTATCCCCGCTGTCACGGAACTCCTGTGATCCACACGACGCATGATCGCCTTGATACGGGCTTTGACCTCCAGTATATTGAATGGCTTGGTTATATAATCATCTGCACCGTATTCCAGACCGAGGATCTTATCCATGTCTTCGCTTTTTGCGGTTAACATAACTATGGGAACATCCGAGAATGATCTGACTTCCTGGCAGACTTCATATCCGTTCATTTTGGGCAGCATCAGATCCAGCAGTACGATATCGTACTTATTCTCACGGATCAGAGCAAGTGCCTCTTCACCGTCATAAGCACTGTCTACAGTCAGACCATCCTGCTCAAGCGAGAACTTCAGACCCTTGACTATAAGCTTCTCATCATCCACTACCAGAACTCTGCTCATTTTACCTTTATTTCATCCTTTATCTTATTAAAAGTGGAATCTCCTATCCCGGAGACGTTCCTGATATCCTCTATCGAACCGAAGGCTCCGTGCTGCTCTCTGTACGCAATGATCGCCTTCGCCTTGGCCGGTCCTATACCCGTGATCGACGTAAGTGCAGTCTCATCAGCGGTATTGATATCGATCCGTCCGTCAGTGTTTGAGCCGGCTGCCTGTGATGCCGGTGCAGCCCCTTCGCCATGACCGGTCGGTTGCGCTGTACTCGAATCAGTGCCGGTATCCGCATATTCTATGGCTGCGGATGCATCGTCGTCCGCTTTCTCCGCTTCTGTTACCGTAGGGATCGTTATTTTCATCCCGTCGGCGATCTCCTGCGCGAGGTTTACATAATCTGTAGCAGCATCATCCGTGAATCCTTTCGCGGCATCAACTGCATTAAAAATACGATCACCCTGTTGCATCTCGTACACACCGGGATCGTTTACCGCCCCACAGACATGCACATAGATCACTGCAGGTGCGGCATCCTCTTCGGGAAGCACCGTCATTTCCCCGGCTGAAGCCTGTGCGGCATCATCCTCACCGGAGCCCTCGTTCTCAGCCCGGGTACTGTCCTCAATGACGTCCCCGGTACTGCCCCCGGCAATCTCTTCGTTGCTCGCTTCCACACTGACCCGGTACAGTCCGGAGTCTTTGGCAGCACATCCGCTCATCGAAATGCATATGCACACGGATATCACTGTCGAACATATGTATAAATAGATATTTTTCATAGCGTAGTCCTCTCATATCATGTGTAAACTCATATGAGGGAAGCCCCCTACGCTTTATCATCATTCATCCGGATATCCGTCATTATCGCTCTGATCTCATCATCCGCATATCCGTCGCTTATCCGTCGCTTATCCGTCTACTCTTCGCTATCCTCTTCGGAACCCTCTTCTATGATCTCATCCTCTTCTTCGACTTCTTCGGGGATGATGATCGTCTCCTCGGTCACAGGTTCTCCGGTCACCTGCAGTTTCATCTGTTCGGACAGCTTCTTCAGGCCTTCATTCGCATCAGCTCCGTCCCAGACCGAAGCAAAAAGCATCTCGAGATTTACCCAATAGTTACTGGTCTCGAGCATCTTGGGCAAAGGAACCGAATCCTCATATTCACGTGCAAAAACCTGTAACTCGTCATTATGCTCACCGTAGTTCGCATCTTTGAGTACCGAAACCTTGCCGGTCCAGTCATACAGCGTATCGGGAGCGCTCGTACTTAAATAATAGGCGAAATCGTTGGCTGCCTCCTTGTGCGATGAGTAGCCGTTCACAACAATGGCATCAGTCACGGACATGGATCTGCCCGCAGATGTATCGCTTATATCCGGCAAGGCTGTAAACCTGTATTCATACTCCATATCGCCATCGGCCTTTGCCTGAGCCAGAGACCTGACTGCATCCGATGTAACTATGGTCATGACTATACGACCAAACTCGAAGTCCTCTATCACTCCGCCATAGCTCACGTCATCGGTACTTATTGAAAAGAACTGATTGAGCTTCTGATAGGTGGTCAGGCCCTTGATGGCATCTTCGTTATATATATCGATACGGGCGGGATCATCGCCGTATGGCCCGCCTACATCTATGGAATCACCGATAAAGAAGTAGTTATAGAAGATATCGGTCACAGCCCATTTGAAAATGGTATCAACTCCCTCGGGAGCATCGAAATCATCGGATAAGCCGAGCAATTCATCGATAGTGGTCGGGATATGCTCCTCCACGTAGGCAACTACATCTTCATCGGAAACCATCGAAGAGATCTTCTCCTGAAGCTCAGCTTCCTGTCTGGCCTTTTCTTCCTCCTCGGCATTCTTCTCCTCCTCGGCCAGCTGAGCTCTGATCTCAGCTTCAAGTGTATTTCTGGCCCATTGCTCAAGATAGGTGTAGTTGTAGCACATGGCCGAGCATTCCATGAACATCGGATAGGCTACAAGATTGCCGTTATACGTAACCGCATCAAGTGCCGTCTGTAAGAAAACATCTGTTATATTTGCGTTATCCGGGGGCATTACAGGCTCGGCAAGTCCGGCCAGATTAGCCTTTTCCAGTGTATCTCCGGTGGCAATATACAGGTCCGGCAGCTCCTCATCCGTCATGGACGCATCCGATATACTCTCAAGATAATCACGTCCCGACACCAGCACAGGTACCACTCGTATCTCATCGTTGACCGAGCTGTAGTTCACCGCTTCGGTGTTCAGATAGTCTGACAGGCTCTCATCCGTATACCATAAATATATGGTATCCTTGCCGATGGCATAAGCAGAGGCAGGTTCTCCCTCTTCCTCCGGCTCGGGGTATCTGATCTCATACCCTGCGGCTGCCACCGCAATGCATCCTCCGACGATCACCAGTGTGATCAATATGGCTATGACACGGCTTCTGAAACTGTGCAATTATACTTCCTCCAAAGCCTTCGTCAATATATCGATCATCCGGTCCACATGTTCTTTCTCGATAATAAGCGGAGGAACGAATCTGATGATATCAGCACCGGCATTGATCAGTATCAGTCCGTTCGACACTGCACGGTTGATGATGTCACCCACCGGACGGTCACACTTAAGCCCCTGCATCAGCCCTGCACCTCTGCGCTCGGTGATGAAATCAAATCTGCCGGCGAGCTCATCAAGCTTGCTCTCCAGATAAGGCGCAATTTCCCGTACATGTCCGACTATGTCGTCCGCATCGTATATATCCAACACACGGCTGACAGCAGCGCATGCGAGTGGGTTGCCTCCGTAGGTAGTGCCATGGTCTCCGGCTACCAGTGACTTCTGTCCCACACGCTCGGTCATCAGGAATGCTCCGACCGGCACACCGCAGCCCAATGCTTTGGCTGTGGTCATGATGTCCGGTTTTACGCCGTATTTCTGCCATGCATACATATACCCAGTACGTCCCATGCCGCACTGTATCTCATCCAGAATGAGCAATATATCCTTATCATCGCAGAGCTTACGGATATTACGCAGAAAATCAGCCTCTGCGGGGATAAGTCCGCCCTCACCCTGTACCGTCTCGAGTATGATGGCGCATGTCTTGTCAGTCACCTGACTGAGCACGGAATCGTAGTCATTCAGCTGTGCGAAACGGATATTCCCGATCATCGGCTCGAATGCTTCACGATAATGAGCGTTACCGGTCACCGACAGTGCTCCGAAAGTACGTCCGTGAAATGAATGCTCCATAGCTATGATCTCATGATTGGTATGTCCGTCTCTCGTGTAAGCATACTTGCGGGCTGCCTTAAGCGCGCCCTCTACAGCTTCCGCACCGGAGTTTGTGAAGAAAACCCTGTCCATCCCCGATGCAGCCTTGATCTTACGGGCTGCCTCTATGGCAGGTACGTTGTAATAATAGTTCGATGTATGTATCAGCTTATCGATCTGATCTTTAAGGGCCTCATCATATCCGGGATAGTGATAGCCAAGTGCAAACACGGCTATGCCGGCTACAAAATCGAGATACTCTCGGCCCTCGATATCGTAGAGGTGAACTCCCTCCCCTCTGTCCAGAACGATCTGAAACCTGTTATATGTATGCAGCAGATCCTGCTCTGCCTGCGAAATGTATTCCTGCATATTCATGAGGTATTCTCCTTGTTATGTCAACCTTATTCCGAATCCTTAATGATAGCGGTTCCGATTCCCTGATCTGTAAAGATCTCAAGCAACAGACAATGAGCCAGCCTTCCATCCAGTATATGGACATTGTTAACACCGGCTCTGATAGCGTCGGTGCAGTTATTCAGTTTCGGCAACATGCCTCCGCCTATCCAGCCCTCTTCGATCAGCTTGTCTACCTGATCGGCTGTTATTCTCGAGATGAAAGTGGACTTGTCGTTGATATCCTTATACAGACCCTCAACATCCGTCAGGAATGCCAGCTTGTTGGCACCGACCGCCTTTGCGATCGCACATGCAGCATCATCGGCATTGATATTGTAAGTGTCGAAGTTTTCGTCTATGCCTATCGGTGCAACTATAGGCAGAAAATCTTTTTCAAGGAGGTCATACAGTATCTTCGGATCCACATCGGTTACCTCACCGACATATCCTATGTCCTGTCCGTCAGAGTACTTCTTGGTAACCTTGAGCAGACCGCCGTCCTTGCCGCTGATACCCACAGCTCTGACTCCCAGTTCCTCAACCATGCGTACCAGGTTCTTATTTACCTTGCCCAATACCATCTCGGCTATCTCCATTGTCTCGGCATCCGTCACGCGCAGTCCGTTTACGAACTCGCTCTCCTTGCCTACCTTGCCGACCCAGCGGCTGATCTCCTTGCCGCCGCCATGCACGATGATGGGCTTGAATCCGACCAGCTTAAGCAGTGTGACGTCTTTGATCACGTTATGCTGCAGGTCCTCGTTGCTCATGGCTGATCCGCCGTATTTGACCACGATGATCTTACGGTTGAACTCCTGTATATAGGGCAACGCTTCTATCAATGTTTCCGCTTTCGCGGTTATTATGTCCATTTCTTTGTCATTCATCTCATTTTCCTCATTCCGCCCCGGGATCGAACACATCCGAGCCGGGCATTAACGTCGTTTATATCCGGATCAGGCATTAAATGCCGTGATGTTTGCTTCATTCAGTGTGAAATCGTAGTAATTCAGGTCCTCTCGACGGACCCATCCGATCTCTTTCCAAAAGGCATTTCCGATATCGTTACGTGTGAAAGCTATCAAAGAAACCTTGTTTATATTTTCTTTCTTCAGAGCTTCCATACAGAAAACGACCATGGATTTGCCTATCCCTCGTCGTCGGTATGCCTCATGCACACATACGTGATACAGGCATCCGCGTCGACCGTCATGGCCACAGAGGATCGCACCTACTATCCTTCCGTCCTCGATCGCTACCACCGAAGTGTCCGGATTTCGCTTAAGGAACCTCTCAACGCCCTCGTGCGAGTCATCGATACTGCGTATTGCGAACCCGTGTATGCTCATCCACAGTTCCTTGACCTGTGAATAATCGGTTATTTCCATCTTACGTATCTGCACATTTAACTCCATTTTTATATAATCATAGGCAAAAAAGCCTAAAGAATAATATATCATAGAAGAATCTTGCGTGCAAAGGCGGTATTGTTGTATATTTATCCATAGCGTATTTTTGCAACCATAGCTATCGTAAATATGATAGTCAGTATATGAGGAGGACGCTCAAAATGAGAGAAAAAGTTGTATTGGCATACTCAGGAGGATTGGACACTACTGCCATAATCCCCTGGCTTAAGGAAAACTATGATTACGACGTGATCTGCGTATGTGCGGACTGCGGACAGGGCGCTGAGCTCGACGGTCTGGAGGAAAGAGCAAAAGCCTCCGGTGCAGAAAAGCTCTACATCGAGGATATAACCGATGTGTTCGCCGACGAGTACATCGTTCCCTGCGTACAGGCACACGCAGTATACGAGAACAAATATCTGCTCGGAACAAGTATGGCACGTCCCGCTATCGCAAAGCGTCTCGTTGAGATAGCACGCAAAGAGGGTGCAACCGCCATCTGTCACGGAGCAACCGGCAAGGGTAACGACCAGATCAGATTTGAGCTCGGGATCAAGGCCCTCGCACCCGATTTAAAGATCATTGCAGCATGGCGCAGCGACAAGTGGACCATGAACTCCCGTGAGGAAGAGATCGAATACTGCAAGCAGCACGGCATTCACCTGCCTTTCGATGCTTCAAGCTCATACAGCCGTGACCGCAACCTGTGGCACATCAGCCATGAAGGTCTCGAGCTCGAGGATCCCTCCTGCGAGCCCAACTACGATCACCTCCTCGTACTCGGTGTTACTCCTGAGAAAGCTCCCGATGAGGGCGAATATGTGACCATGACTTTCGAGAAGGGTGTACCTACATCTGTCAACGGAAAGAAAATGAAGGTATCCGACATCATCAGGACCCTCAACGAGCTGGGCGGAAAGCACGGCATCGGCATCATCGATATCGTCGAGAATCGCGTGGTAGGCATGAAAAGCCGCGGCGTATATGAGACTCCCGGCGGAACCATCCTCTACGAAGCACATCAGCAGCTCGAGGAACTTATCCTCGACAGAGATACCTATCGCACCAAACAGGAAATGGGCAACCTCTTCGCTCAGATAGTATATGAAGGAAAATGGTTCACTCCTCTGCGTGAAGCAGTGCAGGCATTCATCGAATCCACACAGCGTTACGTGACCGGTGAAGTTAAATTTAAATTATATAAAGGCAACATCATAAAAGCCGGAACCACTGCTCCTTACTCACTTTATAACGAAAGCATAGCTTCATTTACCACCGGTGATATGTATGATCACCATGATGCTGAGGGCTTCATAAATCTCTTCGGTCTCTCATCAAAAGTGAGAGCCCTGAAGATCCAGGAAGTGACCGGCAAGAACATAATCTAAGTAGTATCGTATATAATCTGATGTCGTATCGTATAGTAGCGGACAGCTGTTGCGAGCTGCCGGATGAACTTTATAGTGATCCCCGTTTCGTAAGGGTTCCTCTCGATCTGGAGATAGGCGACTATCGCATCAAGGATGATGATAGTTTCGATCAGGCCGATTTCCTCAAGAGAGTTGCCTCCTCGGAAGCCTGTGCCAGAACCTCCTGCCCGACTCCGGAGGCTTATATGGATGCCTACAGCTGTGACGCCGACGACATATATGTAGTAACCCTGGGAAGCAAGCTTAGCGGTTGTTTCAACGCCGCTACGCTTGCGGCTCAGTTATACGAAGAGGAGCTCGAGGACGAATTCGGTACGAAGAACTTCCACATCATTGATTCACAGACTGCGGCCTGCGGTGAGACGCAGATCGCACTCAAACTGATGGAATATGCCGAAAGTGGAATGACTTTCGATGATATCTGTCCGAAGATAGATGCTTTCAGAGACTCCGTGAAGACATATTTCGTCATAGATAATCTTGATACTTTCATTAAAAACGGCCGTATCAAAGGCATCAAAGCCGCCGTAGCCACTACTCTCAGCATCAAACCCATCCTCACAGGCGTGGACGGAGTTATCGAGCAGCTGGGACAGGCTATAGGCATCAAAAAAGCCCTGCGTCAGATGATCGATATCATCCACACAAGGCATCTGAACAACGAGAAGAGACAGATAATCATCACTTATTGTAACTGTCCCGAACGTGCGAAAGAGGTAGCTGACGCGCTCTCGGATATTACGGAAGCCCCCGTCATGTTACTCCCCGCCAGAGGTGTAAGTACCACATATGCCAACGATGGCGGCGTAATCGTCACGATCTGATTGCTCCCTCCAATAATTTAACTGATTTATGTGATATACGGAATTTTTTGCCATCCTTTAATGTCACGCTCCCAAATCCGGTTGACATAACTTCATGTTTATGCACCGTCAGTTCTCCGGACACGGTATATATATCCGGGAATTTCGTGCACCTGGCTCCGAATTTCTCAATAGTCTCCGAGCAGGATAATACTCTGTCATCGGTCAGATGAACATCTATCATATCTCCTACCCGCTCCGCATAAAGGAATTCTTCCTCACAGACCAGTACAGTCTCTCCCATCCCGCGTACATCCAGCTTGGGTATCTTTTCTTCAGCAACCCTCAGAGCTGTATCCAGCACAGCTTCCAGTTCATCAACCTGTATGGGCTGCCTGAGGATCAGCACATCATCCTCGGGAGTCAGTTCACCCGACAGATCCACTGCTGCCGGACACAGAGCTATGGTCGCTACGACTCCCAGAGACCTGAGCTCGCGGATAAGATCTATACTCGTAACTTCCTCATGCTGGATATCTATGAAGAACAGATCATACATAAAAGGACGAGCCAAAAGCGCGTCCTTGTTTCCATACGACTGGACATAGTAGGGCACTTCGGGATCAGCTTCCAGTCTTCTGTCGGCGCTTCGTCCCAATAGCCTCTCAAGCTGCTTACGATCCGCAGCCACGTCCATACATACCGCAATATGCATCAGTAACCCCCAATGATGTCAGAATAAAGAAATCTGCAGAGGTGACAGGATCACCGCAACCACTATAGCTACCTGCAGAATCAGAATAACCGGCAGTCCGTATGCAAAATACCAATGCTTGGTCTTATGCCGGAACATCCACATCCCCAATATGGATCCGACAGAACCGCCGATAAGAGCCACGATCATAAGATGTGCCTCGGGAATGCGCCAAGCTCTTTTGCGGGCGCGTGCTTTATCTATACCCATCATGGCAAATCCCAGAAGATTCACCACCACGAGGTATATTACCAGCCAAAGAACCACATTCATATTGAATATCAGTCGTTCAGGCTGGCTATGACCTCTACCTCACACAATACGTTCTTCGGCAGGGTCTTCACTGCTACACAGCTTCTGGCGGGCTTATCGGTGAAATACTGTTCATATACCGCATTGAAAGCGGCAAAATCACCCATATCATCCAGAAAGCAAGTGGTCTTCACTACATTTGTATAATCACATCCGGCAGCCTTCAGTATCTCTCCGACATTTTTGATAGCCTGATGAGCCTGTACGGTGATGTCACCGTCAACTATTTCTCCGGTCTCCGGAATGATCGGTATCTGGCCGGAAGCGTATAGCATACCGCCTGCTATTTTAGCCTGTGAATAAGGTCCTATAGCTGCGGGTGCTTTATCAGTAGAAATTGTTTTCATGATCTAATCCTCCTCGAATTCGGCTGTCACATAGAATCCGCGTGCGTTTGATTCGATGGCTGTAACCGTACCCTCTCTCGCCATCATTCTTTCCCTGATCGGGATATTGCCTGACATAGCCAGCGACGGATCTATAGTGTAATAATAGTTACTCGGAAGCACTCCCTCCGTCACCGTGACGTGATCTCCTTCATGCAGAAGACCGGGACGTTCCATCTTAAACACCATGCTTCGCATTATTCCAAAACTCCCAGGATAGCATTCAGGAATTCATCATAAGTCTCGAATGCAGGGATCTCCGGATGCTCTGCCTTGATGGCGTCCGTAGATCTGAAAAGGAAGCCGTTGCGGCTGTTAAGTATCATACCCAGGTCGTTAAAGGAATCGCCTGCGGCTATGGTATCATAGCCTATACTCTGAAGTGCCTTGACCGTGGTCAGCTTGGACTGCTTGCATCTCATGCGGAATCCGGTGATGGTGCCGTCCGGTGCCACTTCCAGTGTATTGCAGAGTATGGTCGGCCACTTGAGTTTCTTCATCAGAGGCGTGGCGAACTGTGTAAATGTATCGCTTAAGATAAGCACCTGCGTCCTCTCTCTGAGTGCATCCAGAAACTCACATGCACCGGGAAGAGGATCGATCGTGGCGATCGTATCCTGTATCTGCTTAAGACCCAGACCATGCTCCTTCAGTATGCCCAGTCTGAATTTCATAAGCTTATCGTAATCGGGTTCATCGCGTGTGGTTCTTTTCAGTTCGGGAATTCCCACTGCCTCAGCAAACGCGATCCATATCTCGGGGACCAGAACCCCCTCCAGATCCAAACAAACTATTTCCATGTTTTTATCTACCCTTCCTGTATTATGTAAACTTAATTCGTGTCACGTTTCGTGGTGTTATGTAAACTACTTTCTCATCAGATCCAGATACATCTCCGTAACGGATGCGTTGATATAGGACTCCACCCACGGAGCTGCCGCACCAAGCGATAATATCTCGAGCAGCAGCATCGGTATGAAACTTATATACATGTATATCGCCCTGCCCATATGCCCTTTCATGATCGTAGGACACAGGCGGATGATCTGAGCAAAACCGTAATCCGGGAAATCGTGTATCAGATAGTATGCCGGCAGAAAAAGTGCCTTCGTCACGAGCAGACCGGCCAAAGCCAGCGCTGCCCCGAACGCCATCGGGATGATATATGACATATCTCCGTTTGATCTGAAAATCAGATAAAATACCAGCATCGGTATACACAGCACCATCTGTATGAGATCGATGACCAGACTGATGAGAACCGCCTTATCGGTATTGTTTCTGAATCCGTAAAAAACCATGCCCGGGTAGGCCGGCTGCTCACTGGCGATATTCAGATAAAGAAATGCGGTTCCCGACATGAATATGCCCAGAATGATGAATCTGATGGCATAAAAGATGTATAGCGAAATTAAACTGCCTGCACCCTGTGTGTTCATCGATGCAAACAGCCAAGTCATAATAAGCAATATGGCGTTCATCCATATATAGGCACGTACCGTAACTCCGTACCTGCCGAACATATGGACTCTGGCTGCAGTCTTAAGCGCAGCCGGGGTACGATATTCTTTCATAGTGAAAATTCCAATCGGATATATCGATCATACAGCCAGATCAACGTTTGCTCCCCTCAGAGCCTCGGCATGCTGAGCTTTCCTGTCCTTCTGGTAAGGGTTGTCTTCGTTGCTGTATTTGATCTTGGTAGAGGTGGTACCTCCCGATACATAAGTGGTACCGCACTCGGGACATATCGCCGTATGTATGGATACGCTGGCCTGAAGCACCTTTCCGTTCTTCTGCGCTGCCTTGTCATAAGCATTCGCCACGTGCTCCTGCTCATGAGCTCTCACTCGCGTAGCGGCTTCAGCGGGATCCATATGCTGCGCGGTCTTGAAGGATACCATCTCATCGGAGCCGTCCTGATACTTGCGATTCTTGCATGTCTCGCACTCGGCGGGTGATGATTTACGTCCGGGGGCAACCCTGGTCTCTTCACCGGGGTTTCTGATGACATGAGACTTGCCGGCTTCCTCGGCCGAACCTGCCGCACCGACACCCATGCCTGCACCGATGCCTGCCGCACCCGCGCCCATTCCGTATGAGGGATAAATGCCGTACATGCCATATCCTGATATAGCGCCTACACGTAAGCTCATCCGGTATCCTCCTTTCCGTATTAGTCATTATGATCCAGATAGTCTCTCAGCCGGGTTCACCCAGCAGCTGAATAGTCTTATGGATATTAAATTATACCACAAATATGACGCACAGCGCAATCATCCTGCCATATACAAACCGTTCACTGCCTGACCGGCTGTTAACAGGTTTCCAGGCGGCCTTTTAAGTAGAGGTTGGTGTTTGAGCCGCTCTTCACCGGGACCAGTCTGCCCTCCCTCACCAGCTGGCCGATATACTGCCGGCTGCATCCGAGCATATCCGCTGACTCGGTCGTATCGGCAACTCTCAGCCTGACAAACTTCATCAGATCATCATATGTGAGGCCGGATGCGGTGACATGTTCATACAGTTCTTCCGCAGAGATACAGTGTTCGCTCCCCCATTCGATGCCGTTTCCGCCCGGTGATACTCTGACCCGTTCAAATACATCCCGCTCCTGCAGGATACGTCCGAATTCACGTCTGTCTCCTATCAACGGCATCAGATCACATCTGCCCGCATGTCCGTCACGAAAGAATATATAGACCTCTCCTCCGTCTTCCGGGATCACATCCAGCACCTTTTTCATCAGTCTCTTCGTAATCTCATCCGGCAGTTCCTCTTCACGGATGCGCTCCAGATACAGGTCATCCTGCGAACATCTGCCCTCGCTCAGCAGAAGCAGCTTATATTCATCGTACTCTTTCAACCTGTGCGTCCTAAGGATGCTTCCCAGATTCTGTCTGTCAGGCGGTACTATGCGCTGACACACAAATTTATACGCAAGATCCGAGCCGATGCTGTAGATGCCGCGGCGTACACAGGTTGAAAACATGAACGGTGCGTTCCATTCATCAACATCACTCAGGATTTCTGCAAAAAAACGACGTTCCCGTTCATAGTAAAACAGAAATCCGATCAGCCGGTCCGCCGGTTCATAGAATCCGTCCAGTATTCTAAAAACTGTCAAGTTGATTCCACCTCCCGGTTATCATTTTCCATATAGCTTCGATATATTGCTCGGGAAGCACATCCTCGAACCCCTCGAATAAACGTACTCTGTCCATATCCCCGATACTGTGCTCCTGCAAAAAAACGTGAATATAATCTTCAGGAATGAGTGACAGATTCTCAAACGTACTGGATGTACCGATGAAAGACTGAACCTTTCTGTTAGCCAGCACATCAAATGACGGAATATCGTTGATGCTCTGACATCTGCACAACAGGGACACCCCATGATCATAAAGCGGCGCAAGACGGAGGGATCTGTCTTTCCTGTTCCGAAGCACCTCTATATTTGCTCCGTGACGGTCTCTGTTCAGGATCACATGGTCCAGAATAAGCATATTATAGATGCGTTGTTCCCACCCCATACGGGTACACAGATCCATAGGGGTTTCGCCATCCTGTTTTTCCGCGGCATAGAAATCCTCCAGAGCCATCTTGGATTCCCCGTCCCTTTTGAAGTCTTCGGATTCACACAGATACGTCTCCATATCGGAGCCATCCACATGTACCAATGCGTGGATAAGCCTGTAATTCAGATGATCTATTGACAGCATGTCCAGCAGTCGCTGAACGATCACCTCATTGATACACTCGTGTCCGACTATGCCTTTTCCCGGTACATAATCAGAGAGTTTATAGTACTTCTTGATCACTCCCGTATCATCATAGGATTTCAAAAAAGATCCTGCAGTCCCGGAAGACTTTCTGGTCCTCGCCCAGTTCAGGTATCGCATATCCTGAAGCTCGTATACTATATCTTTCATCCCCGTATCCTCAGATGTTCGGCCGGCCGATAGTTGACCTGCCAATAGGTGCCTGCCAAACCCGGCTTGCGCAAAAAAACTTGACGTACGTAAAGTATTGCAATTAAATCTTACAATCCTACTTTACGTACGTCAAGTATACGTACTATTCCTAACCCTCTTATATCCGGATTAAGGTCGGGTACCGATTCTCTCCCGGTTCCTATTACATCACCAAACTGCCTCTGCTTATCTGGCTGTCGCAGGTATGTCAGTGCGCGTCGAAATAGCAAGGAAACCAACGAATTGCTCATCATCACGAATCACGCTGCTCAGATCCGTACCTGCGGGAATAGTAAGCCGATATGGTTCATGTTTATAGGTATAATTTATAGCCAAAGTCACATCGGGACGGGTTTTCCAAGCATCTATGACCATCCTGTGGAATGATATCCATTGACCGGCATCTATTGTGACCATTCCGTTCCGAGGGGCCTTATTGAGTTTCTCGGCATCGGTTCTGTTAAACTTTAAAAATGCAGAAATCGGTACCGTATAATGAACATATCCGCAATCAGGACACTTATACACTTCAAGACCATCCGAATACTCGGTTGCTTCGCTTACGACACTCCATGTAAAGTTTTCGAAGTTTCCGTTGTGAGCATGATCATGATACTCAGCATATGCCCGTTGGGCTTCGGTAATCTCGGGAGTGGATTGAACCTCACCCTGCGCCGGCAATAAATCGGTTTGAGCCGGGGTATCAGCCTGGGTTTTATTTTCCGTAGTTCCTCCTGCAGGAGCTGAACCGGTGACTATAATTACAAATGCCTTCTGAAGGTCTACGCCATCCGCAACATTTACCGCATGAATATAGAAAACATATCTTCCGGGAGTTGCATTTGCTGCGATCTTTATCTCAGCAGCGGAATTCGACCCAGCAGCTGCTTCTACGGAAAGCCAAGTATTGGTTGATCCCGCAACGGTCCAGGACGTAATCGGTTGTTCGTTTCCATTACTCTTAACAGCAAATATTCCATATGAACAGGCTATTCCAGCCACAGCCTCCAATGTAGACCCCGAGGCACACTCAATACTCGGTCCGCCGTCCGCTCTCGCTGTAATACTGAAAAACGGCAGCGCCAAGGCGGCTATCATCACTGTCATAAGCAACGCCACGAATCTTACCGCAACTGAATATACGTTCAAATATTTGGATGTTTTCATTCTCTTTCTCCTATTGCCTTCTGAGCATTTTATTGTCAACGACATTATTAACATAATCTCCATATTTCCGGTTTCAAATCGTCATGTTTATGCCCAAGCGAACCGTCATGTTTATGCCAGAGTCAGCAAGCCCGCATTTTTACCGTTTTTATAACGATTGGTATTTTATGTGTTTTATAGCATGAAAAAAAAGGATATGATAGACTTTTTAATATGGACCGCAGGCATAAGTACAGAGTTATACTCACGAAGCACAACATCATATACATGATCATCTTCGCAGTATTCCTGTATACGTATATGATCCTGCTGTCTGTCATGGATAATGTCATCTCATCCTTCACGGGACATGACATTCTCCACTATCTTCCGACATTCACCAGAGTACTCGGATATGTCAGTTTCTATCTTTCACGCAGATTCATTTCTTCGGAAAAGCATCGCAAATCCATACTATTTATAGTGAACACCCTGTTTATCGTATCTGCCGCATGCAGCATTCTCCGCCTGAATGATGCCGTCACTGTCATATCCCTGTTTCTGCTTGCTTTTACAACGGGACATCTCGGCGGTCTGATCCACTATATAGTTGCTTCATATCTGTCAGGTTCCTTTTGCAGCGGACGGATCATAGCTTGTGCAAGCTCGCTGGCCATTCTGGCTCAGTTTCTTGTATCCAAGAGAGTCGGAGCTATCGGTAACCTGATCACTGCGGCAGTCTTTTTCAGCCTGCTCGTATATATAAGCATGCGGCCGCCGGCCGATTTCGTATTGGACAATCCGCTTCCATATACGGATTACACTCCGGTATGGGTCAGAAACGTCCGTAAGCAGCTTCGGGCCGCGATTATTTTTCTGTTTCTGACCACTCTTCTGGCTATAAGGATAGATATGATATTCGTGAACATGCAGTTCAGTTCCGATATAAGCCTGTATGTTTATCCGAGGTTATTCATGATTCCCGGTTTTCTGATTCTCGGAATATCGGCAGACTCCAGGATAAGATACGCTTTTCCGTCAGTATTGTACGGCGGTGTTCTTCTGATCTTCATACTTTCGTTATTGCCATATATTAATTCGGATTTCGTAGTATTCCTGTGCATATACTATATCTATGTATCCTTTTATACGTTTTTCTTTACCTATGTTTTCATCCATCTGGCCGCTGAGTCATCTGCTCCGGAGATTTGGGCCAGTTCCGGGCGTGCGATATCAGAACTGTTCACTTTCAGTCTGGCTCAGCTGATGTTCATGCTGCAGGCAAAAGGCGTAATAGACAGCATTCCACCACTGTGGAGTTCTTTGATAACAACCGTTCTGGTATTCATTCTTTACCTGATACTCACGCATAACAGCTTTACGATCATAAGCGGGGATGAATTTGATGTGCCACTCCTTCCCGGGCATAATGATCCTGATCTGTCCGATTCGGAAAAAGATGCAGAAGCTTATATTGCTTTTCTTGCGGAATTCCCCCTGACACCGAGGGAAAAAGATGTAGCGAAATACCTGCTGACCACTGACTACACAATGAAAGCCATCGCCGACGAACTCGGCATTTCCGAGCGTTCCGTCTACAGATATTCAGCCGGAGTATATGAAAAGACCGCCACGTATGATCGTGTCGGTCTGGTTAAAGCATTTATGTCAAGATAATCTCAAAATCAGGATAAGTGCGGACTCGCTAATGCGATCACTCGGGAATCGGAACCGATACGCCGTTCTCCTGCATGAATGAAGCGAAATCCTCTCCGTACACTCTCTCAAACACGGAATCAAAAGCCTTGTATTGCTCGGGGCTGCTGAAGACCGTATATACGGACGTGGCGACTACCACGATGTTTAGCACTATGCCCAATGCGCCCAGCAGGATGCCGATCTTCGCCTTGAAATCGATCATCCCCTGTTCATCTCTGGACAGGATACCCATGACTATGGCCACTCCGCCCAGCATAAACGGCAGATACACCGTACCGAGAAGTGCCGTCGCCACTGTCAGGATACCCAGTATCATGGATGCTGTGAAAAGCATTGTGTTCGGCTGGATATGTATATATATCTGCCTGATGACCTCATCGTCGCCGGGCATATCCTGACCGCCGTTTTGAAAACGGTTGTTATCCGAGGATTGTCCGTCATCCGGGCGATGTCCATTGTTCGGGGCAGCATTGTTTCCCGGTTCGTCACTGCGCTTCGGTTCCTCTACATACCAGGAGCCGCTGTCTTTTTCATTACTGTCGTTATTAAAATCCATTACAGTCTCACCACACGGGTTAAGTCACCGCACGGGCTCAATCATCACCCGATACACCGCGCTCGGGGCATCCCATGCTCAGCCACTTCAGATAAGCGTTGATAAAGGGATCGAGTGCACCGTCAAGCACACCCTCCGCATTACCGGTTTCTTCGCCGGTACGCAGATCCTTGACCATCTTGTAGGGCTGAAGCACATATGATCTGATCTGGTTACCCCAGCCGATTTCTTTTACCTCGCCTCTGATATCAGAGAGTTTATCTGCGTTGGCTTCCTTCTGCAGCATGTACAGTTTCGCCTTCAGCATCTGCATGGCCTTGTCCTTGTTCTGGAACTGGCTTCTCTCATTCTGACATGTAACCACGATACCCGTCGGGAAATGGGTAATACGTATAGCCGACGATGTCTTGTTGATATGCTGTCCGCCGGCACCGCTGGAGCGGTATGTATCTATACGGATATCTTCATCTTTTATTTCGATATCGATATCATCCTCGATATCGGGCATGACATCCACCGAAACGAACGATGTCTGACGCTTGCCCTGTGCATTGAAGGGAGAAATACGTACCAGACGGTGTACTCCCTTTTCGCTCTTCATGTATCCGTATGCATTCTCACCGTTGACCTGGAATGTAACGGACTTGATACCGGCCTCATCACCATCCAGAAAGTCCAGTTCCTCGATGGAGAAACCCTTGCGCTCGGCCCATCTGGTATACATACGGTAGAGCATGGATGCCCAGTCGCAGCTCTCGGTTCCGCCGGCACCGGCATTGATCTTGATGATCGCATTATAACCGTCATACTCGTCAGACAGAAGCGTACTGATACGCATATTCTCGAGCTTGGTCTTGAAGTCGTCGAGCTCTGCCTGGATGTCCGGAATGATCGCGGGATCGTTATCCTCATATCCCATCTCGATGAGCTCAAGGATATCGTTGTACTGGCTGCCCAGTCCGTTGATGGTATCCACGGTATCCTTCAGGTTCTTGGCTTCCTTGACCTTCTTGTTGGATACTTCGGGATTATCCCAGAAGCCCGGAGACTGCATCTCCATGTCCAGCTCTTCTATTCTTTTTTCTTTGGAAGCCACATCCAGGGATGCCCTGACTTCCGCAAGCGGAGTCTCATATGTGAGAAGCTCCGATTTCATGTTATCTAATTCTACCATGATATATTATGTTAACCTTCCCATTTCATCCCCGGGCGACCGTGGCACGCCTTGAACTTCTTGCCTGATCCGCAGGGGCAGGGATCGTTGGGATATATCTTCTGCTCTGCACGTCTGACGGGCCCCTTTGCGACCGTGTCGTCCTTGTTGGTACCGGTAACCTTGGCTACCTGCTCACGCTCAACCTTCTGCTCGATCTTGACTCTCATCAACAGTCTGACGGTATCCTCGCGGATATTCTGAGTCATCTCATCGAACATGTCATAAGCACTCATCTTATACTCTACCAGAGGATCTTTCTGGCCATATGCCTGCAATCCTATACCCTGGCGGAGCTGATCCATGTCATCGATATGATCCATCCACTTGCGGTCTATGACCTTGAGCAGGATTACGCGCTCTATCTCTCTGATGGCTTCGGGCTCGGGGAATTCGGCCTCCTTTGCCTCGTAGAGCTTCACAGCTTCCTCTTTGAGCTTCTGCTTGAGCTCGTTCATAGACTTAAGTCCCTGCACACGCTCGGGAGTCACAGGCTCGAGGGGAATGATGGGCAGCAGAAGCTGGTTAAGTTCGCCGAGCTCCCATCCGTCCGGACCGGAGTCATCGCTGATAGCCGTATCTATGCTGTTCTCTACTATATCGGTGATGTACTTATAGATGACATCACGCATACTCTCGCCATCCAGAACTTTACGACGTTCTTCGTATACTATCTCACGCTGTTCGTTGTTGACCTGATCATACTCAAGGAGGTTCTTACGTATGGCGAAGTTGTTCGACTCGATCTTACGCTGTGCCCCCTCTATGGCCTTGGTCAGTGCGCTATGCTGTATTTCCTGCCCCTCGGGTATGCCGAGTGCGTTGAACATGTTGATCATCTTCTCGGAGCCGAAGAGTCTCATCAGATCATCCTCAAGCGAGAGGTAGAATCTCGACTCACCGGGATCTCCCTGACGGCCTGCACGGCCTCGCAGCTGATTATCTATACGTCTGGACTCATGGCGCTCTGTACCTATGATATTGAGACCGCCCACACGTCTGGATATCTCGTCGAGCTTGATATCGGTACCACGGCCGGCCATGTTGGTTGCGATCGTGACTGCTCCGTGTACACCTGCATCGGCTACTATCTCAGCCTCGAGCTCATGGAACTTCGCATTCAGGACCTTATGCTCTATGCCTCGCTTGGTCAGGAGTTTGGATATTTCCTCGGATGCATCGATATTGATGGTACCGACCAGAACCGGCTGATCCTTCGCATGTGCCTGTACTACAGCCTCGACCACAGCGTTCAGTTTCTCCTTGCGGGTCTTATATACGAGATCTTCATGATCGATACGCTTCACAGGACGGTTTGTGGGAATCTCGACAACATCCATGTAATAGATGTCACGGAACTCCTTCTCCTCGGTCAGCGCGGTACCGGTCATGCCGGCCTTCTTTTCGAACTTATTG
>CAMONC010000021.1 GCA_946620235.1 uncultured Lachnospiraceae bacterium | reverse complement strand
GTATGGCGTATCATGACCGGTACGATCATTCGCCGGCAATATGAGGAGATACGTCAGGCCCGGGATGAAGCTGAGAGGGCCAATACTGCCAAGTCAAGATTCCTCGCGAATATGTCTCACGAGATCCGCACCCCCATAAACACGATAATGGGCATGGATGAGATGATCCTGAGAGAAGATATGTCAGCCGACCATAAGAGTTACTGCATGTCTGTGATCAACTATGCGCTGGATATCCGAAACGCATCGGAATCACTGCTCGGTCTGGTAAATGACCTTCTGGATATTTCCAAGATAGAATCCGGCAAGATGAATCTGGTGGAACAGGAATACGACACGGCCGGATTGTTCAGATCGATAGTATCCATGATCAGGGTAAGAAGTCATGAAAAGGATCTGAGCTTTGAAGTGGATATAGATAAAGAATTGCCCGTGAAACTGTACGGTGATTCAGGCAAGATCAAACAGATAGTATTAAATCTTCTGACCAATGCCGTGAAATATACTCATCATGGGGGATTCAGCCTGCATGTGTCAGTGACGGAAAAAACGGATGATAAATGCAGTCTGCGGATATCCGTAAAAGATACCGGGATAGGCATACGTCAGGAAGATATGGAGAAACTCTTCACCGCATACGAGCGTCTGGATGAAGAAAAGAACAGCGGCATACAGGGCACCGGGCTCGGACTTGAGATTTCCGGCAGATTTGCCGAACTCATGAACGGAAAACTCTGGTGTGAAAGTGTATACGGTGAGGGAAGCGAGTTTATACTTACACTTGATCAGAAGATAGCGGATGCGGAATGCATAGGCGAGTTTACCGAGCGGGATGAGGAAAATGCGAAAGGACCGTATGTGCCGCAGTTCTATGCCCCCGGAGCCAAAGTCCTGGTTGTGGACGATAATCCGATGAATCTGACCGTCGTGCGCGGGCTGCTGAAGCCGACCGGTGTTGAGGTGACGACAGCAGACAGCGGCGAAGAGTGTCTTGAAAGAATAGGCGCAAATGACTATCATGTGGTCCTTCTCGATCATATGATGCCCGGCATGGACGGGATAGAGACGCTTCAGCATATCAGAGAGACGCATCCCGATCTGCCCGTTTATGCTCTGACAGCCAATGCTGCGGCAGGGGGCGACGAGTTCTACATATCCAAGGGCTTTAACGGATATCTTGCTAAACCGATCGAGAGTTCTGTACTTGAAAAGGCGATTATGAAGCATATTCCGGAAGAGTGCTTTGAGTCCGTTGAGAATGTACAGTTATCCGATGACAACGATGAGCTTCCCGAAGACATGATATGGCTGTACGACACGGATGGCGTATCCGTAGAAGACGGCATCAGATTTTCGGGCGGTATGTCATCATTCCTTTTCGCACTTAATATGTTTGCAGATACGATAGATACCACTGCACAGACTATACGTGAAGCGTATGATGCTGATGATATTAAACTGTACACCGTAAAGGTGCATGCACTTAAGAGCTCCGCGCGGATAATCGGGGCAACGGAGCTGTCCGCTATGGCACAGAGCTTGGAGGATGCAGGTAACGCCGGAGATGTTGAGTTCATCAGGTCGAATACTGATGGATTCCTTAATGATTATATGGCATATAAAGAGAAACTTGAGCGTCTCCATAAGGCAGATGACGACGATGCCGGAGATGAAGATAAACCGCTCATCCCCGAGGATGAACTTAAAGAAGCATATGAAGCATTGAAAGATGCGATTTCCATGATGGAATATGATACTATAGAAATGATACTGGAACAGTTTGATGCATATCGTTTGGAACAAGAGGACCACAACAGGATTAATGAGATCAGGAAAAAACTGAAGGTATTTGATTGGGATGGCATGGCTGAAGTGCTCGGTTAACCTGATCGGCGCGTGATACGTCGAGCAAAGGAGAAACAATGGAAAAGAAGCGGATGATCATGATAGGCGAAAAAGAAAGCTTTATCGTGAAGGTTATGATCAAAAAAGTCCAGGAAGCAGGTGTTGACTGTTCGTTTGCCAGGTGGACGGTCAATGATGTGAATGCTGTTCTGGATTCCGATGTGGCGCTGGTTGCCATGTATTTGGGAGAAGACGAGCATCCGACAAATGAGATCCTGAGATTCTTAAACGATAAGCTTCTGGACATGGATGAGCGGATGATGGTCATCGGTTCCGGAGCGGAGCTGGATCTTGTACTGGATAATATTCCCGGCGATCTGATATATAAGGTGTTCAGGAGACCTGTCAACAATGAAGAATACGTTGCATCCGTAACGGATCTGTTCGGAAAGATCGAATCCGGTGAATTCAAAAAGACCATATTGATCGTAGATGATGATCCGAATTATCTGTCACTGGTCAGAGAGTGGCTTAAATCAACTTATAAAGTGGCTATGGCCAATTCCGGTCTGCAGGCTATCAAATGGCTGGGTAAGCATAAAGCCGATCTTATACTGCTTGATTATGAGATGCCCGTTACAACAGGACCACAGGTGCTTGAGATGCTCAGAAGCGATGAAGAGACGAAGGGCATACCGGTCATGTTCCTGACAGGCAAGAGCGACAAACAGAGCGTTATGAGTGTAGTGGCACTGAAGCCCGAAAACTATTTCCTGAAAAGCATACAGAAACAGGAGCTGCTTGATAAATTGGCCGAATACTTTGCAAAGAACAGATAACAGCTTAACGTCGAAGGACGAACAGGAGAAGATATGACTACAGCAGAACTTAAGAAAATGGCGGAACTCTCACGACAGGCTGCATACGAACTGCAGACGATGAAGCCGCAGGATAAAGAGATAGAATTGCTTAAATGTGCAGAGTATCTGTCTATATATAAAGATGAGATACTTGCGGCCAATGCCCAGGATATAGAACGTGCGACCGAAAACGGCATGCATCCCGGTATGATCGACCGGTTACGCCTCGATGATGCACGTATCGAAGCAATGGCTGAAGGGCTGCGTGCAGTTGTTAAACTCAAGGATCCCGTAGGTGAGGTCATGGAAGAGTTTACCAGACCTAACGGCCTTAAGATACGCAAGATCAGAGTGCCCATTGGAGTCATCGGGATCATATATGAGTCCAGACCGAATGTTACCGCGGATGCTTTTGCATTGACATTCAAAAGCGGCAATGCCGTGATCCTGAAGGGCGGAAGCGATGCCATATCATCCAACAAAGCGATCGTGGATCTGATGCGCAAGTCCTTAAGTTCATCCGGGCTTAATCCCGACTTTGTTCAGCTCATCGAAGATACTGATCGTAAGACCACCCAGGACATGATGAAGCTGAACGGTTATATAGACGTCCTGATCCCGAGAGGGGGTGCGGGTCTTATCAAGACGGTGGTAGAGAAGTCCACGATACCGGTTATAGAAACCGGCACGGGTAACTGTCATATCTATGTGGATAAATATGCGGATCTCGATAAGGCTGTACCGATCATAATCAATGCAAAAACTCAGCGAATAGGTGTGTGTAATGCCTGTGAATCACTTGTGATACATAAGGAAGTGGCCAGACAGATCATGCCCAGACTTGCCGAAGCACTCAAGGAGTATCAGGTGGAGATCAGGGCAGATGAGTACGCGTGTGATATCATTCCCGAGGCAGTTAAGGCAACTAAGGATGACTGGGGTACTGAGTATCTGGATTATATAGTATCCATGAAAACCGTGGGAAGCGTTGAGGAAGCTGTAGAGCATATCAATAAATACAATACCAAACACTCTGAAGCTATCATAACCGAGGACAAGACGACGGCACAGTATTTCTGCGACAGAGTGGATGCCGCGTGTGTGTATGTGAATGCATCCACACGATTTACCGACGGATTTGAGTTCGGATTCGGAGCGGAGATAGGCATATCCACACAGAAACTCCATGCCAGAGGGCCCATGGGGCTAAAAGAACTCACATCTTATAAATATCAGATCACGGGTAACGGACAGATACGTCCCTGAACGTATATCAAAATGAATCTACGGTCGGATCGGTTTTTGGATTGTTTGCAATATGCTTGAGTCTGAATATTATGTCTCTGACCGGAGGTATTAAGAGAACCAGGACGGTGGTTACTGCTTCAACAAGCAGATAACTGCCGTCATATTTTATGTCATAGAGCAACCTGGCATACTTCGATGTAACACCTGCGGGATAGGAATCATAATAGGGTGCGGCCAATACATAACACACGAACATTACGGTCACACCGATCAGATATCCGAAAATCAGACCGGATACAGTATTCTCACGGGAAATATCACCGGATATGTTGAGCTTCAGACGATCGATCCTGCGTAGCTCATTATTTCGCTTATCTTTAATTGCCGGACCACGTACGGCTCTGGCCGCCTTTACTTCTCTGATATATCTGTGACAGCGCATATTGGAGATCAGCAGACCGCCCAGACAGAAACCGGTGCAGGCGATCAGGTATTCAAGGATGAATACGGTGGGTCCTTTGATGAAACTGTCTCTGGCCATCTCTGTGCCGGCCGGATCAGTGAAGTTCCCGTCCATCATGAACTCGGATACGAATGTGGCGATGAGCTTGCATATGCTGAACATGAATGATCCTATCAGACCTGTCCTGAAACCGAAAAAATAGGTTATGAGCCACAACGGCAGAAGTGAGAAGAATGTCCAGCTGCCGCCGTCTTTGAGAACCAGTATCGGAAAAAAGGACAGAAGAGTAGCAAGTGCGAGTAATACCGCGCACCACAGACCTTCGTTATCGTAGAATCTGTCAGTTATCGATCTTACCTTCACGTAGTTTTCTCTCCTTTTTAATGCGGTTATTCCTGATGATCAGATAGAAAATAATCAGTAAAAGAGAACCCATCAGAGTATGGCTGAAGGACCTTCCGAAACCGGAATATCTGGAAGCGACTTCAATACCGGTTGCGGCATAGAAATCTCCGAGAATATCCGTTATAAAGGATTCCACCTGTATTACCGCCAATACGGTAGCAGCTATGTTCAGGATCATTGCATTGCGATTCTCACGTTCACTGGACATCAGATCTACCATGTGCTCGAGATAATCCTGGTGCTTGTTATATGTTGCAAGCAATTCGTCATTTGAGAAAGCTTTTTTGATACAGGAAGCTTCTTCGGCTGTACCTATGTAGTTGAAGTTGCTCGGCTCCCAGAACGGTATGGTCTTGCCGTATTCCTGCTCGAGCTCCATCACTTCATCCATTGTGACTTTGTTATTGCGATAGAGCAGATCGCTGACCTTGCTGTTCATACGTGCAAGAGCAGTATTCTGGAACATGATCAGTTCGACAATAAAAGAATACGTCGATGTCAGCTCGATGCGTTCTATCTGAGGACCGAATATATGCGGAATGAAGGCTATCACCTTTTCGGACAGATATGCCTGATAATAGTCATATTGTGAGTTGTCGGTTTCACAGAGCTCTGCCAGTTTTTTGGAGTGGACATGAAACCCCTGTTTTTTGCTGTTGTATACTTCCGCCGACAGGATATTCTCAAATTCGGTTTTATAGACGTTTATGTCGGGTTTTCCGGACATGCAGACCATTATCTTTTCCTGGCCGCATCTGTGTAATGAGTATTTCTCCCAGAGATAGTCATATAACCGTATAAATCGTATATTATCCGGACTCTCATATGGATCCCTGCAGGTGCGCGGATCGACTATCTTGATATAGTTATTGCTCACCTGATCTTCGATCTGAGAAGTGCAATAACCGTATTCCGGGAAGAAAACGTTTACCACGTACATATGAGTGGGGCGGTGTGCGGTTATGAAGACATAGCCTTTGGGCAAACCTATGACATTCTCATATATATCTGTAGTTGAGTTGGTTCCTTCTATGATCTCTTTAGACTGTATCGGATAAGTAAATATGCGGTCACGTATCATCTGCTCGGCATCGTGGTAACTTCTCACATGCCTGTGTGCCGGATCCTTATCGGGGTCGATCGATATAACATCATCATGTATCGGATCATAAGAGAGATCCTTGCATGGATACCTGTCATCAGTGTGAAGGAAATAATAGCAGCCAAGATAATGAACGCTCATATCCCGCATGGACTGAGATGAACATTCATATCTGATGGCTTCTTCCAGATTACTGAGTATAATATCGGGGATCGGATCGTCGGAACCCGTGAAAGGGTGATCGCTGTCTATGGCCGGATAATGGTCCACAACGGCGGAATCACCGATGTGCTCAAACAGCGGATCGGTCGAATCGTTTGCAGCATGTTCGGTCATAGGGAGATAGAGAAAGATATCGTCGGTCCAGGTTTTGATATATTCATCTCCGGGGATATCCGAACCGTCGGAAGCAGTCTCTGTCCTGAAACATTCACGCTCAAGCCTAAGTCCGGTTTCCGCAGGTTTAATAGCGGGACCTTTATATATCAGTTTATTGAGGTTACCGGCTCTGGTCACTCCGTCTGCATCGGAATTATCTACTATGAAGACGGTTTTTGCATGCTCATCTGAAGATGAGGCTATGGTATGATGCGGGCGCATGCGCATGCGTTCCGATACGCGGGAGCCGTCGTCGGAAATGGCACACCCTGTTATTGCCGATATTCTGAAGCCGCCGGTATGCATTTTTCTCAGGAAGCTGATCATTCCGTCAGTAAGCATTCTGATCACCTCGCGTTCACGAAAAGGAGGGAGGATGGCTATCGACAGGACGAAGATAAAGTGTTCTTTATCCTTTTCATAAGCACTTACCTGATCTGCGGAGATGGCATCATCGAGCAACGCATACGGAGTATCCGGAGAAAGTATCAGATCCTGTAATTCTTTTTTGACGGGAAAGAAATTGAGATAACCGACCAGCAGACCTTTATCGTCCCTGACATATATATAAGACTGAGGATTGGCAGAATAGCGTTCTACCATGGGCTCGACTTCGCCGGCGTCCTCGGGAGAATACACGCTCACATCTATGGTATGGATCTCTTCAAGGAACGGACGGATATCCTCCTGAGCGAGAATCTCGTCCGGCATATGACAGGTAAATCTGGGTCTGTCTTTTTCAGTATCGTTTATGTTTGACATGATACTTGCTTAATTATTGGGCTTTCAGCTCTTTCCACAGTTCGTTATACAATTCTGTGGTTTCCGAATCGATCTGGGTACATACTTCACAGACGGCGACAGAATCATCAGGCGGGATTATGGCCGGGTCGTTTTTGAGCTCGTCGTCCATGTTCTTGATGACCGCATCGTTCGGAGTGGAGTAGTAGATGAATTCAAAGTTTGCCGTAGCCACATCTGGACGGCAGAGATAGTCCAGAAACTTCTGGGCCGCTTCGGTGTTGGTGCAGTTTTTGGTCATAAGCCATGAATCGATCCATACGTTTGAACCTTCTTTGGGTACCACGTATTTCAGATCGGGATTGTACAGGTGTCCGAGAAAGGCTTCGCCGGAGTATACAACCGCCATGGTGGCATTGCCGGCTACGACTTCATCGCGCGCTTCATCCACGAGATAAGCTTCAACATCGGGTTTCTGCTTCTTAAGCAGATCTGCGGCTTCACGTATTTCCGATTCGCTGGTCGTATTTAATGAGTATCCGAGATATTTAAGCGTGATCATAAAGGTATCACGCATTGAATCCTGCATAATGATCTGGCCTGAGTAGTCACCGTTAAACAGGACATCCCAGCTGTCTATATCACCGTTTACTTTGGTCGTATCATAAAGGATACCTATAGTTCCCCAGAAATAGGGGAGAGCATATGTACCGCTCGGATCGATGGCTTTGTTGAAGGTCCAGAATCTCTTATTGATGTTCGATGCATTCTTCATTGAACCGAAATCAACGGGCTGGGCTTCGCCTTCATCGATCAGCCTTTTGCACATATAGTCGGATGTGCATACAAGATCATAGGATATACCGCCGGATTTGTATTTGGTATACAGTTCTTCGGGGGTGGTAGCCTCCTCGTATTTGACTTCTATCCCGGTTTCCGCTGTAAACTGCTCCAGCATATCGGGATCCATATATTCGCTGTAATTAAACACGGTCAACACTTCACCGGTCTTCGGCACCGATGCGGTCTCAGTCGACTGACCTCCGCATCCTGACAAGAGTGCGGCAGACACACAAGCAACCAATAAAACTGATAAGATCCTTTTTTTCATAATTCACTCCTATAGTGTTTGAACCTATTGAGATACTTGTGCAGGTCAATCCTGTCATACGGCAGATTCACAAGCATAAGTAATAGTAACACAATGAAGAACAAAACGGTAGATAACGCATACATCTCGGGCTTGATTCCTTTACGGATTTCTCCGTATATCAACGTGGACAGAGTATTGACTCCGGCACCTTTGGTGAAGTAGGTGATCACGAAATCATCCATTGACATGGTGACAGCCATAAGAAAACCGGACAGAACTCCCGGAAGTATCTGTGGCATAAGTATACGCACGAAGGCATATACTTCGCCGGCGCCGAGATCAAGCGCGGCTTCATATTGGTATATATCCATATCCCTAAGCTTTGGAAGTATGCATAGGATCACGTAAGGCAGATTGAATGTTACATGAGCCAGTAACACCGAGGTAAAGCCGAGGGGAAGGAATCTGACGAACCACAATAACAGAGCGATACCCGTGACTATGTCCGCATTGATCATGGGGATATTAGTAGCAAAAAGCATGAGCCGGTATCCTCGTCTGCGCATTGAATAGATGCCGATCGCACCGAAAAGCCCGATGACGGATGATATAAGAGCGGAAATGAAAGCCAGGCCGAAAGTGGTCCACAGTGCATTCATGATCGAAGAATTGCTGACCAGAGATGAATACCATTCAAGAGTAAATCCTCCCCAGACCACACGCGATCTGGATGCATTGAAGCTTAATACTATAAGCACTGCGATAGGTGCGTAGAGGAAGACCATTATCAGAGCTATATATATACGTCCAAGAGTTTTAGTTGTCATATGGCAAACCCCGCGGCAGTATCTTCCTGATGCCTGCCAAAGATAAATGATGTTATCAGTACGAATGCCATAAGAGTCACACTCAGGCCCGATCCGAGATTCCAGTTCATGGAAACAGTGAATTCCTGCTCAATGATATTGCCCAGCAGCTGTATCTTACCGCCGCCCAGTATATTGGCTATGACGAACTCGGTCATTGAAGGTATGAATACCATGGTTATGCCGCTGCCCACACCGCTGAGGGAAAGAGGCAGGATGATCCTGGTCAGGACGTGCAGACTGTCACTGCCAAGATCCTTGGCTGCTTCGATCACATCCTCCGGAATGGATAAAATACTGTTTAGTACGGGTAGCATCATATATGGCAGATAATCATATACCATTCCCAGAATGATAGCCCCCGGTGTATTAATGAGTTTGAGAGGGGCAAGTCCCATGGTTTCGAGTATATGATTAATGATCCCGTTATTTGATATGATCATCTGCATGGCCAGAATGCGGAGTATGAAATTCATCCACATGGGAAGGATCAGAATGAAAAGGATAATGCTTTTCCTTTTGAAACGGGAACTGCGTAATATCAGAGCCACGGGATAGGAGAGTATGATGCATATGATAGTGCTGACCAGAGCAAGAGAGACGGACATTACCAGTGCTTTGCGATGAAGCTGGTCGAATATGGCAGTCAGATTTGACAGGGTAAAAGCGCCCTCACCGTCTGTGACAGCCTTTGTTATGATGAAGAAAATGGGGATCACGGTGAAACCTATTACCCAGATGATGTAAGGTACCCCAAGCAGACGTGTACGGTTACGATTCATAAGTCTCTCCCTGAGGTGCCTCATCCTGATCAAATACCTGCTCATCTTCACGGGACGGCTTGTTCATGATCTGTATATTGTAGGGATCGACGCTGATGCCGACCTTGCTACCTACAGGGAAGTGTTCTGTGGTCTGAACCAGGAATGTGATCCCGATAACACTGTCTACACGTATCTCCCAGTGAACCCCCTTAAATACAACAGATGTAACGGTACCGGTAGTCTGGCCCGCACCGGATGCATCCAGTTCAACATCCTCGGGACGGATCACGACATCGACCGGGTTATTCTCACCGAATCCGGTATCAACACAGGGCATTTCCAAACCGTTTAAACTGACCAGACAGTCACGGACCATAATGCCGTCAAGCAGATTGCTCTCACCTATGAAATCGGCCACAAATGCATTCTGCGGTTCGTTATATATATCCTCGGGAGTTCCTATCTGCTGTATGATACCCTGGTTCATGACAACTACGGTATCGGACATGGTCAGGGCCTCTTCCTGATCATGGGTAACGTAAACGAATGTGATGCCGAGCTCTTCTTTAAGCCTTATCAGCTCATACTGCATTCCCTGACGCAACTTAAGATCGAGAGCTCCGAGCGGCTCATCGAGGAGCAGGACCTTGGGTTCATTAACTATGGCTCGTGCGATGGCGATACGCTGCTGCTGGCCGCCACTTAGAGAAGAAGGGGCACGGTCTTCATATCCCTCGAGACCTACAAGCTTAAGAGAATATGCGATACGGTCGCGGATGGTGTCTTTATCATGACCTTTGATCTTGAGACCGAAAGCAATATTCTCCGCTACGCTCATGTGCGTGAAGAGAGCATACTTCTGAAAAACGGTATTGAGCTGTCTCTTGTTGGGGGGCAGATGAGTGATGTCCTCACCATCGAAGATAACCCTGCCCGAGTCCGGAGACTCGAATCCGCCCAGAATACGCAGAGTGGTGGTTTTGCCGCATCCGCTGGGTCCCAGGAGGGTCACAAATTCATTTTCATGGATCGACAGATTCAGATCCTTAAGGACACTTGATCCGTCGAATGATTTTGTTATATTTTCAAATCTTATGAGTTCTTTTGCCATTTTTTTCTAATATATTAAGAAGATAAACATCGAATAACTATTATACAGAATAGCGTAAGCTTGTCAATGGAGCGCTGATTTACAGTGATAGCGGTTTGTGTTAAAATAGTTAGCTGAATGTGCATCACATACGGAGGGTTGAAATGTCTAAATATGTAGCATATGTTTCCTCGTACACATCTGCTTCCGGAGAGAATTACGGCATCAGGATATATGATGTGGACCTGAAAAACGGTTATCTCAAGGAAAAGAATCAGATAAGTATCACGAATTCTTCATACGTATCCATTTCACACAATCGCAAGTATCTGTATTCCATCACCGACTTCGGAGTGGAAGCTTACAAGATCCAGCCGAACGGCGATCTGAAAGTGCTCGGACAGGGCAACATCAACGGCATGAGAGCTTCATACCTGTCTACGGACTATGATGATAAATTCCTTTTCACCGGCGGATACCATGACGGTAAGATCACCGTGCTGAGACTTAATAATGACGGAAGTATAGGTGAGATCACGGATGAAGTGTTTCATAAGGGACTGGGAACCATGGCCGATCTGGATTCGAGACCGCACGTGAGTTGCGTGAAGATGACCAGGGATAATAAGTATCTACTGGCGGCGGATCTGGGTACGGATAATACGACCGTATACAAACTCGATCATAATACAGGCAAGCTTTCTCAGGCCGATATCATTCATTCGGACCAGAAGTCCGGTCCCAGGCATATAAAGACTTCGGCTGACGGCCGTTTCATCTATATCGTACATGCCCGTGGAACATATATAGACGTGTATGATTATCATGACACGGAGAATAATGGGCCGGATTTTGAGAAGATCCAGTCCATTTCCACACTGAACGATTATCATGCCAGCGGGTCCGGATCATCGGCTCTTAACCTTTCCGATGATTTCAAATATCTCGTATCATCCAATGCAGGTGATAACTCCGCATGTATGTATTCGGTTGATAAGAAGACAGGAATGCTCACCAAGCTTTTCTGCCTGCCTGTAAGCGGGGATTATCCCAAAGATGTGGCACTTTTCCCCGATAATAAGCATATGGTCAGCCTGAATCATGAGTCCAATACCATGACATTCTTTACCGTGGATGCGAAGAACGGACTCATAATCATGAATAACAAAGAGATCAAAATAGATCAGCCGAACTGTATTATTTTCTATGAAATAAAGGAATGATCACATTCGGAACCTTAAACTCAACTAACAATCAGGAGGTATACAGGATGTCAGATCCCAGATATGAGAAACTGAAGAAATGCTATGAATGCGTAAAAGCAAAGGTGGATTTTAAACCCGATATTGCCGTTGTACTCGGCTCAGGACTCGGTAACTTTGCGGATAATGTGGATGTTACTGCCACACTGCCTTATAACGAGATAGAGGGCTTCCCGGTATCGACCGTTCCCGGACATAAGGGGCAGTTCATATTCGGATATCTGGACGGTGTAAGCGTAGTGCTCATGCAGGGCAGGGTTCATTATTATGAAGGATACGATATCAGTGATGTTGTGCTTCCCACCAGACTGATGGGTATGATGGGAGCAAAAGCATTGTTTCTGACCAATGCATCGGGTGGCATCAATCCCGATTATCATGCCGGGGCTTTTATGATGATCAAGGATCATATCTCCAGCTTCGCCCCCAATCCTCTCATAGGTCCCAATATAGAAGAACTCGGAACGAGATTCCCCGATATGTCTCATGTATATGATGAGGATCTTCAGGATGCGATCAGAAGCGTGGCATACGACTATGATATAGAGCTGTTTGAGGGCGTATACGCTCAGCTTACAGGACCTTCTTTTGAATCACCCGCCGAGATCAGGATGCTCGGCAAACTCGGAGTCGACGCTGTGGGTATGAGCACGGTTGTGGAAGCTATAGCAGCTAATCATATGGGCATGAAGATCTGCGGTATCAGCTGTGTGGCTAATCTGGCTGCCGGTTTAAGCCCGAATCCTCTGACACATGAAGAAGTTCAGGAAGCGGCAAACCAGGCTGCCCCCAAGTTTACGATCCTTGTCAGAGAATCCGTAAAGAAAATCGCCGGACTCATCTGATGCCGGAGAATAAATGATATGACGACCGATAAAGCCGATCAGCGGATAAAAGATCTGATAAAGAAAGCCTGTGAAGCCAGGGCGAACTCTTATGCACCGTATTCCGGATATGCGGTCGGTGCCGCTTTGCTGTGCGATGATGATACAGTCATTACGGGCTGTAATATGGAGAATGCCGCATTCGGCCCCGGAATATGCGCCGAAAGGTGTGCCATATACAAAGCCGTATCCGAGGGATACCGTCATTTCAAGGCTATAGCGGTAGCCGGAAGTCCCGCAGGAGAGCCTGTCAGCCAATATGCTTCGCCATGCGGGGTTTGCAGACAGGTCATGAGGGAGTTCGCGGATCCGGCATCTTTTCAGGTGATCGTAGCCGGACCGGACGATGAGTACAGGAGCTATACTTTGGAAGAACTGCTCCCGGACAGTTTCGGGCCGGATAATCTTCAATAACCTTTGGGAGTATGTATGAATATTAAATTTTCGAACGCACGTATCCTCACGATGATCCGAGGTGAGGAGGTATACGAAGGCAGCCTGTATACGCAGGACGACAGGATAGTATATGTGGGCCCCGTGCTCACGGAAGCTGAAGAAGCATCAAAGCTTCCGGAGGGATACAAGGCCGATAAGACCATAGACTGTAACGGTAATCTGCTGATGCCCGGTTTTAAGAATGCTCATGCTCATTCGGGTATGAGTGTGCTCAGGAGCTGTGCGGATGATATGCCTCTCGGTGACTGGCTGAATAAGCAGATCTTCCCCAGAGAAGCCAAACTTGATGCTGAGATGATAGCTGATGCCACGAAGTTGAGTGTACTCGAGTATCTGACCGGAGGCATGACGGCATGCTTCGATATGTATCTGACACCCGAGTCCGAAGCGAGCGCATATCGAGATATGGGATATCGTGCCGTTCTCTGCGGTAATCTTAATAATTTCTCATCATCTGTTGAATATACTGAGGAAATGTATGATAAGCTGAACCGTTATGATCCGCTTATCACTTATGAGATAGGGTTTCATGCCGAGTATACGTGCTCGGATGCACTGATGAAGAACCTCTCCGAGATGGCTCACAAGCATAATGCTCCCGTGTATACCCATTTGTCGGAGACAAAGTCCGAGGTAGAGGGTTGCAAGGAAAGATACGGGATGACGCCCGCAGCATATCTGGATTCCATAGGTATGTGGGATAACGGAGGCGGAGGTTATCATTGTGTACATATGTCCGATGAAGATATGGAGATATTTGCACGTCGCGGTCTGCATGTGATCACCAATCCCGGGTCAAATACCAAGCTGGCAAGCGGAATAGCACCGATCCGTGAGTATCTGGAGCGGGGTATCAATGTCGGTATAGGCACTGACGGACCTGCTTCTAACAACTGCCTGGATATGTTCAGGGAGATGTTCTTGACAACAGGTCTGGCCAAGCTTCGCGAAGAGGATGCTGCTGTCGTTGATGCACTGGATGTACTGCATATGGCAACGGTGGGATCGGCGATGGCCATGAGACTGTATGATGCCGATGTACTTGCTGCCGGCAAGCTTGCGGACATCATCATGATAGATCTGCATCAGCCCAATATGCAGCCGCTTAACAACATCGCGAAGAATATCGTGTACAGCGGTTCCAAGTCAAACGTTAAGATGACTATGATAGCCGGACGTATATTGTATATGGACGGCAGATTTGATGATTCGTATGATGTTGAACGCATATATGCACGTGCACAGGAGATCATAGATACTATTCGTTAACCGGCGGAGACTGTATGGAAGCTTTGATCTTTGTATTGATCCTGTTGGGAATTATTGTACTTATTATGTTTTTGCAGTTTATTAATTCCCGCAGAGATGATAAACTATATCTGCTAAATCTGAGAAACGAGTTCGGCAAAGTTCACAGATCTTCTTATGACCGTGATCGTCTGATCACAGCTGATGCATATTATCTGAGACATATTCCCAAAGAATATATAGATGACATTACATGGGCTGATCTGTCCATGGATGAGATCATGGCGTGCATGGATACAACTGAGTCCGATGCGGGACGTCAGGTTCTGTATCATATGCTCCGATGCCCGCTGACCGATACCGGGGAGATCGTATCAAGGCAACATGTCATAGACGCCTGGAGATCACACAGTCAGGTGAGGGAGAAGGTGCAATTGGCTCTTCATCATATCGGCAGCATGGGGAGAAACTCGGTATATGATCTGATCGAAAGGATATCTGACCTCGAAGAGGTATCGCATATATCGTATTATGTCAGAATAGTGTTGCTTGTTCTCGGATTCCTCAGCATCTATCTGCTGAAAGGCGCAGGAGTCGTACTTTTTCTCATAATACTGATCAGCAATCTCTATGTGTACTATAGGGACAGGGGCAGGATACTGCCGTATATGAGGGTGTATGCTCAGGTGCTTAAGACCATACAGGCCGGCAAGCAGGTATCGGCCGCATTATCGGGAGGAGAGATGGATTCTGCAGGAGCAGAGTTTAAACGGGTTTCCGATGAGCTGGAGGAAGTACTTAAGGATCTTTCCGTGCTCAGAAGACGGACGGCGTTCAGCTTAAGTTCCGAGATCGGCAGCGATCCGGTAATGGTTTTGCTAAATATCGCCGGAGTATTCGTATATGCCGATCTGATCAGATTCTGGAAGATACGTAAAAGCCTTGTTGAACATGCGGATGACATAGACAGATTGATATTCCTGACCGGCAGTGTGGATGCACACATAGCTATGGCGGGGTATGCGGAATCTATATCCGATCATATGACAAGTGCGGATTTTACCGATTCATATGTTATCAATGTAAGCAACGTATATCATCCGCTGCTGGATGATCCTGTTCCAAATTCGATCAATATAGACAGGAGCGTACTGCTGACAGGTGCAAATGCGTCCGGTAAGTCCACGTTTCTGAAGAGTATAGCTCTTGCGGCTGTTTACGCGCAGACTATTGGTTATGTATGCGCCGATGAATACCATGCGCCGATATGCCTGGTGGCAAGTGCCATGTCCGTAAAGGATGATGTCACGAGCGGAGACAGTTATTACATGGCTGAGATCAAAGCGGTCAGACGTATGATCGACAGATATGCAGGTACTTCCACGGATAACGGTATATGTAAGATGCCGCTTTGCTTTGTGGATGAGCTTCTTAACGGTACCAATACCGAAGAGCGTATAGCGGCTTGTACTCAGATCCTTCTGGATATGGACAGGAAGGGAATACGTATTATGGCCGCGACACATGATATAGAATTGACTGTATTGCTGTCGGAGAGATATGCGAATTATCATTTCGGAGAAGATCTGTCAGAAGGCGATGTTGAGTTTTCATACAAGCTCAAAGAAGGTGCGGCAAAATCCCGCAATGCCATCAGATTACTGAAGAGTCTTGGGTTCGATCCCGCGATGGCTGACAGGGCGGAGGAAATGGTCCGTATCCACAAAAAAGAGGGCGTATGGATGACTGTTTGATCTATCGGAAAGGATAAGTACTATGACAGATATTAAATTGTTTTCGGACGGTGCGGCCAGGGGGAACCCGGACGGACCCGGCGGATACGGCACCATACTTCAGTTTACCGATGCACAGGGAGTGCTGCACGAGAGAGAGTATTCCGCGGGATACAGGAAGACCACGAATAACCGGATGGAACTGATGGGAGTTATCACGGGTATGGAGGCACTGACCAGACCATGTCACGTGGAGGTATATACCGACTCCAAATATGTATCGGATGCTTTTAATCAGAACTGGATCGAGGGCTGGCAGAAGAGAAACTGGAAGAACTCACAGAATAAGCCGGTCAAAAATCCGGAGTTATGGCAGAGACTCCTGGCGGCAATGGAACCTCACGAAGTGCATTTTAACTGGGTAAAAGGACATAACGGCCACGAGTTGAACGAACGATGCGACAAGCTTGCAACATCTGCCGCAGATGGCAGTGATCTGCTTGACGATGAAGTCTTAAGTGGGGTATGATTTATCTAACTTAACAGAGGAGCTTATAATGAATAATCTGATTCTATTTACCAATGCGTTTCTCAATTATCTGCTTCTGTTTGTGATTGCTGTGATAGTGGTCATAGCTGCTGTACTCATAGGCAAGAAGCTTCGAACGATCAAGGATGCCAAAGATGCAGCAGAGGCTGCCGCATCCAAGGATGAATCCAATCAATGAACTGATGATTTAAGCTCACAGGTCTTATCCGGTGGGCTTAAGTTTTAAGTGTGCAGGCAGACGGATGATCTGCGTGAGGTATCTATGAGCAAACTTACCAGAGAAGAGGCAAAAGATACGATCGATTACGGTGCTTTGTATGTGCCTGAAGGTGAAGCGCGTATCATCAAGAAGGATGGTACCCTTGAGCCTTTTAATATGCAAAAGGTTGTTAATGCCGTGCATAAGAGTGCATATCGTGCTCTGTATGAATTCACCACCGAGGAGAAAAGGCACATATGTGAGTTTGTGAAAGCACGCATAGATGCATTGGAGAATAAGGATATCCCGATCTCTCTTATGCATAACATAGTTGAGAGTGCTCTTGACGAGGTCAAACCCATAGTCGCAAAAAGCTATAGGGATTATAGAAACTATAAGCAGGATTTCGTACGCATGATGGATGATGTGTATAAGAAGACACAGGCCATCATGTATGTCGGTGACAGAGAGAATGCAAATACTGATTCAGCACTTGTCAGCACCAAGAGAAGTCTGATTTTCAACCAGTTCAATAAGAGTCTGTATGAGAAATTCTTCCTGACAACAGAGGAGATACAGGCTTGTCGTGAAGGATATATATACGTTCACGACATGTCTGCAAGAAGAGATACCATGAACTGTTGTCTCTTCAATATATCCGAGGTGCTGCGGGGCGGATTTGAGATGGGCAACGTTTGGTATAACGAGCCGAAAGTCCTGGACACTGTTTTTGACGTGTGCGGTGATATCATCCTGTCTGCCGCCGGACAGCAATACGGAGGCTTCACTGTTCCCGAAGTAGATAAGATGCTGGCTCCCTATGCCGAGCGCAGCTATGAGAAATATACCAATAAATACATTTCTCTCGGAGTTGACCGTGAGACCGCCGAGAAACAGGCAATGGCGGATATACAGCGTGAATTTGAACAGGGATTCCAGGGATGGGAGTATAAGTTCAATACGGTAGCGAGCTCAAGGGGAGATTATCCCTTTATTACCGTGACCGCAGGACTTGGAACTGACCGTTTTGCACGTATGGCGTCGAAGACTCTGATGAATGTGCGTAAGAACGGACAGGGCAAGCCCGGACATAAGAAACCGGTGCTGTTCCCCAAGATCGTATTCCTTTATGATGAGAAACTCCATGGTCCCGGAGGAGAGCTTGAGGATGTGTTTGAGGCCGGTATCGAGTGCTCATCCAAGTCCATGTATCCTGACTGGCTTTCAATGTCAGGTGAGGGTTATATATCCGAGACATATCAGAAATACGGAAAGGTCATCAGCCCCATGGGGTGCAGGGCATTCCTGTCACCTTATTGGGAGAGAGGCGGCCAGACTCCCGCTGATGAAAACGATGTACCGGTATATATCGGCAGATTCAATATAGGTGTTGTTTCACTGCATCTGCCTATGATCCTGGCAAAAGCACGTGAAGAGTCCAGAGATTTCTATGAGGTGCTCGACTATTATCTGAACATGATACGTCAGCTTCATATCAGGACTTATCAGTATCTGGGTGAGATGAAGGCTTCGACCAACCCGCTGGCATATTGTCAGGGCGGTTTCCTGGGAGGCCATCTGGATCTGCATGATCGTATAGCACCGCTTTTGGATGCCGCCACGGCATCGTTTGGCATTACCGCGTTGAATGAACTTCAGATACTGTATAACGGTAAGAGCCTGGTCCAGGACGGAGCGTTTGCGCTGGAAGTAATGGAGTATATCAACCGAAAGGTAGCGGAGTTTAAGGCTGAGGACCATCATCTGTATGCCATATACGGTACGCCCGCCGAGAATCTATGCGGCCTTCAGGTACGTCAGTTCCGAGATAAGTTCGGAGTGGTACCCGGTGTATCTGACAGAGAGTACGTATCGAATTCGTTCCATTGTCACGTGGCCGAGAACATTACTCCCATTGAGAAGCAGGATCTGGAAAAGAGATTCTGGGAGCTCTTTAACGGCGGAAAGATACAGTATGTCAGATACCCTATAGATTATAATCTGGAGGCGATCAAAACTCTGATCCGCAGAGCCATGAAGTACGGTTTCTATGAGGGAGTAAATATGAGTCTCTCTTATTGTGATGACTGCGGATATGAGCAGCTTGAGATGGATGTATGTCCGAAATGCGGATCGAGTAACCTGACCAAGATAGATCGCATGAACGGATACCTGGCTTATTCGCGTACTCATGGTGACACCAGACTGTCAGATTCCAAGATGGCTGAAATCGCAGACCGGATAAGCATGTGATCGACGACACAAATATGAGATATCACGATATTACCAAAGATGATATGAGAAACGGCCCCGGACTCAGGGCTGTACTGTGGGTATCCGGGTGCGAGCATCATTGTCCGGGATGTCAGAATCCGGTGACATGGGATCCTGATGACGGCCTCGTATTTGATGATAAAGCACATGATGAACTTATGGATATACTTGGGCGTGACTATATATCAGGCCTGACTTTGAGCGGCGGGGATCCGTTGTATCCCGGGAACCGTGAAGAAGTGGCTTCGCTGTGTGCCGAGGTAAAAAGAATAATGCCCGATAAGTCCATATGGCTTTATACGGGTTATGATTATGAAGCCATCCGTGATCTGGATATCATGCAGTATATCGATGTGGTAGTGGATGGCAGATATGAAGAAGATAAACGTGATGTGCTTCTTCACTGGAAAGGCTCATCGAACCAGCGCGTGATTGATAATAAAGCAAGCCGCACAGACAACAGTATATACATCATAGAAGATAAGGTGATCAAGGAACCGGGAGGACCATATGGCTGCAGAGCAGACTCTTGATATTAAGTATTTCAGTGATAAAATAGATAAGCTTGAGTATATTGACGGTAAATCCGACTGGATCGACCTGCGCGCATCAGAGGATGTCGAGTTTAAACAGGGTGAGTTCAAACTGATACCGCTCGGAATAGGCATCAGACTTCCCGAAGGATATGAAGCACATGTGGTGCCCAGGAGTTCTACATACAAGAACTACGGTCTGATCCAGGCGAATCATATGGGAGTGATAGACTGCTCCTATTGCGGTGATAATGACCAGTGGTTTGTACCCATGATCGCGATGCGGGATACCGTGGTACATGTAAATGACCGTATATGTCAGTTCAGGATCATGGAGAATCAGCCCCGGCTGCACTTTAACGAAGTGGATCATCTGGATGCGGTAGACAGAGGAGGCTTCGGATCTACCGGCAGACAGTAACGGCAGGAAACAGATAATATGAGTATGCGTGGTATCGATACCGAGGTTCGCAAGATCAGGAGACGGATCTTCACGGAAGTCGCCAATCTGGCTTATGACTCGGAGAATCTTAAAGATGATATGGAAGCGCTGCCCTATGCCATAGTCAGGGAGGAGGACAGTGCCGATTACGGTAGTATATACCGTAAGAGAGCTATAGTCAGGGAACGTATCAGACTGGCTCTGGGCCTGAGTCTGCGTCCGGAAAACGAACCTGTACACCTGACCCAGGGGCTCGAAGAATCGAATATAGATGAGAAATACTATGAACCGCCGCTGATGCAGGTTATTCCTTCGGCATGCAACGCCTGTCCGGAGAATATGTACAAGGTGACTGACAGGTGTATGGGGTGCACGGCGCATCCCTGCCAGGAAGTGTGTCCCAGAGGAGCTATATCATTCAAGGACGGCTATTCGCACATAGATCAGGAAAAATGTATCAGATGCGGAAAATGTAAGGCTGTATGTCCGTATGATGCGATATCTCATCAGGTAAGGCCGTGTCTGGCCGCATGCGGTGTGGCAGCAATTAAGAATGATGATAAAGGCAGAGCATATATCGATCCCGAGATATGCGTATCATGCGGTCAGTGCATGCTCAGCTGTCCTTTCGGAGCCATAGCCGATAAGTCTCAGATATTCCAGTTGATACGTGCGCTTCAGTCCGGCAAGAAGATCATAGCGCAGGTCGCACCTTCTTTTGCGGGACAGTTTGGAGCGAATGTCGATGGAGATAAACTCAAAGCCGCGCTCATAAAGATGGGCTTTTATGATGTCTATGAGACTGCTCTCGGTGCAGACCTCGGATGTGTGACAGAAGCAAAACATTATCATGAGGAAGTTGCTACGGGCAAGAAGGCTTTTGCACTTACCTCGTGCTGTCCGAGCTGGTCGGTTCTGGCAAGGAAGTTTTTCCCCGAGACCATAGATAACATATCAAATGCTTTGACCCCCATGGTAGCGACAGCACGTCTGATCAAGGTGGATCACCCCGATGCCAGAGTGGTATTCATCGGTCCCTGTGCCTCTAAGAAACTGGAAGCATCCAGACGTACCGTGAGATCGGATGTGGATTTCGTCATAACGTTTGAGGAATTGATGGGGATATTCGCCTCACGCGGTATAGAACCCGGCGACATGGTATCCGATGTTAAGCTTGAGGGAGCTACGGGGGCAGGGCGCGGATACGGCATAGCGGGCGGTGTGGCTGCCGCTATTGAGAAATGCGTGCATGATTTCTATCCTGACACTGATGTTCATATAGAACATGCGGAAGGCCTGTCCGAATGCAAAAAGATGCTGATGCTGGCCAAAGCGGGTAAAAAGAACGGCTGCCTGATCGAAGGCATGGCCTGCCCGGGGGGCTGTATAGCAGGTGCCGGAACCAATCTGGACCTGAACGTTGCGGCGAAGGCTTTGGATACATATGTGAAGGAAGCCGATAAAGTTATACCTGATATAGAGAACAGACAGGAGAGTATGACCAATCTATGAGTACAACAAAGATAAGAACCAGATATGCCCCGAGTCCCACCGGTAAGATGCATGTGGGAAATTTGAGATCTGCACTGTATGAGTTCCTGATCGCGAAGCATGAGGACGGAGTGTTCATGCTCAGGATCGAGGACACGGATCAGGAGAGATTCGTTGAGGGCGCGACCGAGATCATATACCGTACACTTGAACTGACCGGACTCAAGCATGACGAGGGTCCCGATAAGGATGGCGGATACGGTCCTTATGTACAGTCCGAGAGGATGAAGACCGGCATATACATGAAGTATGCCAAAGAGCTTATCGAGAAAGGTGAGGCATATTATTGCTTCTGCGACAAGGAGAGACTTGAATCGCTTAAGACTCAGGTGGACGAGGACGGTAAGACCGTTACCATGTATGATAAGCATTGTCTGTCGCTGAGCAAGGAAGAAGTGGAGGCTAATCTGGCTGCAGGTAAGCCTTTTGTCATCAGACAGAATATCCCGAATGAAGGATCCACAACATTCCATGACGAGCTGTACGGGGATATTACGGTTGATAATGTCGAAATGGATGATATGATCCTGATCAAAACGGACGGTTATCCCACATATAATTTTGCCAATGTGGTTGATGATCACACGATGAACATCACACATGTCGTCAGAGGTAATGAATATCTGTCGTCTTCACCCAAATACCAGAGGCTTTACGATGCATTCGGATGGGAGAGCCCTGTATATGTTCATCTGCCTCTTATCACTGACGAGAATCATAAGAAGCTTTCCAAGAGAAGCGGACATTCATCGTTTGAAGATCTGATCGAACAGGGATTCATAGCCGAGGCAGTGGTCAATTATATAGCCCTGCTTGGATGGAGCCCCGAGGATAATCGTGAGATCTTTACATTGGACGAGCTGATCAGGGACTTCGATTATCACAGGATCAGCAAGTCTCCGGCTGTTTTTGATATGGGTAAGCTCAGATGGATGAACGGTGAGTATATCAAAGCGATGGACTTTGAGCCTTTCTATGAGCGTGCGCTTCCATACATACGCGAAGTGATCACAGCTCCGCTGGATCTTAAGCATATTGCCGAGACGGTCAAGAGTCGAATTGAGACTTTTGCGGATATCCCGGAAATGATAGATTTCTTCCAGGCAGTGCCCGATGATTATGATACGGAGATGTATACGCATAAAAAGATGAAGACCGATGCCGCCACATCGCTCAAAGTCCTGACGGATACATTGCCGATCCTTGAAGAACAGTCGGACTATTCCAATGACGCTCTGTATCAGACACTGAGTGCTTATGTGGAGCGTGAGGGAGTCAAGACTGGATATGTTATGTGGCCCCTGCGTACCGCTCTGAGCGGTAAGGCAGTGACGCCCGCCGGTGCCACCGAGATCATGGAAGTGATCGGAAAAGAGGAAACGCTTAAAAGGATACGGGCTGCGATAGAGAAACTGTCTTAAGCCTGTATATCCGTCCACAACAGAATAAGGAGATCTATGCCGGAAATGAACGTAAGTCAGCGCAGAGCCGTCAGCTTCCACGACGGTGCGCTGCTGTTGCTGGCAGGTCCCGGATCGGGTAAGACCACGGTGCTTACACACCGCATCAGGGCGCTGATAGATTCGGGAGTGAAGGATTCTGACATTCTCGTCATAACCTTCACCCGGGCGGCGGCGCTCGAGATGCAGGAGCGATTTGTCAGGCTCATGGCGCCGCGGGAAGCTCATGTATCGTTCGGGACCTTCCACGCAATATTTTATTCCATTCTGAGATACCACAGAGCATATCGCAAAGTGGTTCCCATCACCGATAAAGACAAGATCAGATATATGAAGAGAGCTCTTGAGATCAGTGGGCTCACCGATGAGTGCAAAGACTTTGATGATATCGTAAGAAGTCTGGGTTTTATAAGTGCATGCAAAAATAACGGGGCGGATCCGGCATCTTTTGGTCAGGATATGTATGCGCAGGAGGCTTTTGTTGAGCTGTATGATGCTTATAACGGACTACTTCGTGATTTCGGACTTATAGATTTCGATGATATGGTGGGCGAATGCCTGAAACTCCTGAAACGTGATAAGGAATTCTGCGAATTCTGGCAGCGGAAATTCAAGTATATTCTGATAGATGAGTTTCAGGATATTTCATCCAATCAATATGAGCTTGTCAAGCTGCTGGCTTATCCGGAGTATAACATTTTTGCCGTGGGGGATGATGACCAGTCCATATATGCCTTTCGCGGTGCGAATGTCGGACTGATGCGAAGGCTGCTTAACGACATTCCTGGAGCGATTCAGGACGCGTTGAGTGTGAACTATCGTTCAACCGCGGAAATAGTAAGTGCTGCGTCGAAAGTCATCTCGGACAATAAGGACAGGTTTGACAAGAAGATAACTGCCCGTGAGGGAATAGAAGCAGTAAAAGATTCGGTATGTGTAGAGAAATGCAGAACTAAAAATGTTCAGATCGAGAGGTGTATAGAGATAATAAAACAGGAGAGGGCGTCCGGGATCGAACCGACTGATATAGCGTTGCTGGTCAGGACCAACAGACAGGGTGCAGAGTATGCCGGTTACCTGAGAGCTGTGGGCGTGGAGGTCGCCTATAACGATTCGCGGGTTCCTTTTTCGTCGGTTTATGTCAGGGATATATGTGCATATATGGCTATAGCGGCGGGAGATCATTCCCGGGTAAATTTCCTGTGCATAGTCAATAAGACACTCAGATATATAAGGCGTGAAGCGATGAG
>CAMONC010000020.1 GCA_946620235.1 uncultured Lachnospiraceae bacterium | reverse complement strand
CACCACGCTCAGCACGGTGTTAATGAGAACAAGTACCAGTATAACTATTGATAACAGATTTCTTTTCATGGCTTCCTTTCGGATCCGGGGTCAATCCCTAATAATTATTCAGTGAATTATAAATCTTGATCTCTACACGTCTGTTCTTGCTGCGACCCTCTGCGGTCGAATTGTCGGCCACCGGCACATATTCGCCTCTGCCCGCATGCTTGACGGTCGCAGGGTCAAGGCTTGTAGTGCTTATCAGGTAATTGAATACCGACAGGGCACGTCCGGCACTCAGCTCGTCGTTATTGGAATACTTGGCGCCGTGCATCGGAACGTTATCGGTATGCCCCTCTATCTCGATAGTGCTCCTGGCATACTTATCAAGAATAACTCCTATCAGGTCAAGAACCGGTAGGCACTCGTCCTTCAGCTCCACACTTCCCGAATCAAACAGTATCGATCCCTTGAGCGTAAGCTGTACATACTGGGAAGTGAAATCTATGTCAACTTCATTCTGCATCTCGTTCTCTTCGAGAGCTTCCTGAATACGTTCCGCCAGCTCCTCGGACTCTTCCAGACCGGACTGTGTCATCTCTTCCATCATATCGGTCTGAGTCTCGGAGTCGGCCGTGGTCGTTTCTTCTGCCTGAACTTCGTACTCCTCACCGTCGGAGTTGAGTCCCATGGAATTGATGTAATCAGACAGCTCATTCAGCTGACTGACCCCATTCGATACCAGTACGCCGTCTCCGATAGCACTGGAGCCTGCTTCGAATATGCTGAAAGTCGACTTACTGAATGAAGCGACTATGAGCTCGTATTTCTCCTCGTTGATCGAGGACATCGAGAAAAGCAAAACGAAGAAGCAGAGGAGCAGGTTCATCAGATCGGCAAAAGTCGATTGCCACGCCGGCGCGCCTTTCGGCGGTTCATCGGGCTTTCTGTTAGCCATCCTCTCCACCTCCGCCTGAATCCGAACCTATGCCCTCGCGATCCTTGGGCGCCAGGAACGACTTCAGCTTCTCCTCTATAACTCTGGGGTTCTCTCCGGCCTGTATGGAAAGAAGTCCCTCTATCTCTATCTCTTTGGCCTGCATCTCTATGGCATTGTTCTTCTTCAGCTTCATGCCTACAGGCGCGCATATCCAGTTCGCCAGCATGGATCCGTACAGGGTGGTCAGCAGCGCTACCGCCATGGCGGGACCGATAGACGAGGGGTCATCCATGTTCTGAAGCATGTTGACCAGTCCGACCAGGGTACCGATCATACCCCAGGCAGGACCCATGGCTCCCAGATCCTCCCAGAACCCGATAACACCCTTATGCCTGTCCTCGATGGATACGAGTTCGGTCTCCATAATGCCTCTTACAAGCTCGGGGTCGGTACCGTCGACAACGAGCATGATGCCCTTCCTCAGGAAGGGATCGTCAAGATTACCGGCAGCCTCCTCCAAAGCAAGCAGGCCCTCCTTACGCGCTACGTTGGAAAGTTCTATGATCTTGCCGATGATCTCACCCGTGTTGAAGTTGGGAACCTTCAAAATCAGCTTGAACGATTTAAGTCCGTTCACAAAGCTGGGGATCGAATTAGCTGCGAGGATACAACAGAAAGCACCACCGAAGGTGATGAGTGCCGAAGGAGCGTCAAGGAAGTTGATGATGACGCTGAAGCTGTTGCCAAATACGATACCAAATATGACAAGGCCCAGACATATGATTAAGCCAAGCAGTGAAGCAATATCCACGATAAATCTCCGTCAAAACTTATGTAAGGCATTCACGCACAAAAACAAGCCATAGTATTCCCTTACCCAAAGAATACGGCTGTTTCTATGCAAAAATATCCTTTCTATACGATTTTACCAACTCTTTAATGTCTTGTCTACTTTCTTTTATGATAATTTTACGACCCGTAGTAAAGGAAACCACCGTATCCGGAGTCTCCTCAACAAGCTCTATAAGGTCAGGATTTATGAGCACTTTTACTCCGTTGATCTTTGTTACTTCGATCATGTCAAACCTCCGTGTTCATGACTTGCTTAAAAGCCCCAAAGGGGAGCTGCCCGGAGGCAGTTCCCCAAAAAAGTGCCTGTATTCAGGTTATATCAACGTTATCTCTTCAGGTTCGTGAGTTCCTCAAGCATGGAGTCCGATACGGTGATGATACGTGAGTTAGCCTGGAAACCACGCTGTGTGGTGATCATCGTAGTGAACTCGCCTGCCAGGTCTACGTTGGACATCTCGAGTACGCCGGATGTCATGTAATCGCCGTTAGCCGTGATATCGATACCGATACCGTCAAACTCACCGGAGTTGGGAGTTGAGTTGTACAGGTTGTCGCCGGCCTTCTCAAGACCTGCTGCATTCGCAAATGCTGCGACTGCGATCTGTCCGAGGATCTTGCTCTGACCGTTATCGTAAGTACCGGTTATGATACCATCCTTGGATACGGATACGCCCGAAAGCTCACCGAGTCTTCTACCGGTTCCGAGGCCTGCCACGTTACCGTTGGTAGCGCCTACTGTAGAGGTTCCGTTGTTGTTGTACATGGTTGAATTGGTAAAATCTATAGTAATGTCAGAGAAATTAGCATTAGTAGCAGGGAAATCCAGTACCAGTGTAGCATCAGCTGCTGTCAGTCCGAGATTGGTAGTTCCTACACCCTTAAACAGACCTGTATTTGTATCAAATGTAAGGTATGCCGAATTATCTGAGGACTTGCTCTTAGTGACTACTAACCAGCCATTATCCTCATCAAACGTCCAAGAGTCATATTTATTTGTTGTACCGTCTGATTCTTTAAGTCCGCCGAACGCTGTAGCCAGAGCAGCACCGTTAGCTGTAATATCAATATCCGTTCCGTTTTGCTGAATCTTATACTTGGTATTATTAGACGCATCTGTATAGCTCACGATAGCATAGCCGCTTGAAGTATCCGGTTTGGTGATGTTGTCCATATCAGTGTAGTTGATCGTAGTACCGAATGCAGCACCGGTTCCCTCAACTTTGTTTCCGTTAGAATCAAGTATGCTGTCCAGTCGGATATAGAACTCGCCATTAGCATTACCGTTAGTATCATACAGCTCGTGTATGGAGAATCTTGCGTTGTACTGGTATCCGAGGTTATCGTAGAAGCTCAGTCCGATAACTCGGCCGGTGCTGGAGGATACCTGGACATCGTTTCTGTCAACTATACCGGATACATAAGCAAGACTGGTAGCCTCCGGAGGATAGGTCATGTTTTCAGCAGACATGATGCGCAGAGGAGAAACCTTATCCTGGATAACATTGCCATCCTTATCGGACTGCCACCCCATTACGGTGTAACCGGTGGAACTCATAACCAGATTACCTACACCGTCCACGCAGAAGGAACCGTCTCTGGTGAAGAAGTTGTTGGATCCGTTGGATACTACGAAGAAGCTGTCGCCGGTGATCATGATATCGAAAGGATTATTGGTGCTCTGTGCACTACCCTGCTGGGTGATCGCTGTGGAAATGGCACCTGTCTTTGCACCGAGACCGATCTGGCGGGCGTTGATACCGCCGGCACCGGTGTTGGCGTTTGCTGCCGATGCATTCTGGGTTGTCTGATAGAGCAGATCCTGGAATGTCATGGACTGTGACTTGTATGCTGTGGTGTTAACGTTTGCTATATTGTTACCGATTACGTCCATCCTCGTCTGGTGGGTCTTAAGACCTGCGACGCCGGAAAAAAGTGATCTCATCATAAGGCAATGCCCTCCTTCTAAATTTAGCTTTAAGCTATCACTGCACCATCAATGTTGGTGAATATATTGTCATCTGTTTCTGTCTGATCCATGGCAGTGACTACTGTCTGATTCGGTACGTTCACGATAAATGCGAGTGAATCGACCATTACGAGTGAGTCCTTGATTCCTTTCATCTGCGCCCTGACCGTTCCTTCGGTCAGTCTCTCCATCTGACTGGGCGTCATCCGGATATTTCTGTCCTCAAGCCTGCCTGCCGCATGTTTCGAGAACTTGAGGGATATCTCCGGAGCCTTGGCTTCATCTGTCTTGGCCTGCAGGATATCCTGGAAAGATAATCCGTGAACACCTGTCTCTGTGGAGTTGCCGGTCTTATTGTTATTCAGGAGCTGTTCGGCTGCCTGGTTTATATTTATATGATTGTTTATGACCTGCATCCTGTTACCTCTGTGCGATCAATGATCATTCGCCATCTGCGCTTTCGCTTTCTTTGACGAGTGCCATCATCCTGCTTATGTAAGTGTCGAGTTTGGCTTTGAACTCATCGCTTCCGAGTAAGCTCTTCTCCCAGTCGCTTAAGTTGTAATACTTGGATGCCACTTCCTCGACCTGAGACTTGTCTCCCAGAGTCAGCGCATTGACATCGGGAAGTTTGCCGAGAGCTTCTACAAATCCTTTTGTATTCTCCATGGCTGCCAGATACTTGCTGTCTACCACGTGCTTCAAGTCGCTCATGGCGTAGAGTTCACCGTTTATCGAGAGGAATGCGTTTCCGCCTTCGTATGATACGAAATCTACGTTACCCTCAACCTCGGTGGCTTCGCCCTTTTCATTCTCCACGCTCATGATAACCGTCTGTCCAACGAGCCCCGATGCTCTGGAGAGTGACATGCTCTGTGCCATGTTCTGGAGTTCTTCTACCTGGGAGAACTGTGCGTACTGTGATACCCATTCGGTGTTCTCGGTAGGCTCCATCGGATCCTGGTATTTCATCTGAGCCACGAGCAGCTGGAGGAAGTCATCCTTGTTCGCTGTCCCGGGCTTTGACTTACTTAGAGAATCCTGAGTAGCGCTTGTAACTATCTCACCGTTTTCTATATGTGCTATTGCGCTCATTTGTTACTCCTTTCACGCCATTGGCGGTTGCGGATCAGGCTGTGTAATCTACCGTATTTCCGTCGTGTGCCATCATTTCTGCGGCTATTCTGTCTGCATCCTCAAGTTCTTCGAATGCTTCGTCGCCTTCCATGGCGCTTAAGTCTATTCTTCTCGTCCGTCCCATTCCGGCTGCTCTGCCTGCCTCACGCTCGGGGTTATCGCCCCTGCTTCCTCCGCTTTCACGGTTCCTGTCAAATCCCTGGCCGGCTACTGCCACCTCAACCGCTTCGATCTTTACACCCTGTGCTTCGAGTGTTTCTCTGAGCTGTACTACCTGGCTCTCGATCGCCGCCCTGACGGATTCGTTCTGAGCAAGGAACTGTGCCGTAACCTGTCCGTTCTGTGCCGTCAGATTAACTCTGACGTTTCCGAGGCTTGCGGGATGGAGATTCATCTCCAGCTCCGTTACGTCGGGTCTGATATTCGCCCTCATGTTCTCCATGATCTGGTTTGCTATATCAGACGCTTCGGTTCTGAAGCTTGTGACTTCATCGGTCAATCCCGTGAAGTCCTGTATATCGTTATTAAATTGTGTTGTCTGGGTAAAGAGGGGAGCTTCGGGTGATCTGTCATCTCTATGCAAATCATTGTGTCCCGAGCCTTCCTGTGACGGCTGCCTCTGTTCCGACTCCGATGAACCGTTTCGGTCAATATTCGTTACGATCTGAGTACCGGTAGTATCATCTACCTTTACATCCATCGAAACGCTCTCGCCGTTTACTGTGGTGGTCATCTTGAAATCCTTCATCCCTTCCAGGGGATTCTCCACTGCAGGTTTAACATCTGCCGGGATGGGATCTGCGTCTTCTGCGATCGGCTGCTGTATCAGCTCTTCTGTCTGATCCAGTACCTCATTCAAGGCTTCCTGCGATAGGTCCAGCTCGCTCATGAGGTTTTCTCTCGTGTCTGTCACAAATTCCTGAAGGTTTCCGAGTGTCTGATAGAGGTCTTCGTCTGTCAGCAGTGTTACTGTGTCCTGATTACCCGATAATGCAGTGACCAGTTCGGTCATATTTGCGGGATCCAGCAGATCGTTCATCGTCATCCCCAGGTCTTCAATTGCAACCTGTACTTCTTCGGGAGTCAGATCAAGCAGTTCAGCTACTTCTGCGATCACGCTTTGTACTGCTTCGTCGATCGCTTCCACCGTCTCCGGTGCGATCATCTCGGCTGCCTTTTCGGCATCTTCGGCTTTCACCTCTTCTTTTCCGGTTTTTGCAGGTTCCTTTTCAATGTTGCTCTTGAGGCTTTCTCTGTCGGCTCCTGCTTTGGAGGCTTTACTCACATCCTTTGCCTCGGGTGTGTCGTCGGAAGTCTGTGTCTGAACCGGTGTCTGCTCTTTGCCCGGTACCAGATCATTGATAGCCGTGGCCTGAGTTTCCATCGCGGTCTTGAACTTCCCCATAAAGTCCTGCCCGTTCACCGGAGGGTTGCCGCCTGCTTCATTGACATATGGCATCGGAATGCCTATGTCGGTAATGCGACCAGTAGTCATTTGGTTCCTCCTTTATATTTTCAATGTGCTGTGTAACATTTTTGTACGGAACTTCCATACAACAGTTATATCGGCAGATCCGGAGCGTGCCTTAACCCTGAGGATCCATTAATTTGGTAATTTTTGCAGCTACATCCTTGTCCATGGCACCGAGTATCTTACCGCGGCTGTCGGAGTCCATATTCTCAAGTATACGTGCAGCCAACGCCAGATTATCGGTCATGGATTCAAATATCTGAGCGGCTTCCTTGGGTTTCATGGCTGAGTAGGCCGCTACATAGTCTTCCATCTCTTTATCGGCTTCAACCTGTTTGATGACCTGCTGATAAAGCGCTTCCGCCTTTTCCGGATCTATTGACTCATAGTATTTCTGATATGCCTCAAGCCCCGGTCCGTTCTCGGCATATATGACTTCATTGTAAAACTCATCCTTGATACGCTGAAAATCAACCTGGGCTTTCTCAAAGGTCTTCAGCCTGTCGATCTCGGCTTCAAGAGCTTCCACACGTGCAGTGTCATTGCCGGAGTTGTTCTTCATCTCGGCCATCTCGCGCTCAAGCTGCCGGATATAAGCCACAGCCTCCTCCAGCGAAGAAAATCCCATGTAAGGATCTTCCTCTGTCGTGGTCAGATTGCTGCCCAGACTGGACTCTGCGGGAAGAATGGCATTAAGCACAGGCACATCCTTGATCAGCGGCCTCATGACCGTGGAGCCGAGTCCGCCGACATCGAGCTTGATCAGAAGTGCAAGGATGGCTATCCAGATCACGATGATGATGATCGTGACCATGGCAATAGAGAGACCACCTGCATCATCCTCTCCGTCCAGCAGTTCGTCCTCTCTTTTGGCAATCTCCTTGGCTCTCGCTTTGGCTTCCTTCTGCGCCTCTTTCTGTTCCTTCTTAAGAGCCTTTTTCTCTTCCTTTATTTGTTTTTTCTCTTCTTCGGGATCAAGTACCGCTTCGTCAGCCATTGTTTAAGCTTCCTTTTTGACCGTATTTATAACTAACCAGCTCATCTATTTCCTTGGCTTCTACAGCTTTCTGTTCTTCCAGGAACTCTTCAAAAGCATGTTCCCTGAGCTTTTCCTGAACCTTGACCTCTTTCATGGCCTCGGTCAGTTTAACTCTGGCAGCTTCCACCGCCCTCTCGGCCAGCCTGACATTTTCTCTCTGGCCCTCGATAAACTCTTCCATAACCTTGACGGAGCGTTCATTCTCAGCCAGTTTGACGACATTCAACTCGTCCAGCCTAAGTCGGCGACCTTCCTCGATATATCCTTCCCTGCGGGCTATGAGTGCTTCAAGTCTGGCTTCCTCTTCGTTGAGTCTGGCCTGGGCCAGTCCAAACTCCATTTCAGCCTGAGTTTCCAGCTGGTTCTTGATATTGAGTATGTTCTGCAGTCTGTATCTGAATACCGCCATATGATACTACCAGCAGGCTTACGCGCCCTGCTCCGGTCCGAACATCTTAGCCAGCAGAGCCAGTGCGTCGTCATAATCAAGCTTCTCGTCAGTTTCCTGGCAGAGAAACTCGTTGATCGGTCCGTTCATGCTGATGGAATAATCTATATCCGGGTTTGATCCGGCCTTATATGCGCCTATATTGATCAGGTCCTCTGCGTCACGATATGTGGCCATCGTGCTCTTGAGCTTGCCGGCGTAGCGCTTATGTTCCTTGCTCACCAGGCTGGACATGCACCTCGATACCGAAGCGAGTACATCTATGGCCGGATAATGATTCTTCTGGGCAAGCTTACGGTCCAGCACTATATGTCCGTCAAGGATACCTCTGGCGGTATCGGTTATCGGTTCATTGAAATCATCTCCGTCCACCAGCACGGTATACAACCCGGTTATGGATCCTTTGGCATTCTTTCCTGCACGCTCCAGCAGCCTGGGCATCTGCGAGTAAACGCTCGGCGGATATCCCCTCGATACCGGAGGTTCTCCGCTCGCCAGACCTATCTCCCGCTGTGCCATCGAAAAACGTGTCAGCGAATCCATCATCAACAATACATCCCGCCCCTGATCTCTGAAATATTCGGCGATCGCGGTGGCTGTCATAGCGGCTTTTTTACGTTCCAATGCAGTCCTGTCGCTGGTGGCGACCACTACGACCGATCTGGCCATACCTTCCGGACCCAGGTCACGCTCTATGAATTCCTTAACCTCTCTGCCTCGCTCTCCGATCAGAGCTATCACATTGATATCGGCATTGGTATTACGTGCAAACATACCCATCAGAGTGGACTTGCCGACACCGGACCCGGCGAAGATGCCGATACGCTGGCCTTTACCTATAGTCAGCAAACCGTCTACGGCTTTGACGCCCAATGACAGGACCTCATCTATGACCACTCTGTCCATGGCGTTGATGGCCTGGGCATCCACCTCAACCCTGGGGCCTTCGATAGATCCGAGCTCTTCGCAATTGCCCAGACTGTCCAGCACATGCCCGAGCAGCTGATCGGATACGGTCACCATAAGAGGTGCATTTGTATTCTCCACGCGGCATCCTATCGATATACCGTCAGTTGCCTGATAGGGGCTCAGCAGGGTTTTGCCGTCTTTGAAACCGATAACTTCTGCATATATGAACTCATCATCCGATCCGGTGAATATCTTACACAGATCGCCGAGTTTTGCCTCGGGGCCCTTGGACTCTATACTCAGACCGATGACATTCTCGATCCTGCCCATATTGCGGATCAGGGGTTCATCCAATACACGATTGTATTTTTCAAAATCGATGTTAAGACCCACGTCACCCCTCCGTCATGGGCTCTGCAGGCTCGAAACTGAGTATCATCAGTTTGTTGCGAAGCTCGGTCAGCTGAGTATCCAGCCCGCAGTCAAATATCCCGTTCTCGGTTTCCAACATACATTGATTGCGGTTCAGTCCCACATCCTCTATGATATCCACTTTGCATCCCGGTGCAGCTTCCTCGAGAAGCTTCCTGTGAGTATCGTTGATATCCTCATAGTCTTCACGTGATATATGGACTATATATGACTTGCTGCTCTCGACTCCGCGAATCGCACCGGCTATCAGCTGGGCGAGTATGGGCTCATACTGTCCGAGTTCAACCTTGAATATCTGTTCGTAGATACTTGTGATCGCACTGATGAACCGCGGTTCCAGCTCATTGCACAGAGCATCAAAATTCTGCATCAGTTCCTGCTCACGCATATCCAGTTCCTGCATGCGTGCGGCATACTCGTCCTGAGCCTGTACCAGTCCTTCCTGATACCCTTCCTGCTTGGCATCGGCACGGATTCTGGTGCATTCGATCTCGGCTTCACGACGGCTGTTCTCTTTGAACTCTCTGGCCAGCTGCTCTGCGGTAGCGACTATCTCATCAGCTTCCGCCCTGGCGGCTATGCGTATGTTCTCAGCTTCCTCCATGGGATCAACGGCTTTGATGACATTGCTCTCATCATCCCCGTCTGTGATCAGGGCTTCTATCTGATCTGCATCCAGTCCCTCGACAAATCCCGCCTCGGCATTCTCACTGGCTACCAGTGTCTCACCGCTTGCCGGTTTCGTTTCCGCCTTCTTTTTGGCTTTGGCGGCCACCTCTTTTAATTTCTTTTCTACGAGGCTGTTGGAGTCAATGAGTTTGGATTCTTCCTGAGGAGTCGTATTGTAGAATTTAACCAGATTACTAGACAATTATCTCGTCTCCTCCGCCTCTGGATATTACGATCTCGCCCGAATCTTCGAGCTTACGTATTACATTAACTATCTTCTGCTGTGCTTCCTCAACATCCTTCATACGTACAGGACCCATGAATTCCATATCTTCCTTGATCATGGATGCAAGACGCTTGGACAGGTTGTTGAATATAGCATTCTGAACCTCCTGGTTGGCACCCTTAAGCGAGATAGCCAGGTCATTATTCTCGACATCACGCAGCACCCTCTGTATAGCACGATCGTCCAGAAGCAGGATATCCTCGAATACGAACATCTTGCGTCGGATCTCGTCTGCCAGCTCGGGCTCCTCGATCTCCAGAGTCTCCATGATATGCTTCTCTGTACCGCGGTCCACCGTATTGAGGATCTCGACCACGCTGTCGACACCGCCGATGATCGTGTAATCCTGGTTGACCAGACTTGAGAGTTTGGATTCGAGCACCTTCTCCACCTCCTTGATGACCTCGGGGGAGGTTCTGTCCATAACGGCAATCCTCTTCGCTACATCTGCCTGTCTGTCCGGGTGCAGGGCACTGATGATAAGTGCAGCCTGTGCGGACGACAGATAAGAAAGGATCAGAGCTATGGTCTGAGGATGCTCGTCCTGTATGAAGTTTAGCAGCTGGGAAGCATCTGTCTTTCTGATAAACTCAAAAGGCTTAACCTGAAGAGATGCGGTAAGCTTGCCGATAACGTCCTTCGCACGATCCTCGCCGAAGGATTTCTCAAGCAGTTCCTTGGCGTAGGAAATACCGCCCTCTGCGATATATTGCTGGGCCAGACAAACCTGATAGAATTCGTTTATGACATCTTCCTTGACCTGAGGAGTTATGCTTCTGGTATTGGCGATCTCAAGAGTGAGTTCCTCTATTTCCTCTTCCTTGAGATGCTTGAATATCATAGCAGACTTCTCGGGCCCGAGTGCTATCAGCAGTATCGCAGCCTTTTGAAGGCCTCCCATTTCATCGTTCAACTTAGCCATTGCGCAGCTTAACTCCTAATCCTAATCCTTATCCCCATTCCTCGTTCAGCCAGTTACGCAAGAGTAATGCTGCGGCTTCGGGGTTATCTTCGACGAACTTGCTGATCGCCTTCTTGGTCTCGGATTCATCCTCCATGGATATATCCTCCAGTTCAGACTCCGGTGTGGACTGAAGCAGATCCTCTACACTGAGTTCCTCCTGAGGCTCTTCCTCGGTTTTCTCTCTCTGCATACTCCTGAGCACTACGAAGGCGAGCAGTGCCAGTATGATCACGATCAGTGCTATCTGTATGAAGTCGGTAGGACTGAACTTCGAACCCTCTTTGTCGAAGAATACATTCTGTGAATATGCCGCAAAAGCGATCTTCGCAACCGGAATGCCGGTTGCCTTGGATACAACATCAACCAGATCCTCGTCTACATCAAGCTTGGTACGGGTGTTGTTGGCGAGCTTGTATTCCTCCCAGGTTATGCCGTCCAGCAGGCCCTGTGTCTCGGCATCCTCCTCACGGATCACGTTATAAGATATGGCCGTGAGTGCTATTGACGAATCACCGTAATTGATCTTGCCTGCAGGAGTGGAAGTCACTGTGATGTGCTCGTTCGGCAGATAGTCACGGAGTTCCTCGTTCACCGACGAGTTGCTCCGGCTGTTATCCTGGATCACATACGTGGTATCGTTCTCGGTATTGGAGTCCGTACCGGGCACTCCTCCGCCACTGTTCGCGCTGTCGGACGTATATGTCTCTTCATGTGCGAGCACGCCCTGCTTCTGACCTTCCGCGGGAGTATATGTGTGGTCGGTGTCCTCTCTGGTGGAAAAATCCATGCTCAGAGTACATGCCACTTCAACCTCGTCAAATTCCTTGGTTCCAAGCAATACCGACCGTACTTCGTTCTTAAGTGCGGTCTCGGCCTGCCCTTTAACTGTCAGGGCCGACCCTGTCGTACCGGCCGTAGAGTAATTGTCTTCACCGGAAAAGAGCATATTGCCCTGCGTATCCATGATGACTACATTGTTGGTGGTCTCATTACCTATCGCAGTAGCCACCGCTCTTGCAAGGAACGATGCCTGCTCCGGAGTGAATTCCTCCTCCAATTCAAGCAATATGGACGCGCTTGACTCTTCCTGCTTTGCGATCAGAGTGCCGTCATCTGTGGGGATATGAAGTTCCACATGAGCAGATTTGATCGCATCAAACTGTGCTATGAAATCATTTTCCAGCTGGCTTTCCAGATATACGATGTACTTACGCTGGGTGTTTGCCTCCGTGGTGGCTATGCCGCCCTCCGTTACATTCTCTATGCCGTAAGAGCTGGACTTCAGACTGTTGGAGCCGAGTGCGAGATTCGCCTGCGACTGATTCTCCTCAAGTATCAATACGTTCAGGCCGTCATCCGAAACCTTGTATGCGATATCGTTTTCTTCCAATACCGTAGTCACGGCAGTGGTTTCTTCGGTAGTCTCGGCCACATATATGGTGATGTACTTGTCTCTCGTGAGTACCGCAACCAAAATACCTATAGCGATCAGCACAACAGCTGCGACCACGATTATTATGGTCTTCTGTCTGGTGGTGAATCTGTTCCACCACTCCAGTATTCTCTGCCAGATACTCCTCAATCTGTCAATCATAATCTCTCCTCAGCATGTCTGCTCATATATCAGATCTGCATCTGCATAAGTTCCTTGTATGCTTCAATTATCTTATCTCGCACCGCAACCGTGTATTGCAATGCTGTGCTGGCCTTCTGTATGGCGATAGTCAGGTCATGAGTATTCTCCGACTCGCCCAGAGACCACTTGATCTCCTCGTCTTCCATGTCCGACAGATATCCGTTCGTGACCGACAGATTATCCATCGCGGTAGTGAGCAGATCACTGAATTTATTGGTATTATATGCATCAACCGAATTGGTCGGTGCACTCTTTGCCACCTGCCTGACGGCACCCGATGACACATTTCGAAGACGGGTGATATCTATAGCATCACTAACCATAGGCATATATCATCACGCTCCTCTCATCAGGTATTGCCCATATCAAGTCCGCGGGAAGCGATGGACTTGGAGGCGTTGAACGCTGTGGCGTTCGCCTCGTATGAACGGCTTGCATCTATCAGGTTCGTCATCTCGGTGACGATATTGACATTGGGATAAGTCACATATCCATTCTCATCGGCATCGGGATGAGAGGGATCATATACCATATTCGCCTGGGTCCAGGTATCCTCATACACGCCGCCGACCTTTACTCCGCCCTGCTTGCGGTCGTTAAGCGCACTGTGGAATATCCTTGAGAAGGACTTGGCTTCTCCTTTTTCCTCAAAAGTAACAACCTTACGCACATAAGGAGTACCATCTTCGGTACGTGTAGTATTCGCATTGGCCACGTTCTCGGATATGATATCCATGCGGAACCGCTGAGCGGTCAGACCGGAAGCATTTATATCAAATGAATTGAATATACTCATATCTGTACCCTCCTATCCTACTTGATGACCGTTCTCAGGTTCTGGAACTCCGCTTTGATGGAATTCGCAATACCGTTGTACTTGATCTGGTTGGCTGCCAGCTCCGCGGACTCGGTATCCAGGTCAACGTTGTTATCGTCCACACGATAGCTGTATCCCGCGGAATCGGTATATGTGCCTACCGACAGTCTGCGCATACTCACGTTATGCACCTGACGATCCAGATCGGACATATGTGTCCATTTCAGTGCCTGATTAAGTGCATCCTCAAAATTGACATCCTGTCTCTTGTAATACGGCGTGTCGATGTTGGCGATATTGTTCGCAATAGCTTCATTACGAAGCCAGGAAGCATCGGCAGCCTTATCCAGAACATTGATGTAATCAAAGGCATGTGTGTCGATCAGCGTACTCATAGGCATACTCCTCCATAAATATACACACTACTATTATAGAATAATAAAACCAAACTTCAAGGTCTTTTGGACAAAAAAACACAAGATATAGTGCTTTATCATTATGTAAACTACATTCTGTTGTGGAGCGGTGGCTTCCCCGAATGCCATGGTCGATACAGTGCGGATCCGGAAAAACACAAAAGGGACCCCAGTCATCTGAAGTCCCTTTACATACAGCGTATCCGCTGTCCATAATCCGTTATTGAATGATGATCTATCTCACCTTGCCGGATCGCTTAACCTTATCCAGTTCATCATACACCGCGTCATTGATGACCTTGATGTATGTTCCTTTCATACCTGACGATCTGGATTCTATAACGCCCGCGCTCTCAAACTTGCGCATCGCATTGACGATCACGGATCTGGTGATCCCGGCCCTGTCCGCCACACGGCTGGCGACTATCATACCCTCGAAACCGTTCAGTTCATCGAATACTCTTACGATGGCATCGAGTTCCGAGTATGACAGAGTAGCTATCGCACCCTGTACCACTGCAACCTTACGATCCTCCTCAGCGGTCTCTTCGCTGACGGCCCTGAGCATCTCCAGGCCCACGACAGTAGTACCGTACTCACACAGTATTATATCATCTATATCGTACTGTTCGCCACTCTTGTAGAGAAAAAGCGTACCCAGACGCTCTCCCGAGATCACAATAGGTGTGATCATCGCCATATACTTGGACGTATCCGTACGTTCAAAACCAAGAGTGGACAGATTGACATTTTCCTTAGTCGACAACACGCTCAGGAGACGATCATTCAGAGATGAATCTATGAATGTGGCTATATCTCCGCTCACATATTCCTCAATAGCATCCACATCCTTATGATGACACACTCCCAATATCTTGCCTTTACGGCTTATGACCATGACACTGGAGCCAAGTGTATCGCCCATAATCCGGCAAATATCATTAAATACGACTTTACCCGAATTATTGTTATGCAGGAGTTTGCCTATTTTCCGGGTCTTGTCAAGAAGCTGTACATTTCCCATAGATCAATCCTCTTTCTCAGGGGTTTTCGGTCTCTGCCATGACATATAATCGCAGTCGGGATATCCGATACAGCCGTAATATCTGCGCCCTTTCTTGGTCTTCCTGACTACTATGTCATTGCCGCATTTAGGACACTTGGCGCCTGTCTTCTCAAGGAAAGGCTTGGTGTTGCGGCACTCCGGGAATCCGGGACAAGCCAGGAATTTGCCGTGGGGACCGTATTTATAAACCATAGTCCTGCCACAGAGCTCACATATTTCATCGGATTCTTCGTCGGCAATCTTAACCTGTTCCAGGTTTTTTTCTGCTTCCTTGACCGCTTTGTCCAGATCGGGATAGAAATTCTCCAGCACGGTTTTCCATTTTACCTTGCCTTCTTCGACTCCATCCAGAAGTGTCTCCATATTTGCGGTGAAGTTCACGTCAACTATCGACGGGAACGATTCTTTCATCATCTTATTGACCACTTCGCCGAGCTCGGTGACATAGAGATTCTTATCTTCCTTGATGATATATCTGCGGCCGAGTATCGTAGTGATGGTCGGTGCATAGGTACTGGGCCGTCCGATGCCGAGTTCCTCCATGGCTCTGACGAGCGAAGCCTCGGTATAATGAGGTGCACTCTGTGTGAAGTGCTGCTTTTTCTCCAGATCTGCGAGCTTAAGCTCCTCTCCCTTATCCAGCTTCTTGGGCAGAACATTGGGTTCGGCCTTGTCCTCATCATCCTTATATACGCTCATGAATCCGTCAAATCCCAGGCTGGATGCGGATACCGTGAATACGTCGCTGCCCGCTCCGATCCTGACTGATGTGGTATCGTAGACGGCATCGCTCATGCGGCTGGCCGCAAATCTTTTCCAGATGAGTGTATAGAGTCTGAGCAGGTCTCTGGACAGATCGTTCTTGACAGCCTGCGGTGTCAGTTCAATGTTCGACGGACGGATGGCTTCGTGCGCATCCTGGATCTTGTGATCATCCTTATCTGTCTGCTGCCTGCTGCCCAGATATTTATCTCCGTAATTGGCCTTGATATAATTCTGTGCCATGACCTCTGCTTCCGCAGATACTCGTGTGGAATCGGTACGCAGGTAGGTGATGAGGCCTATGGTGCCCTGTCCCTTTACTTCCACTCCTTCATACAGCTGCTGCGCAAGTCTCATGGTCTTCTGCGTGGAGTAATTGAGTGTTTTGGATGCTTCCTGCTGCAGTGTGGATGTCGTAAAAGGAAGCGGTGCCTTACGTGTTCTGGTCGAATTCTTGACTTCATCGACGATGAATTTCTGCGTGCGGAGTCTTTTCAGTATCTCATCGGCTTCGGCCTCGTTATGTATGTCGCACTTCTCGGATGATGTTCCGTAATAGTGTGCCACAAGAGGGAGCTTCGCTCCTTTTATGTCAAAAGAGGCATCTATAGTCCAATACTCCTCGGGTACAAATGCATCTATCTCCTCTTCTCTGTCGCATATGATGCGCAGTGCCACTGACTGCACTCTGCCGGCCGACAGGCCTCTCTTGATCTTCGCCCACAGGAGCGGTGATATACGATATCCCACTACTCTGTCCAGACACCTCCTGGCCTGCTGGGCATCTACGAGATCCATATCTATCTCGCGCGCATTCTTAAGAGATTCCTTAACCGCATTTTTCGTGATCTCATTGAAGGTGATACGATACACTTTCTTATCCTGAAGGTTCAAGGCCGCCATGAGGTGCCAGCTGATAGCCTCTCCCTCACGATCAGGGTCCGTTGCAAGATAGATCTTCTCGGCCTTTTTCACTTCCTTACGAAGGGCTGCAAGGATGTCACCTTTGCCGCGGATAGTGATATATTTAGGCTCATAATCATGCTCGATATCTATACCGAGAGACGACTTCGGCAGATCCCTCACGTGGCCGTTGCTGGCCATGACCGTGTAGTTTGAACCCAGAAATTTGCTGATGGTCTTCACCTTGGCAGGTGACTCCACTATAACCAGATACTTCGCCATAACACTCCTCTGAATAACGTAATGGTGCCGGCCGGTGCATACAGTCCGGACACGATAACAACGAATATACACCAAAAAAAAACAGTTGGCAAGAATAAAAAAGCATTGACACTTCCGCCGGCACTCAATTACAATGATTCCACTGTTCATAAGCACATATCCTGTGCCTCTCATGCGGAAAGGCACATCATATGTTCTGTCATATCACGACCGGCGCTTTGTCCGGTCTCCAATGCGATCTGATCCGTGTGGAAGTTGACTCTTCCGCAGGACTCCCGTGTTTTCAGATGGTTGGATATCTCGGCAGCGAAGTAAAGGAAGCCCGGGAGCGTGTTAAAGTCGCTCTCAGGAACAGCGGTTACTCTCTGCCCGCGTCCTGCCTGAATGTCAATCTTTCTCCGGCAAGCATCCGCAAGTCAGGCACTTCCTATGACCTGCCCATAGCCATAGGCATACTGGTCGCGACCGGACAGATACCCGCACGTGACCTCGAAAGCACACTCTTCATCGGCGAGCTCGGACTCGACGGTGATCTCCGCAGCGTACGCGGAATACTCCCCATCGTACGAGAGGCCGCCTCTCACGGAATCAAAAAGGTGATACTCCCCATTGTGAACATCCGCGAAGGTTCTCTGGTCCCCGATATAGAGGTACTCGGAGCCTCGTACCTAAGCGAGGTGTGTGAATATATGAAGAACGAAGCCGGGCCGGAACGCAGCAGCGAAGCCGGAGAGGAGACTTTCATATCGCTGCGTAAAGCTGACAGCTTTGATATCGCGGCATATCTGAACGCCGCACTCAGGGAAGCTCCTGACTTCTCCGATGTCCGCGGTCAGGATACCATCAAGCGTGCCGCTATGGTCGCGGCAGCGGGCTTTCACCATCTGCTCATGATAGGTCCGCCCGGTTCAGGTAAGACCATGATAGCCAAACGCATCCCATCCATCCTTCCGCCGCTGACTCCGGAGGAAGCACTGGAGGTGACAGCCGTATACTCAGTGGCGGGGATGCTGAAAAGCGGTGAACCTCTGGTGGCCTCACGTCCGTATATAGCCCCGCATCATACAGTAACCGAACAGGCACTGGCCGGAGGCGGCAACCGCCCGCGCCCCGGTATCATATCGCTCGCCCACAGAGGAGTGCTTTTTCTGGATGAAATGACCGAGTTCGACAGAGGCACTCTGGATATAATGCGTCAGCCTCTTGAGGATAAGCAGATACGGATCATAAGAAATGCCGGTTCATATACCTACCCGGCCGACTTCATGCTGGTAGCGGCATGTAATCCCTGCCCCTGCGGTTACTATCCGGATATGAACAAATGCAGATGTTCGCCTTCCCAGGTCTCCAGATACATCAACCGCATATCGGGCCCGCTGCTCGACAGAATAGATATCTGCTGTGAAGCGGAAGCGGTGGAACTGTGCAATCCCGAATACACCGGTCAGGCTCCTGCCATGTCGAGTGCAGACATGAGAGTCCGGATAGAAGCCGCCAGAGAACGGCAGACCATACGCTTCAGGGATGCGAAGATACGCTTCAACGCAGAGATGAGCGGACGCGACATAGAGAAGTACTGCAAGCTGGGATCCGGGGAACAGCTCCTGATAAGCTCGGCATACGAAAGCCTGGGCCTGTCCGCCAGAAGTTATCACCGGATCCTCAAGCTGTCGAGGACCATCGCAGACCTCGAAGACTGTGATGATATAAACGAAGAACATCTGTCGGAAGCGCTCTTCTACCGGACCAGCGGATCCGGATACTGGGGCAGATAGATCAGGGAGGAAGTCGTCCCATGTATTGGGGCCGGCATCGTCCCACGGAAAGGAGATATTATATATGGAAGAAATACTGTATGCATATTGGCTGTCGAATCTCGACGGTGTGGGAAACGGAACGGTAAGAAACCTGCTTGAATACGCGGGAAGTCTGGAGGAAATATGGAAACTGCCCCCAAAAGAATTGGATTCCGCGGAATTAAAGCTCTCCCTCCCGGTCAGGCAGCTCATCATCTCATCCAGAGATGAATCGGAAGTCAGGAGAAGCTACGAAGAAATGCTCCGCACAGGAATCACATTCTATCACTACGGACATCCTCTGTATCCTCGTAAGCTGAGGAACATTTACGATCCCCCTCAGGGAATATATGTCAAAGGAAAACTGCCCGACCCGGATGTGATGAGCATAGCCATGGTAGGAGCCCGGAACTGTTCGGAATACGGCAGGCTGATGGCCCGGAAGCTCGCTCTCGCTCTGGCGGATGCCAAAATCCCGGTCATAAGCGGTATGGCAAGGGGAATAGACGGTATCGCACAGGAAGCCGCTCTCGAGGGCGGAGGATACTCGTGCGGAGTACTCGGATGCGGAGTGGATATCTGCTATCCGGAGGAAAACAGGAATCTGTACGATAAACTCTCCGTGTCCGGAGGACTGATATCCGAATATCATCCCGGGATCAGTCCGCAGAGCGGACAGTTCCCGTTGAGGAACCGTATCATATCGGCATTGTCCGATATAGTCATCGTTGTGGAAGCCAGAGAACGTTCGGGTTCTCTCATCACTGCGGACCAGGCCCTCGAACAGGGGCGGGATGTCTATGCACTCCCCGGCAGAGTATGTGACTCACTCAGTCAAGGATGCAACAGGCTTATCCGTCAGGGGGCGGGAATAATCACATCCGTTCAGGATTTTCTCAAGGATATATCGGTATATCGCGGAGAAGGGCACTATCCTGTACCAAATATGAACGAGGATACGAAAAAGAACGCAGATACGAGAAGAAGCGCAGATGATGCTGTCCAGATGACTCTGGCGACTGTGGGTATGCTCTCGGATGAAGAGAAGGTACTTCTGTCAGCCATGGACTATGTTCCGCAGAACATCTCCGCCCTGCAGAATACAACAGGGCTGGATGCGGGCAAACTGTATACACTGCTTATGCAGATGTCGATGAAGGGATATATATTGCAGAAAGGGAGCCGGTATGTGTTAAGCGGTGAAAAATGAGCCGCCGCTCCCCCGTCACGGGATATTCCCGGGTGTCATACTTTGTTGGCCATGGTTTCCTTGTTCTGTGCGAACTCGATGGCCGTCTCACGGGTTATCTTACCCTCTCTGAACAGCTTGATCAGAGCATCATCCATCGAGATCATGCCACGCGAAGCACCGGTCTGGATCTGTCCTGCCAGCATGTTCACGTTACCGTCATGAATGGAATGTCTGATAGCGGGGTCGGGATACATCAGCTCAAATGCCGCGATACGTCCCTTGCCGTCAGCTGTGGGAATCAGCTGCTGCGATATAACGGCCTGAAGTACGTTGGAGAGCTGTATCTTAACCTGCTGCTGCTGATGTGACGGGAATATGTCTATGATACGCTCCACGGTAGACGGAGCATTCATGGTATGCAGTGTAGACAAAACCAGATGGCCGGTCTCAGCTGCGGTGATAGCCACCGACATGGTATCGTAGTCTCTCATCTCACCGACCTGTATGACATCGGGATCCTCTCTGAGTGCCGCACGCAGTGCAAGTGCATACGAAGACGAATCCAGTCCGATCTCTCGCTGATTGACTATGGACTTATCATGTCTGTGCAGATATTCTATCGGGTCTTCCAGAGTTATGACATGAGCATCTCTGGTCTTATTGATCCTGTCTATGATACTGGCCAGAGTGGTCGACTTACCGGATCCGGTAGGGCCGGTAACCAGGACCAGTCCTCTCTTGCACTCTGCCAGCTTAACAACCGACTCCGGCAGTCCGAGAGCCACGGGATCGGGTATCTCCGTGCCCACAAGTCTGAGTGCCATCGCGATCGAACCTCTCTGTTTGAAAACATTCACACGATATCGTCCGACATGCAGCACCGAGTATGACATATCATACTCGCCTCTTTCTTCAAACAGAGCCATCTGCTTTTCATCCATGATCGAACTTGCGATGGCCAGCGTATCCGGAGGCATCAGCCTCGCAGTGACTTCATGTCCTTCTTCATCATATGCCGGAAGGCTCAGCAGTCTGCCATTCACACGCATCTTGGGCGGGATACCGACTGTCAGATGTATATCCGAAGCACCTGCCTCAACTGCCGTAGTAAGTAATCTGTTAATGTCTATCATTGGTCATCCTCCCCGCCGGCATTTGCACCGTCAGCCGACACATCACCGTTTTGCCCGCTCAGCAGGTCTTTGCTCATCACGTGTCTGTTATCCAGCGTCTTCATGATACTGGTCACTTCTATATCACCGTACATATATGTATCAGCCAGATTCATGATCGTATTATCTCTGAAACACAGGACCATGGGTCTGAGTATGTTCCTCGGATTCTCCTGAAGGATGAGTGCCGTGTCACCCGTGCTCAGGACTACGCTTATACCTTCTGACAAAATGTTGATACCGTCGATAAGCGCTTTGACCGCACGCGGGTCAAATGTATCGGGAGCAGCCTGCATGTTGCGGAGAACATCCAGCTCGGACTCCGGCTTTCCGCCGAATCTCATGGCAGTCAGTGTATCGAAGTACTCAGCCACTACCATGATCTTGGTGCCCTCAACCAGCTTCATGTTCGAGCGTTCGGTTCCTTCCCTGTAGTTCTGGAGCATGGTGAGTGACTGAGCAGCTATTCTTTTTACATTCGGTGAGCTCTGGAACATTTCGTCCAGTATCTCAAAGCCCTCCAGCTGGTAGTTCTCAAGCGCTCTCTCGTCCTGAATATCACGGTCTTCCTTATCCCTTAATTCGGCCGGAGCCATCAGTTTGCCGATATCGTGCACTATAGCCGATGTGATGGTATCTCTCATTTCCTCATTTCTGAGGCCGTACTTATGACCGAGAATGGCACACAGCATAGCGACATTCAGACAGTGTCTGTATATGTAGTCCTCTTTGGTACGCAGGCTCTGGGCAAAATTGATCTTCTTATCGAGCAGACCGTATCCCTTGGTGATATCAGCCACTATGTTGGGAAGCTTGATAAACTTCCGGTTATTGAGCATGGAATTAAGCTCATCCTGTATCGCAAACGAATGAATGGTCTGGAAACGCTCAAACTCTATATCCTCCGGCGACATCGGCGGAGCGGGTTCGGCGGGTTCGAGCACGAACAGTCCTATCAAACCGAAGTTCTTGATGCTGTCTATTCCGTTCTGGTTAAGCTTGGAGTCGCGTTCGAAAAGCAACACTCCTTTTTTGGAATAGATAGGTCTGGCGATCCTCATTCCGGGCTTTAGATCTTCGATTTTGACAAATTGCATGATTCCCCCCTGCGTCTTTAAAGAAACTTTGCAAAAACAAAATTACTTATATCTGATCCGCGATCCGTAAGACGATATCCGTCCTGCGTTTCCGTGATAAGACCGTCCCTGATACAATCCCCGATCTGATGCGAATAAACATCCTTGATCGAACAGCCGAATCTGTCTTCAAACTCTTTCTCACTGATACCGGCAGTCATGCGCAATCCCAGAAACATGAATTCCGCCATCATATCCTGCCCGGATAACGGAATACTCTCCGTGCATCCTATTCCCTTAAGATACTCCTCTATGCTGTCTGTATTCCTGAATCTGACACCGTCCGCATATGATGCCGCTCCAATGCCGAATCCCAGGTATGCACCACCCCGCCAGTAAACAGTATTATGTCTGCACTCATATCCCGGACGTGCATAATTGGATATCTCATATCTGTCGTATCCGGCCACCGCGAGTATATCCGCTGTCATATGATACATCTCGCGGTCCGTATCCTCATCGACCCAGTCATATTCATCCCTGTGATCACTGAAGTAAGTTCCTTCCTCCAGTTGGAGACTGTAGGCCGATATATGCTCCGGCTTAAGCCCGGTGACATACTCAAGAGTCGATCTCCAGCTCTCCGTATTCTGTCCCGGAACGGCGGATATCAGATCTATATTTATGTTATCAAACCCGGCTTCCCGGGCCGTACGGTATGTGTCCTCAAAATCAGCCCGCGTATGTATCCGCCCGAGCGTCATCAGTTCATGGTCATGTGCCGACTGCAGTCCTATACTCAGCCGGTTGATACCGCAGTTTCTGTACTCCGTAAGCTTGGCCTTATCGGCACTTCCCGGATTGACCTCTATGCTGATCTCCGCATCTGCGCTCACATCATACGTTTCATGTACGATCCTCATCAGATCACCGATCATGCCGGTCCGGAGTATCGACGGCGTTCCTCCGCCTATATATATACTGCTGACTTCATATTCTCCGTACTCGTCAGCCCGATCGCCTATCTCACGTCCCAGTCTGTCGATATATCTGCCCGTCAGTGCATATCTGTCGTCAAATGAAAGGAAATCACAGTATCTGCATTTGCGAGCGCAGAAAGGAATATGGATATACAGTGCCAGCTTACTCATCATCCAGCTTAAGCACGCTCATAAACGCAGCCTGCGGTACCTCCACGGTACCGATCTGCCTCATGCGCTTCTTTCCCTCTTTCTGTTTCTCGAGCAGTTTCTTCTTACGGGTGATATCACCGCCGTAGCACTTGGCGAGCACATCCTTGCGCATGGCCTTTACGGTCTCACGTGCTATGATCTTGCCTCCGACAGCCGCCTGAATCGGAATCTCGAAGAGGTGTCTCGGTATCTCATCCTTAAGTTTGACACACATTTTGCGTCCGCGCTCATAAGCGGAGTCGGCATGCACGATGAAGCTGAGTGCATCGACTTCCTCCCGGTTGATCAATATGTCAAGCTTCACAAGTTCAGCCTTTTCGTAGCCCTTGAACTCATAATCAAAAGATGCGTATCCCCTGGACCTGCTCTTAAGTGCATCGAAGAAATCGTAGATGATCTCATTAAGCGGAAGCTCGTACTTGAGCAAAGCCCTGGTGCTCTCTATATATTCCGTACAGATATATTTGCCGCGCCTCTCCTGGCACAGCTGCATAATGGAGCCTATGAACTCTCCGTTCACCATGATCTCCGCCGAGACCACAGGCTCCTCCATATAATCTATCAGATTAGCCTCCGGCAGATTAGAAGGGTTGGTCAGCTCTATGACTTCTCCGTCAGTCTTGTGTACACGGTATACAACGCCGGGGGCTGTTGTAACCAGATCGAGATTATACTCTCTCTCCAGTCTCTCCTGTATGATCTCAAGATGGAGCAGTCCGAGGAAACCGCACCTGAATCCGAAGCCCAACGCTATCGATGTCTCGGGCTCATAGTTCAGTGAGGCATCATTCAACTGGAGCTTTTCCAGCGCATCACGCAGATCGGGGTATTTTGCACCGTCCGCGGGATACATGCCGCAGTAGACCATCGAATTGACTTTTTTATATCCCGGCAAAGGCTCCGCACACGGTCTGTCATCATCCGTCACCGTATCGCCCACGCGGGTCATCTTGACGTTCTTGATCGATGCGGTTATATAGCCGACCATGCCAGCGGACAGCTCATCGCAGGGATTGAACGCCCCTGCACCGAAAAAGCCTACCTCCACCACTTCTTCACATGCACCGGTAGCCATCATCCTGATACGTGTGCCCTTACGCACCCTGCCCTCTCTGATGCGGCAGAAAATGATCACGCCCTTATACGAATCATATATAGAGTCGAATATCAGCGCCTTCAGCGGAGCTTCGGGATCGCCCTGGGGTGCGGGGATCTTCTCGACTACAGCCTCCAACACCTCATCGATGCCTATTCCCTGCTTTGCACTGATAAGGGGAGCATCCTGAGCTTCTACGCCGATGCAGTCCTCTATCTCATCCTTCACCCGGTCGGGATCAGCACTCGGCAGATCGATCTTATTGATGACCGGGAAAACATCCAGATCATGGTCCAGCGCCAGATAGACATTAGCCAGTGTCTGTGCCTCTATGCCCTGAGCCGCATCCACTACCAGAATGGCTCCGTCGCATGCCGCCAGCGATCTGGACACCTCGTAATTGAAGTCCACGTGTCCGGGAGTGTCTATCAGATTGAAAATATATTCCTCGCCGTTCTTTGCTTTATATACGGTCCTGACCGCCTGGGATTTGATCGTGATGCCACGCTCACGTTCCAGATCCATATTATCCAGGACCTGCTCCTGCATCTCACGGCTGGTGAGCAATCCGGTTGCTTCTATGATACGGTCTGCGAGAGTGGATTTACCGTGGTCGATATGTGCCACTATACAGAAATTTCTAATATGCTGTTGATCCACTTATGACTCCTCTGTCCACACCCGATCCCAAGCAATAACACATGCAATCGGAAAAGCCGGCGTTATT
>CAMONC010000019.1 GCA_946620235.1 uncultured Lachnospiraceae bacterium | reverse complement strand
ATCAGATTTATCTGATAACTTTTTCAAGGTTCAGCGTCTTCAGACGCAACTACATCAAGATAACACCACTTTTCGGTTACGTCAAGAACTTTTTTGAAGAATTTTTAAAAAAATTTCTTCGAGCGGAGAAGGAGGGATTTGAACCCTCGCGCCGGTATCCCGACCTACACCCTTAGCAGGGGCGCCTCTTCGGCCTCTTGAGTACTTCTCCCCGTCGACACAAACTCCGCTCTTCCTCGTTCCGACTGCGTCGAAACTCGTTACGCTCCGTTGTGTCTCCTCTACCCCACGAAGCAAGCTTCGCGGGGACCCCTCATTATTTCCGAAATAAAATAAGGATATGAAATTATTGCGTAAAAAGTTGCGTCAGCCTTAAAGGTGACGCAAGCATTATTATATCTATGTGATTATTGTTTGTCAACGACGTTTTATCGGGAGTATAGATTATTACCCTCGGAGTCTATGACAACTATGACGGGGAAATCCTCTACCTCCAATCTGCGTACTGCCTCGGTGCCCAGATCGTCATATGCTATAACCTCTGACGCTTTGATCGCCTTGGACAGAAGTGCTCCTGCTCCGCCTATGGCAGCAAAGTATACCGCACCGTTTCTGATTATCGCATCTATGACTTCCGGGGATCTCTTTCCCTTTCCGATCATCCCCTTCAGGCCGAGATCCAGCAGTCGTGGTGTATACCTGTCCATACGGCTGGCTGTAGTAGGCCCTGCACTGCCGATCACTCTGCCTTCTCTGGCGGGAGAAGGTCCCATATAATAAACAACATTATCCGTAAGATCAAACGGAAGGTCATCTCCGCGGTCAAGCGTCTCATCCATGCGCTTGTGTGCCGCATCTCTGGCCACATATATCGTACCGTTTATATAACAATAGTCACCCGCATGCAGACCGCGTGCAACCTCTCCCGTTATAGGCGTATTAATATGCCTCTCCATATCTGTCTCCAAATACCCCCGTCACTATATATAGTAATCGTAAATGAGTTTCTTCTATATATAGAAGAAACAGATTCAAACTCCGTCGTATCCGTCAGATCACTACACTGATATGCCTGTTCACATGGCAGCATATATTAACCGCTACGGGAAGCCCGGCTATGTGTGTCGGATATGTATTGATGTTTACTCCCAATGCGGTTATCCGTCCTCCCAGCCCACCGGGGCCGATACCGGTATCATTGATCATATCCAATATCCTCGCCTCCAGATCGGCAACCCACGGAATATCCGAATGGCTTCCCACAGGTCTGGTAAGAGCCTGCTTGGCCATCAATGCGCATTTCTCAAACGTACCGCCTATACCGACTCCTATCACCATAGGCGGGCAGGCATTGGGGCCGGCATCCTTCACCGCTGTAAGTATCGCATTCTCTATGCCCGGCATGCCATCGGCAGGCTTCAGCATAAAGACACGGCTCATATTCTCGGAACCGAATCCCTTGGGTGCCAAAGTAATCCTGACCTGATCTCCGGGTACCAGGCTGTAATGTATGACCGCAGGGGTATTATCCCCGGTATTAACTCTCTCATAAGGATCCGATACTACAGACTTGCGCAGAAACCCTTTGGTATATCCGGCGCGTACACCCTCATTCACCGCATCCTCGATATTTCCGCCCGTCAGATGCACATCCTGACCAATCTCAAGGAATACAACCGCCATACCGGTATCCTGACAGATCGGGATCATATCCTCTCCGGCGATCTTCAGATTATCCTGAAGCTGACCCAGTATCTGTCTGCCCAGTTCACTCTCCTCCGATGACTCGGCAGTCGACAAGGCAGTCTTCATGTCCTCACTCAGAAAATGATTCACATCGATGCACATTTTCTCTATATGCTCAGTGATCGTATTTACGGATATCTCACGCATATTATTTCTCTTCCCTTATTATCCGCGCCGTTTCCTGTAATTCTTCCTGAGACGGTTCCCCGGGTGTCCAGCCGATCTTCTGGCCATCGTTCTCATATCTGGGGATCAGATGCATATGAAAGTGGAAGACAGTCTGTCCGGCTATCTCTCCGTTATTCTGAACCACGTTGAAGCCGTCACATCCAAGTGCAGACTTCATCCGGCCGGCCATCTTTTTAGCCAGTCTGAATACCTCTCCTGCCTTGTCATCGGGCAGCTCATATATGTCTGCATAATGCTCCTTAGGCAGAATAAGTGCATGTCCTCTGGCCGCCGGCCCCAGATCAAGGATTACGCGATATGAATCATCCTCATATATAGTATTGGATGGAATCTCTCCGGCAGCTATCTTACAGAAAATGCAATCATCCTTCATAACAACCTCCTATAATCCAAACGGGAACAGCACATCCAGATTTCTCAAAAGCTGATGTGCTCCCTTAACAGTCATGTCTCCGCCCATAAATGCCCGTTGGAACGTCATCCTGCCGGATACTATCTCATTCATGCAGTCCACGGTCATCTGAAGCTCTACATCGTACCTCTCGACATCCTTGTAAAAGCAATCCATCTCTCCATCCTTGATCGCCAGTGTGAGCGGCTGACCATTACCCATGGATATCTTGTAGCATCCTTCCATACCCGCCTGAGGCTGGTATGCATGCTTAAAATCATTGATAAACTGATTGTCATCATCATCCTCTTCGGAACTCATCTTGTCCCTGAAGTACATGGCAAGCTCCTGTATGTCTTCCTTCTGCCGCTGTACATACATCTCATCGGATGCATATCTGGACAACTGTTCAGTCTCCTGAGGAGTGAGATCAATATTCTGGGTAATGGATATCTTCTGCTTCACGGCATGATTGCTGGCGGGAAGTGACGGCATATGCTGGTTTATGGTCCTGTACAATCCCTCGGCGGCACGTTCAATAACGCTGATATAATCAGGATTATTCTCTATCACGGTCGAGTCCAGTATATATCCGCATATACCGTTGCACGGGATACCTCCCAAAATCTCCCATGCCTCCGACAGATGAAGCTTACCCTCACGCTCTCCGTATGTCGTGGCCATTACGACCGGACACATGTATATCTTGGAAATCAATTCCTTATCGCCATATAGCCAGCAGGCATCCAGGAACTGCTGCATATATCCGCCTATACCATGCCACTCTACGGTCGTAGCCAGGATAATACCATCCGCATTCTTAAGCGTTTGAGGCAGCGTTGTAATACTGTTCTTGAGCTCATACAGATGATATGTCTCGACATTTACTCTCAGTTCCTCGAGAACCTCCTGCATCTTGCCCACGCAGAACAGGGTAGGATCGTCCATCATACCTCTGCCGCCATAGTATATATTGATCTGCATATGACCTCCGAAATGTGTATTTCTTACCTCTCGTAAGTATACCATATCCGAAGGCAAAACACACATCATGCCGTTCGTTCCCCTGTCATCCGGAAAGCCTTCAAACAGAACGCAGACAGTAGTTCAGACTGCCAAACCTGATCTCATCTCCCGCCTCGATGACACGCTGCTCATTGGGCTTCATTCTTATCCCGTTCAGGAAAAGACCATTGGTGGAGTTTAAGTCGGACAGAATCAGATCCTCGCCCTTTTTATCTATCCTCGCATGCATTCTGCTTACAGAAGGATGATCAATGCTGTGATCCACATAACCTGCCAGTTTCCCTATTGTACACGGAAAACTGTCCAGTTCTATGTGCTGCTTGTTTTTTCTGTCTAATGCATACAATTTATAGTTGCCGCTTTTCCCTTTCTCATCAAAAAAGACAGTCTGTCCCGCTTCTTCCTCCGGCTCCGCTTCCTCAGCGGCCATCGGGAATGCCTTACGTCTCGCTGCCGTTTGCGGCGGCGTGGAAATGAAATCCTGCATATGCACAGAAGGAATTACAGTATAATCGGATACCGGATCCTCGGTCTCAGTATCAATCTCCCTTTTCATCCCGTGATTTCCGTCGCGGGTTTTGAACTTTCGTTTCAATACGATCACCATACCGGCAGCCGCCGCAAGAAAAGCCGCTCCCGCACCCGCCAGTAAAATATACAGTTCCTCATCTTTCAGATAAACGAACATATATATTACCATGCAAGCTATCACCCCAATTATTCCGGCTATGGTAAGTAACCATGGTGCATATACAGTTATAGCATTTACTTTGTTCGTGGCATTTTCCGGCTCGTTCCTTATGTCCGCCGCATCGCAGGCAGCCATGCCCTCATATACCGAATCATATACCGAATCATATACGGATTCACAACCGGAAATGCCTTCATAACGGTCTCCGACAGCAGCGACCGACTTTCCCTCCGTATATCCGGGATCGCCTGTTATCGGTTCCTCTTTTCCCATGCATTCTTCTGACATCAGAACGATGTCCCACACATCTGCTCCGCCTTTATCGAACTGATCATAGATCCTGTAGATCAGATCCGATGCCGCATTGTCATCGGTAGAAACCCTGTCCAGAAGATAATCCATAAACATAGAGATTCCCTCCAACGAGTCGGATATACCTGTAGAGACATTATATAAGAAAGAGTATCTGTTTCCGGAACAGTTATAATATATCAGGTCCGGATCCAGACAGATTCTGCGAGAATCCAACAAATAACGATCCACTTCCACACACGCACTTCTGATAGCCTCGAACAACACCCGGATATCATCCATGTCCATATATCTGCTCCCATACATCTGCCTGAGAGTTAATTTGGAAGTAATGTCATAATAGTTAAAATCTTTTCCGTCGATAGACCGCTTTCTGGATGAAAGAAGATATTCCATCTTATGATCCGCCAGCATCCTCTGTTGATAATCAATAACAGCATCGTCTTCGGTTTTGCTTATCACCATATAATTACGGTGTTGTTCTTTATAATAACTAACATCCATCATGAACCTCCGTCTAAAACTCTGCCTGCGGATCTGAATAACCGGATCCTTTTGGTAAATGAGTAATAATCCACATGCACTTCATCTGATATATGCCAATTGGATGACGGTATCATCCCGGCATGATACGCCAGCGGGTGTCTGACCGTAAGAGATGACCTCACACGGACCTGTGATCCCGTTATCTCCCCGGAAGCATCTACATTGCCGGTACCCATGTACTTATTTCCATACTGTCCCCTCATATGAGAGTTCAGCCATTCCGAACGCTCTTCCTTTGTTTTGATGATCGAGCCGGCCTGACTTGCCAGCATATAATTGTCCTGAAAAAGCAGACATCGATCGTACTCGAAATATCCCAGATAGATGATCCACACTATAATGAAAACCACCCAGGGAACTATAAAAGAGGCCTCAACCGTCATATATCCATAGCCACAATCTCTATGCGAACACAAAAGCGATCACCCCCATTCCGGCCGTTATAAACGGTACAAACGGGATCCGTGTTTGCAATCCGGCTTTACGAAAAACCAATAAGCCACCAGCAAACAGACAACTCAATACAAGAGCTCCCGTTAACATACAGGCACACTTCTCAATTCCCAGTGCCAGTCCGATCTCGGCAACCAGAATGCCATCTCCGAGCCCGACCTTTCCTTCCGTAATAACTGACAGTCCCATCAATACAAGTCCGGGGATCACGGACATCAAAACATCAGTCCACACAAATTCAGTTTCTCTGAAACAGGCCAATGACAGAACCGAATATACAAATACGATCACAAAACCGCATATGGGAATACGACGGCTTCTTATATCAAACACACTCAATACCGCAAATATCAGTATTCCGACTACCAGCCACCACACACCGAACATGGTCCCCTTCCTCCTGCTTCAGACAGATGTATCGCCTGTATATCTCTTCTTATTCCGGAACAATACAGATCACTGTGAAACCTGTTGCCGTAATCCGTTACATAAACACTGCCAATACCGGCCCCTGCCCCGCAGAGCTCACAGGCATGATAAATCTCCCCATCTCTGTTACGAAGGTTACTGACCGATCCGGCAGATACACTCCGGGTACTGGGATTCAGATATCTGCAGCTGACATCTCTGTGATATACGGTTCCTGTCCGGGTAACATACACTATCGGATCTTCGTCTGTGTCGGGCGATGAATAAACCGCTCCGTCATACCCGACCCATGCATGACCGGAATAGGAGGTTCCGAGTCTGTATGTCCTGATACCCATCTTTACCGGGAATTTAAGGCCATATGTGACTGAAAGTTTGACTATACCTCCTTCAGACATAACGGACGAACCCAAATAGCTGAGTCCGGCGCGTCCACCGCTGATACCGCCTCTGCGGTCCACCGTATCCCCCAGATGTCCGGCTACAGACGATATCGCATATACTGTGGACCCGATCCCGACAGGGGTCCCTTCCCCTACGCCGTGCTCAATGGCATATCCGTAGCTGCATATCGCATTACCGGTCTCATGCAATGCGGCGGTTATCCTACTGGAAGTCTCCACCACCTGTATCCCAAAAAGCAGATTGAGTATGCAAAATATAAATAACGGAACCACCAGTGTGGCTTCTACCGTCATGGAGCCTGCGGCACCCGATGAAACTCTCCTGTTATTCGATCTGTTCATAATCACATATCCCATCCCCTACGTCTTTCCTTGTCCGGAGAATAAACGAATCTCATGCTTTTTAAACCATTAACTACGGGAAAAGGATCTTCCACAGAAGAGCCTCATCGGATGCCGCCCTATTTATTCATAGTAATAACCGCTTCTCCTGATCACTTCGGCATTATGTCCATGACCGGATCCGGTCACGATATCAGCCAGAAAACTTTGCATACAATAATCCATTTTGAAATTCCCGTTTCCAGGTGTCAGCCTTACATCCATTTCCATAATGTCGAGAGATCTGGGTAACACTCCACCAAAGTTTGTAACCAGGAGCATTGTCTTCAGATACTCTCCGTATTTCGATCCTTCCTGTCCCGGATAACTGCGAATCGCACTCTTGGGATGAAACAACGCGGTAATGGGCGTGTGCCACGTATCTGCTGTCTTGACGACCGGTACTCCGTCTCCATCCAAAAGGATTCTTACATCCTGCAGTGCTTCAACATAAGCCCATGCCAGCAGGATCGCCCATTTGACAGGCTCCGCCAACTCCGGCATCATAATTACCGCCGCCAGAGACAGGGCCATCGCTTCCGCCTCTTCCATTTTGGAGACATCCGTACACAGGTATGTAAAATTCGCGCCCTCCCGCCATAGCGAAAGTGTTCTGCACACCGCTTCGAGATTATCCCAGTCGGAATCATTGCCCTTGATCACATATTCAATCTCGTATGAAAGGAGAGAGCCTTCTTTGGGATTCTTGTAATACCCGCACTTATTAAAAAGATACTCATCATATGTGAGCGGGCCAGCCTTACGTCCCATGCTCCTCTCCTCTTCGCTTATCCCGTACCCTGAGATCAGAGATCTATGCGACAGATATGCCGATAACTCTGTTTTGGTGCGGGAGATGGACGATGTGTCATCCAAAACCAGACCAAGTATCCCCGCGTTTCTGATGGACTCCACGTTATCTGCCGGATTATTGAGCGGAATCTCTTCGATTTCACCGTTTGCATTTGCATATTCAGGCAATCCTATAGAATCAATCTCAGCCTGTACTTCACTCCTGCGACCCTCGGTATCATATTCAAATCCTCCTCCGGCCATATCCGCAGTCAGATCATCTATTCCGCTTATCAAAACCCCTTTCAGGGTAGTATCCATATAATCCGCCACCTGCCTGAGAACCGCTTCCGCATTGTTGTCAGTTGCCAGTGCATACTCCAAAATGTCTGCACTCACCAGCTTCATCTTAAGCAGATTTTTGGAAAACTCCGGCGTGGATTCATCCAGATTCTGGAGCAGATAATGTGCCAACCTGGCTCTCACGGCTTCTATCCCACCTGCGCCGCCACAGTATGTTGTATCCACAAACAACAGATCATACTGCTCAAACAATTCCTTATTGAATTCGGATAAAACGGAATTAATGCTTGTATCCGCTGCACACAATGCACTTAATCTGGTCGCATTGATCCTCACACCCTCAACAAGTGTGAGGATCAGCGACAACAGAACAGCCAATGTCAGCGAAAGATATACCGTCAGATACCCTCGTCTCATGACATGACCGCATCGGAATCAGATGAGATCTTGTTCATGATCGATTCGACGATAGCTCTGATCTGCTTTTTGAATATGAGAACCAATCCGATCAATACCACGATAATAAGTATGACCTCCACCGTTCCCATTCCATCCTCCATCGCCGCAAACTCATCCGGACCATAGAGGTCGGATAATCCGTTCTTTATCCTTTCTCTGATCCTTTGAATTGTGTTTTTGATCCTTTCTTTCATAACTACCTCCTTTTTATGATGAAAAAGACATATATGCGGGTACCATGATTATTATCATGACTACCGTCAGCATCATTACCATCGGCAGAAGCATTTTGGTCGAAGCTTCTTCGCCCAGTTTACGTGCCTCATTCTTTCGAAGTGCAAAAGCATCCTCTGATTCTTCCTTAAGCATTGCTATGAGATCGGTACTTCCTTTTTTCATATTCTGTATAAGCAATGCCCCGAATCTCATGTACTCGCGGGTTCCGCAGCGTTTTGAGAAATGCTCGATCACCTCGGATTCGGATATACCCACTTCCAGCTCATGCGCTGTGATCAGAAGTTCCTTATCCAGATAAGACCTGTCTCGAGGCTCTGTGCTTCCTGCCTTTTTGCCGAGCCGGAGAAGACAATTCCTGACACTCATGCCGGCTCCCATATACAATGTCAGCTGCGATACAAACGCGGGATATTCTATGAGAAGTTCCCTGGATCTGGCTTTGAGTCGGCTGTTAACCTCAGATTCCTTAAACGGGATCAATATAGCGCTGATCAGGATAACCCCCGCTAATATCAGCGGACTCATGTCATCAATCTCTTCTTTCCAGGTAACCGTTCCAAAAGACAGCTTCGTAGGAAGTGTGAGTCTGTCTGATGACTCACTCTCCTTATCTGCGGCAGATACCGCTTCGGCTAATTCCTCAGCAATGGACTCTTCCACTGTCAGTTCCCTCGGACATATCCGGAGATCCCTGACGATATACCAATGATCATTTCTATATGTACAGTCACCTGTCACAGTAACTATTCTGGGTTCTGAAAGCTCCTCATTATGGATGACCCCGTCATAATCCAGAAGCTCATAATTACTGCTGGTCCAGCTGATCGAAAAAGGATAGCCGTCCACACTCCTGATCAGATTTACCGGGTACAGAATATGCCCGGAGCTGTCATTATCACCCAGCAATATGACATCAACCTTCGGAGACAGATCATTAAACAGTCTGTCAGCCTGCTCACGTGAATAAACCTGTGCCGGAACGCTGACCTGCAAGGGATACTCATCAATCGAATCATCCACTGCAACCCCGGCGGACAGATCTGCTTCTACATTCATACCTCCGTACGTACTCCTGTAAATAACGTCTCCGTCCTGAAGAACCCGCTGATCGGCGGACATCCACGATACCGCCAGACATATCATGCATCCAACACCCATTATCAACATGACAGTCGAGATCATCTCTATACGGTATGTATCCAGCCTCCGGTCCGGCGTATCACCGGGATACAGTGTCTGTAAGTTAGACAGAAGTTTCCGACTCCTAATACTCCTTCCCGCCACTTCCGAACGCCCATTCTTTTTTTGGTTGAGTACCTTCTTCCACCATGCGTAGATCAGAACGGCCGGGGCCAGAAAAGCCCTTGAATAGCCTGTTTCTACCGATGGTAAGTTTACCTTTGATACCTTTGCACGCAACCAGATTATTATTAAAGTGACTAAGATCAAGATGTATATAAGACTCATCTCTCTTCTCCTAACTTTCGATTCATATGCGTATATCAACCAATCTCTGTGAGATCAGATACGCCGATACATATATGGCCAGACAAACCGTCATAATGGCGATACCGGCCGCGTTATGATACAGATCATCGAAGAAACCCTCTGAGGAGATATCCATATACAGGATCATGAAAAACGGAACCAGACTCATCACATTGGATTCCATACGTCTGGAACTGATCATGACAGCTATTTCCTGTTCAACATCTGCCTTTTGATCGATCATCCCCGCTGTCATCTCTATTGTTTCCGTGAGATTTCCGCCACTCCGCTTGGCTATGGCAAAAACCTCTCCGAACTGTCTGATATCATCAACTCCGCTTCTGGCTCCCAGGTCCAGCAGCATCTGTTCCAGCACAAGATTGTTATCCAATCCACGACGGATATGATCCAGTTCTCTGACTATGATCCCTCTGCTCCCATACAGAAGCGTCATGTCCCTCCACGCCTCACGAAAAGAGTTTTCTATGGAGTATCCCGCCTTTTGATTTGCGGAGATCGAGGATACGGCATCCCTGAACTGGAGCCCCAGTTCATCGCGTCTTCTGCGACCGTATTCCTTCCTCCGGTATCCGAGAAATACCGGAATAAATATCGTGAATACAGCTGATACGATCAGTGAATCGTAGAAAAAATGACCTATAGCCCAGGCCAGTATCAGTCCTATCAGGAGATTCAATACCAGCTCCGCCGACGTAAATCTGTAGTTTTTGTAATCGATCTTTTTCTCTTCACCGGCAAATGCCTGCAGCATAGAGCTTATCCCTGCAGATAAGTTCGTTTTCTTTGAAGAGTTCCCCGATGATCTTTCCCTGCTCATCAACTCCGGTCTCCCTGAATCTGTATAAAACATTCCTTCCTATCTCATCCGTTCCGTTATCTATGATCTCCGTAATCTCCAACACCCTTCTGGATCTGTCCCGTAACCTTCCGAGGTGAACCACCACATCTATGCCCGATGCTATCTGTCTTCTGATCGCACTCAGCGGGAGTTCCATACCCATAAGGATCATGTTTTCCAGTCGTGACAGCATATCCTTGCAGCTGTTGGCATGCCCCGTGGACATGGATCCGTCATGCCCCGTGTTCATAGCCTGCATCATGTCGAAGGCTTCTCCTCCTCTGACCTCACCCACTATGACCCTGTCCGGACGCATACGCAGGCTGGATTTGATCAGGTCTCTTATCGATATCTCACGGCAGCCTTCGACATTGGCATTTCTTGTTTCCAGCTTTACAAGGTTGGGCAGATCCAATATCTGTAATTCAGCATTATCTTCGATCGTAATGATCCGCTCATCCCGCGGGATATATGCCGATAATGCATTCAGAAATGTGGTCTTGCCCGAACCCGTTCCGCCACTGATGAAGATGTTGTATCGTGCTCTGACGAGATCAGCGAGTTCCTCGGCTATCTCCTCTTTAAGCGATCCGAATCTGATCAGATCATCCATGGAGATAGGCTTATCCGGAAATCTTCGGATAGTTACTATCGGGCCGTTAAGAGCTACCGGGGCCAGAACTATATTGACGCGGGATCCGTTATCCAGCCTCGCATCCACTATGGGATTGGCCTCGTTAACCACTCTGTTACACCCCGATACGATCTGTTGAATGACATCCTCAAGCTTCTCCCGGCTTTCGAACTGCATCGGATATCTCATCAGTCTTCCCGATTTCTCGATAAAGATCGTATCCGGTCCGTTGATCATGATTTCCGTGACTGTCGAGTCGTCTACCAGCTCCTGGAGAATGTCCAGCTTCCTTAAAGCGTGGAACAGCTTCTTACGTAACTGTTCCCTGTCGGACACTGCCAGTCTGCGAACCTTTGGGTCCGCTATGATCATCCCGTCGATCAGTTCATACAGTTCCTCATCGGTGGTATCCTTTGAATAGTCGATCCGGTCTATCAGGGATGATTGCAGATCCTTTTTCAGCTGTGACATATTGCTGTCTTCAGTTTTCCGATCCATACACGTCATCATTGATCACCGCTCTTACATATCCCGCCAGTTCGCTGTGTGTGAGCATGTCCGGCCTGGTCGGAATATCTGTCATTTCAGGCAGTTTAAACTTCAAAGTCTTGCCCACAATATCTGCTTTGGAGTGTTCCACCATCCAGTGTTCATACTGTGTCAGTTTGGCGGATGAAAGTGCATCATCTCTGACCAGTGTGTATACCCTGTCGCAATACTCCAAAACCTCCAGTACTCCGCTCATCGAATCCGTCAGGTCCAGGATCAGATACTCGTAATCGGTTGCATTCTCAATCTCCTTCATAAGTTCAACCCATCTTTGTCCGTTACGGTCATAAGTTTCATAACAGGAATCGGCCGGCGGCAGAATGTCCAGATTCCCCATACGATGTATCAGAAGCGGGATCCGAAGCGTAAGCTTTTCCCTTTCGCAGTCGAAATAGTACAGCAGATCGGTTACGTTGTTTTTGAATTCCATATTGAACCAACCGGATAGCCCCGAATAATTCTCGAAGTTCATGTAGAGTGTTTTATGGTCTGCCCCGAGCATCTGACCCAGAGTCAGTGAAAAGGTGGTCTGCAGACATCTTCGTATCGGAGAATAGATACCTATGACCTTCCACTTGGAGGTACGAAGCCGCATTTCGGAAGAATTGTGCACATTCTCCGGAAGAACCTTAAGCACCGATTCCATAAGCTCTTCACGACTTTGAAACCTGTTGATCAGTATCGCCCTCTCCTCTACGAAGTCCGGATTTTCCCTCAGCAGTATAAGAGTCACCGGAAGCGCCTGCAAAAGATCGGAATCATAAGCTGATTCACTGATGATCGCGGTATCGACATCATGCGCCGCCAAATATTCACATAACGCCGAACTGCTGGTAAACGTCGATATATTGAAGTGTCCATACAGTGCCCGATCCAGAGCTCCGCTCAGATTCAAAGCGTAATTGGGATCAAGATCACATACGGCAATCGTTTTTTCTTTCATAGTCTGAAGTAACCTCCTGAGCTCATTACCGTTCCGATCAGGATCGGTATCGTGAAGTGGATCTGATGTTGCTTAAATCCATCTCCCGTTACCGAAGCGGGATAGTCATACATAAGCAGCTTCCCCGATCTTGAAACGGCATCCATATACGATTTCATCACTCTCAACCTTCTGATCAGCGTACCTGTGGCTATCATCCTGACAAGTCCGATGCATGCCCCGGCGACAAAGGACAGAAATACTGAATACAGTGCATCGGTAAATGTCATAAATGCGGGCAGTATCATGATCAGTTTGATGTCCCCCGCTCCCAGCGTTCCTATCATGAACAACGGATAAAGGATCATCAGAAGCCCCACACTGCAGATCAGTGCCGTCAGCCCCTCTCTGACCGATGCGTGGTAAACCAGCCACGCCTGAGATATCAGCATCCCGAAGCAGGTAAGTTCTCTCGGGATACGCCCGCTATACACATCGCATATCGCAGCGAATGAGAGTATAACGAGACAAAGAAACACAACATTTCCTCTCAAAAATATAAAAATTGTTGATTGCGGACCTGATGTATATTGGTCCTTCTGACCGGTCGTGGAAGAAACCGGAAAGATATGTACCTGTCGGTACATTTATTCTCGATGCGATGCATCGAATCGGTGTGAAATGCATATTACACGCGGTCAAAAAATAATGCAACCCCTTTTTTGAAAAAAATCATCCCGCATGTCTGATTTGTAAAATACTTACAAAACTTCAAAAAAACACGTGAATCAAAAAAGCTCCGAGCGCCGATAAATACAGCGTTCGAAGCTTGTCAAAAGTCATTAAAAACGACTCACATCTTTCTTAACTTAAAAAGAAAACCCGTCATACAGTGCCACATGATCATAGATGCATCTCCATGAACTCCATGCATCCGCGGTCACGCATATGTATCTTTTTCCCTCGTTCGAGATCTGATAGCTGGCACCACAGCAACCACTCTCTTTGACGAAACCCGTCTTCGCACATATGACTTCTCCGTGGGTATCCTTGTCCTCGATCCTACGCAGGAACCAGTTGGATATCTCTATTCCTTCAGGATGCTCATCGGTACACGATGTCGTATATATATGCGCACTCATGATCTCTTTGGCCAGATCATTTTCCACGGCGGCTTTCATGATCATCGCCATGTCGGTCAGGGTACAATAGTGATCGTCGTCATATATCCCCACACAGTTCGTGAAATGCGCCGTATCCGACAGGCCGAGTTCTTCGAGCTTATCGTTCATCAGCTCCACGAATTTCTCTTCACTGCCGGCCACATACTCGGCAAGGGCGAGAGCGGCATCCGCACCGGAGGGCAGTATCGTGCCATACATCAGATCCCTGACAGTAACTTTCTCGCCGAGGGCAAATCCCACTGCAGAGCAGTCATGACTGTATGCGAAATCGGTTATGGATATGTCTATCAGAAACTGGTCATCCAGATCGGTCACATGCTCCGCTGCGACCAGCACGGTGAGTATCTTGGTCATGGATGCCGGATAGATCCGCGTATTGCCGTCTCTGGACGCCAGGACCGTACCGTCATCGGCATCGATCAATACGGCATAAGTGCTCATCACTTCTTCGGGCACGGCAGCGGCTTCAGTCATCCCGCTCACTTCATACCCGGAGAAAAACAGATCCTTTTCTTCGGAATAGGCCTCCGCGTAGGGGCCGTATTCGGCATCAGAAGGTGCCTCTGCGTTCTCTCCGGAGTTATCATCTCCGTCAGAGTTGTTTTCTCCGTCCGTCTCTGTCGTCTCAGCCTCGGAAAGCTCGTTCCCGGGAGCTTCTGCTGCCTCCTCCACCGCTTCCGGAATAGCGGATGCGGGACGATGCATATTTATAGCGACAGCCACGGCAACCACTGTCACCACTGCCGCCGAAACAGCAATCAGATACGGCATCAGTCGCCTGCGCCTCAGCTGTCTCTCTTTGGCGAGCCTCATGGCCTGAAGCCGGGATTCTCTGGCAGAGCGAGTCTCTGCCTCCGCCTCATATCTGTCCAGGATTTCGTCTTCTGTATTATCCATTTATCCTTATGAGCATCTATCGGCAAGCCGTACGCAGACGCTCAACGATCTCCTTCAATGTATCTGTCACCCGGTCGACTTCATCGGGTGTATTATGTTCGGACAGGGTGAATCTGACCGCACTTCGTGCCGCAGCTTCATCCAGCCCCATCGCAGTCAGGACATGCGACGGATCTATGGCTCCGGTGGAGCATGCCGACCCGCTTGATGCGCATATCCCCGCACGATCCAGCAGGATGAGAAGAGTCTCTCCCTCTACACCTCTGAATGAGATGTTTACATTGCCCGGAAGCCTGTTATCCGGATCGCCGTTGAGTACACAGTCCGATATCTCCGTGAGTATACGTGATATCATCCTGTCACGCATGCTTCTGATCTTCTCCGAGTTACGTTCAAGCCCCTCGGCAGAGATGCGCATGGCCTCGGCGAAGCCGATAACACCGGGCACATTTACGGTTCCCGCACGCCGACCTCTCTCCTGCGCTCCTCCGTGAATAAAGGGATAGGCAGGTACTCCCTTCCGGATATAGAGCATCCCCACTCCTTTGGGGCCTCCAAGCTTATGGGCACTGGCTGACATCATATCAGCATTCAATGTATTCATTTCGATCGGGATATGTCCGAGTGCCTGCACGGCATCTGTGTGAAACAGCACTTTTTTCTCCCGTAACAGCTGTCCGATCTCCGACACGGGTTCTATCGTACCTGTCTCGTTGTTGGCATACATAACGGAGACCATGACAGTCTCCGGGGACAGATTCTCCGTCACCTTCCGCGGATCAACCAGACCTGTGCCGGATACAGGCAGATAAGTGACTTTCACGCCCAGTTTTTCCAGACGTTTACATGTATTGATGACCGCATGGTGTTCGATCTGTGAGGTGATGATATGGCAGTCCTTAAATCCGCGTGCTTCACATACCGAGAAAAGGGCCCAGTTATCCGATTCGCTCCCTCCGGATGTGAAATATATCTCCTCGGGAAGTGCTCCTATGCACCCTGCTATCAACGATCTGGCGGCACTGACATCCTTCGCAACCCGCGATGCGGGGCGGTATATTGCGGAAGGATTGGCATACATCTCTTCCATATACGGCTGCATTGCCTGTATAACCTCGGGATAAACCGGGGTAGTCGCCGCATGATCCATATAGATCACATTGTTTATATCCTTCATAGCAGCATGTCCATCGCATTCATATGTGAATCATCCGGAATACCGTACAGAACTCCCCTGCTTCCGGTCGCTATATAGAATCTGCCGTAGACACGAGGATCTCCCTCGACACTGTTTATGTCGCCGAATCTCTGATATCTGCCGTTCAGCTTAACATATGATCCGCCCTCATCCAGAGTCCTGTAGAATCCGTAACTTCCGGCAAGTGTACCGACCAGATATATGGCCTTCGGATCGTTGAAATAATCCGCTCCGGGAGCTCCCACTCCCAGCCCGATCCTATATACACTGTCACCCTGGTCACTGAGTCTGAATACGTGCACTCTCATCTTCTCGGGATCGAAAGTGACCTTCCACAGGCCCTGCACTCCGGTCGCCACGTAGAAGACACCGACACTTCCGGAATCTCCTCTGATCTCCGTCTTATTCGCACAGTCTATCCGGCCGAAATCTACAGCCGGAAAGCTCTCCGGAGTCACCAGCTGCACAAAGGTCTCGCCATGATCGGTACTCATATACAGTTTGGATCCATCTCCGAATCCGTAGAAAAATCTGCTGTCCGTTCTGTCGGAGAAAACCTTCATCTTTCCATCCGACACCGTGCTGCCGTCAGTCCCGGTGACAGTGACCATATCAAAGGATTCCCCGGCGTCATGACTCACTATGACTCTTCCGACCGGCAGATCGATCCCATCAGCCACAGACCAGACAATATGCTGCGTATCTGCCGACAGCGCAACCCATCCGCTGTTGACATTGGGTTTCTCGATATTTCTGAAAGCCATATCCAGATCATCGCACAGTCCGTAAGGAAGCGGTATGCGCTCGAAGCTCCGGCCGCCGTCATGCGAGAGTATGAGTCCACCTCTGGTCTCCCCGGTCCAGTTTCCTCTGGGAGTGACCACTACGGTATCCGGATCTTCATCCGAGTAATCGGCATTGATGCAGGTTATATATCTGTTACCTCTGTCATCGGCAAAGGAATTGTCACAGGGTTTATCGAGATCTCTGAACGCAAATCCACCGAGATCACCCAGTATATCTATAAGTACAGTTTCTCCTGCGGGAGGAGCATATATATTCAGATGAACCGTCTCCTCAAGCCCCGCGCATTCATCATGGAAACTCACACACTCTGCCAGTATGTCTTCCGTTCTGAATACACCGGTCCCGGTATTAAACCACGCTTCACGATCGTTATGAGAATCAAGCTTAAGATCGGTCAGCCAGTGGATCAGATTACGTCCTCCGTTACATTCCGGTCTCATATACGGTGTCCGGAATTCCATACGTCCGGTATCAAGTCCGTGCAGCACGCATTCCCATGTATCTCCATAGTCTGTCGACCTGTATATGCGATCGCCGTCACCGCTGCAGATCGTGGATGCGATCAGCAATCCCCGAGTCTGTACTCCCGCGCTGATGCCGCTGAATCCGAACTCAAGCAGACCACCTTCGACATCATCGATCCCGGGCGTGATATCCTCCGGTGTGAGAGTTTCCCAGTCATATCTGAAGATACGTCCGCCTATACAGGATCCGCCGTCACAGCTGTATCCGAGTTCCCTTACATACGCGTTACGTCCCATTACCGAATATGTCACGTACAGGTATTTATCATCCATGGCATAGCGCTGTGCCACATGGCCGGCCATGGCGACTCCGTCAATCTCCGTGTCCTCCGGTCCACCCAGCGGAACGAACTCATTATCGGCATCGGAAAAGACATACAGGCTATGTCCCCTGAGCTTGTCCGATCGTGCGGTGGTAACGCCGGCACCTGCAGCAAACATCACTTTTCCGTCGGGACTCACCCCTGCAAATGTCGTATACTCCTCCGGGAATGAATCCATAAGTGTCCAGTGCTCACCGCGGTCTCCGGTGATCCATAATCCGGATGTCTGGCTTGCGAAATACAATGTCTCCGGATCATCCCTGTCTACGGCCAGCCTGAATCCGGTTCCTCGCCCGTTCAGATTGCCGTGCACCGGCATCGGCATCTCGAAATATCTGAAGCTCAGGCCTCTGTCATGAGAAACCGCAAATACCCCATGGGGATTATCATAGATACCGCAGGCAACATAGAGATAATCGGGATCCTCCGGATCGAGTGCTATCGCGATCGGATATGTCTCGGACAGATCATTCATCGAAACATGATCGATCAGGCTGTACCATCTGTCAGCCTGTCGGTCGTATCCGTATGTACCGCCTATATCGGTACGTATGTAGAGCAGGGAGGGATCTTTTTCGTGAAAAACGAATCCGGTCACATATCCGCCGCCCGGAATAGGGCAATTCCGATAGATATACTTCTCTGTTTCCATACAACCTTTCTCATTGGAAAGGCCTGTCACCAGACGTCATAAGAAGCGTCCGACAACAGGCCCGCAAATCAGTTCTGAAACAAACTGTACCACATCCCTTGTGGTTTAACTCGCAGATTGATTATATCATTTGTGACCGGATGAGTAAAGGTTAATTGACAGGCACAGAGGGCAACTTCCGATACTTTTAACAGTTTGGAAACATTTTGTACATATTCTGTTCCATACTTACGATCGCCCAGAAGGGGAAGACCGGCATGAGACATCTGAACACGGATCTGATGATGTCTGCCCGTGAACAGATGAATATCGGCAAGCGCGACTCTCACCTCGTTCTCACCGGCGGCAACATCACGGTTCCCGGTCAGTGTATACTCCAGTTTCGCTGTTTTGGCTTCCTTGTGACCGGCGGGAACTATACTTGAATAGTTGAGCTTTTTATCATGATAGATATGATCTGTCAGGATGATGGGACTCTTTCCGACAGTGCCGGAGACGGATACCGGCTCCGTGCCGCCGTATCCTTCCGAATCCGGCACTACGCAGGCACAGTATCGCTTTTCTATCATACCGTCACGCAGCTGTTCGGCGAGACGGGCCGCCGTTTTCGCATCTCGAGCCATCAGAACGATGCCCTCTACCGGCTGATCGAGTCGATTGATCATACCCACAAAGGGGCGTTTCGATGTACGCTGATCCCCTCTCAGATAATCCTCGGTCATACTGACAACATCAGACTGTGAAATACTCGCAGTCTGACTGGGGATGCCTGCAGGCTTATGCACGGCCAGTATATACTTATCCTTATATACGATATCGAGCAATCGAAACCTCCCTGCAGATCGATGTCCGTTATATCTTAAAGCGGTATCCCACGCCCCAGATCGTCTCTATATACTGAGGGTTGGATGAGTCGGTTTCGACTTTCTCGCGTATCTTCTTGATATGGACAGTCACCGTAGCGATATCTCCGATGGATTCCATGCCCCATATCTCTCTGAACAGTTCATCCTTGGTATAGACATGATTCGGATTCTCCGCCAGGAATGTAAGCAGGTCAAACTCCTTGGTCGTGAAGCTCTTCTCCTCACCGTTGATGTATACGCGGCGTGCCGTCTTGTCGATCTTCAGGCCGCGGATCTCTATTATATCGTTCGGTTTGCTCCCGCTGCCCACCAGGCGGTCATATCTTGCCATATGTGCCTTGACTCTGGCTACGAGTTCAGACGGGCTGAAAGGCTTGGTCAGGTAATCGTCGGCGCCAAGCCCCAGTCCCCTGATCTTATCTATATCATCCTTTTTGGCGGAAACGATGATGATAGGTATATCCTTGCTGTCCCGGATCTCCTTGCATATCTCAAATCCGTCCACCCCGGGCAGCATCAGGTCAAGTATGATCAGCGCGTAGTCACCCTCAAGTGCTTCCCGCAGACCATCCTCTCCGTTATTCTCTATATGAACCTCAAAATCGGACAGTTCCAGATAATCCTTTTCAAGATCAGCTATCTCCTGTTCGTCCTCTACTATAAGTATCCTGCTCATCTTACTATCCTCATCTTTCTATTCGTGTTCGGCAGCCGCTTCATCCGGCTCCTCGGGTTTGATATATTTGCGGAGTACGAAATGGATGCATGTGCCCTCACCTTCTTTGCTGGTAGCCCATATGTATCCCCCGTGATCCTCTATTATCTTTTTCACTATCGAAAGACCTATCCCGCTGCCTCCCTGCGAAGAATTGCGGGATGAATCCGTACGGTAAAATCTCTCGAATATCCTGGCCAGATCTCTCTGTGATATCCCTTTTCCGTTATCCTCAATCTCGATCCGGACCGAATCAACTTCGTCCAATATCCGGATATCAATGACTCCGTCGGGCTTGTCTATATACTTGACGGAATTGCTGATGATGTTATTGATGACACGCTTCATCTGCTCGGGATCGGCTATGATCATTGTGTCGGGTGCCGTGATATTGGAGTAGTTCAGTCTGATATTGCGGCTCTCCAGATCCAGTCCCACTTCCTCCACGCAGTCACCGAAATACTCGGCAATATTGAGCCTGTGGAAATTATACGGGATCCTGTTGGTGTCTATGCCCGCATACAGGGTAAGCTCGTTGATAAGCTTATCCATGTCGTTCGCCTTGTTGTAGATGGTGCGGATATAGCGGTCCATCTTCTCCGGCGTGTCGGCTACGCCGTCCATTATGCCCTCGACATATCCCTTGACCGAGGTGATGGGGGTCTTCAGATCGTGTGAAATATTGCTTATCAGTTCACGATTCGCATGCTCATGCTCCATCATCTCATCCTGAGATTCCTTCAACCTTAGCCGCATGTCCTCATAATTGCGGTACATCGCATATATCTCGCCCTTGTCGCTGTACTGCTCGGGATCGAGCTGATAATTCAGATCCCCCTCTGCGACCTTCTGGAGGGCTATATTCAGCTGGGATACCGGATCCAGAAATCCCCTCCACATCCATCCTGTCAGAAATACCGCCGTTATGAACAGGATGATCAGTATGGTGACCATCAGTGCCGCTATCAGTGTCGGAGAGACAACACTGTTGATCTCATGCATGATATCGCCGGGAGCTATAAGCCCGGCCTCGGCCGCTCTGTGAGCTTTGACCGCGTAGGTTCCGACGATCATGAATGCCACGGCCGCAAGGAAAAGGGGTAATATGATTATCGCGCAAAATGAAGCGATCAAACGTGTCCTGAACTTCATACGATAAGTTTATCACAATTACGCTTGTATAATGATTAAGAGAAAGTAAAATAAGTCTAAAGATGTTTTAAGTTGACATCGGTATCCGAATAACGTTATAATTTCAGTAATCATTACTGATTTGTTTTGTTAAGGTTGAAAGTACAGAGTTCAAACAATGGCACTCAAGTATTCCAGACAAAGAGAAGCGATCAAAGAATTCATGATGAGCCGCAAGGATCACCCTACGGCCGATTCCGTATACATGCATATCCGGAACGAATATCCCAATATATCTCTCGGAACCGTGTACCGTAATCTTCAGCTGCTCACAGAGCTTGGTGAACTGCAGAAGATACGGGTAGGTGACGGCCTGGATCACTTTGATGCTGACACCAGTCTTCACTATCACTTCTACTGTAACGAATGCGGTGCAGTTATCGATATGAATATGGACTGTATAAGAGAGATCAATGACATCGCTTCCAAGACCTTTGACGGCATCATAGAGTCGCATAATCTGACCTTTTCCGGGATATGCGGGAAGTGCATTCCCAAGTCCTGACCGGCACTTTCGGTGACAGCTGCCGACGTCGATACGAATATACGAACCGTTATGCGGTTCATATATATTTAATCTATCAACTAAATGATAAGGAGGAAAAACAATGAAATACGTATGTCCTGTATGCGGTTATATCCATGAGGGAGATGAGCCCCCGGCAGAATGCCCTATCTGCCACGCCAGCGGTGACAAGTTCAAAGCAGTAGAGGGAGAGCTTAAACTCGCTGCGGAGCATGAGTTCGGCATCTATGCAAAGACCGTAAAGAACAATCCCGATATAACCGAGGAAGATAAAAAATATATATTCGACCAGCTGAAAGCCAACTTCACAGGCGAATGCTCGGAAGTCGGAATGTATCTGTGCATGGCCCGTATCGCGCACAGAGAAGGTTATCCCGAAGTAGGTCTCTACTGGGAGAAAGCCGCATATGAAGAGGCTGAGCACGCTGCTAAGTTTGCTGAGCTTCTCGGTTCCGATCTGGAGCCCAACATGACCGATTCAACCCAGAAGAATCTGGCATGGAGAGTAGAGTGTGAATTCGGTGCAACCCAGGGCAAGTTCGATCTGGCATCCTGTGCCAAGAAGAACGGCCTCGACGCCATCCATGATACCGTTCACGAGATGGCCAGAGATGAGGCCAGACACGGCAAGGCACTTAAAGGACTCCTGGAGAGATACTTCAAGTGATCTGCTGGTTCATATGAACGTATAAGAAGGGGGCGCCGCCGGGCGTCCCCTTTTTAAGTGTGCGAACCCAATGTATCGGTCCGGCCTAATTACTTACACGATCGGCTTTACCGCATCGGTCTTGATGATGAACTTGACCGAGCTGTCCATCTCATCGCTGCTGCCTGCAAATGATGTATAATCCTTGCCTGCTTTATCTACAGCGGCTACTCTCTGTATGAATCCCTCGAGGCTGCCGTCGAACGCTTCGGACAGTTTCTCGATACCCTCTTCATCAAACTTCACGATACCGTCTGCCAGCTGATTGACACCGTCAGTGAGCTTGGCTGCTCCGCCGTCGAGTTCACCTGCGCCTTCGCAGAGGCTTCTGGCTCCGTCGGAGAGTGTGCCTGCGCCGGTCTTTAAGTCTCCCATGCCGCCCATCAGTGTAGCGTTGTTGGATACCAGTGTACTCGTGCCGTTGTAGAGATCACCGGCTCCCGTAGAGAGCTGTGATGCTCCGCCGGCCAGAGTGCCCAGTCCGTCATCGAGTGCTACGACTCCGCTGTATACCTGTCCTACTCCGCCTGCCAGTGCGGTAGCTCCGGTAGCCACCTGTGATGCACCTGTGGCGAGTTCACCCGACTTGGTGACGAGTGTGTCCAGACCTGTGTTGAGTGCGTCGAATCCGCCCGAGCTGTCCGAGCTCTCCATACCGCTGAGTGCGGTTGCTACCTCACCGAGCTTGGCACCTGCGTCAGAGACCTTGCCTGCTGCACTTGATACACCGCCGCCTGCTGTGTTCAGATCACCCTGGATGCTGCCGAGGGATGACGATGCGCTGCTTAAAGCGCTTGCGAGCTTGCTGATCGCTGCGAGCTGCTCCTCGGTCAGTCCGTCGGTGGACATGCCTGAGAGTACGCTTGATGCCGTACCGAGTGATGTGGCTGCTTCTCCGAGATGTGATCCTGCACTCTGGAGTCCGCTCTGTGCAGCACCGAATCCTTCGCCGGTTTCACCGAGGCTCGTGCCGACTGCGCTCAGATTATCCTTTTGCGCTGCCATCGTACCTGCAGCTCCGGAGATCTGTGCCTCCGCACCCTGGATACCGGTCTTCAGCTGTGCTATGCCTGCTGCAAGCTGTGCCGCTCCGTCGCTCACCTGGCCTGCGCCTGTCGCGAGTGCGTTTGCGTTGCCTACTATATCTCCGCTCTCCATGGCATTTCTCAGAGTCGATGAACCGTTCTTCGCGGATGTGGCTCCGTCTGCGAGGGTCTTCGCTCCGTCCGCGAGCTGTGCGGCACCGTCATTGATCTGGCTTGCGCCGTCCGTATATGCGCTCACTCCGTCATAGAGAGTGTTCACTCCGTCCTTCAGTGATTCGGTACCTTCGCTGAGCTGCTTCGATCCGTCATATACGGCTGCGGTACCGTCTTTTAAGTCATTCACTCCGTTCTTCAGAGCACCTGCTCCGTCGACGAGCTTGTTGGCACCGTCCGAGAGAAGGCTCATATCATTTTCCATATCGGTGACAGTCGTATTATCAGCGAGACCGCCAAGTCCGAGGTTATCGAGGACATCCGTGCTGGCCATGGTCAGTGTCATACCGACCTCGAAGTCTGTCGTATCTGCCTCGATCTCCACATATTCGGGTATCGACAGCTGCGCATCTATACCCTCTATATCAGAGAGCTTGTCTGCATCGAGTGCGAGGCTTTCCTTGAGTCCGGGCAGAGCCACGCCGACTACGACGAGATTGCTTCCGTCCGATATGGCCTTGCCGTTGGTAACCTCGACATTGGTGAACTTCGATGTGTCGAGCATCATACCCGATACCATCGCAAAAGGCACATACACCTCAGTCTCCTCTCCGTCGATCTCCTCTTTCTCGACGGCATTGTTTGTATAATCAAATCTGATACCGACGTGACCTTCCTTGCCTGCGATCTCCTCGGGGGTTACGCTCTGTCCGTCGAGTGTATATGATACATGTACGTCTACCGGCAGCTGCTTATCGGAGTATCCCTGATAGTATATGTCCGATCCGTTTGCGTTCCAGCTGATCGTACCGTCGGGATTCTCGGTATATGTTTCTTTACCCTTTACGTTTACGATGTCGCTGAGCGACGTCTCATCCGTGATCGTATCGCTGGCGGTCGTGTTCTTGATCCAGTCGCTGACTATGATATCGTTTACTGCGCCGTTTGCATCGGTGGTGACGTATACGGTCTCGACCTTGCCCGTCTCTGCATCCGCAGATGAGAAAGTATTATCGGACAGTGTCCTCTCCAGTGTGGCTTCCTCTGTGTCGGCGGGTATCATGGCCTTTTTGATATGCTCATCCTCACCCGTAGTGCTTGCGCATCCTGCAGCGCATACCGTCATGGCTGCAGCCAGTATGACTGCCATCACTCTGCTCATATATCTCTTATACATAGCTCTCCCTCCCTATCAGCTTATGTGTATGATGCTTACTCTCTGTATCTCTCACTGCCTGCATGCCTGCCGTGGTCCGTATGATCAGTCCGTCAAAGATCATATACATGGCCGGCAGTACGAGCAGTACCACAAACATGCTCACGATCGCGCCTCTCGCCATCAGGTTGCACAGCGATGCGATCATATCGATGCTTGATATCAGTCCTACTCCGAATGTTGCGGAGAAGAAACTGAGGGCGCTCACGATGATCGACTTCATGCTGGTCGACAGCGCGATCTGTGTAGCCTCCTTTTTATCATGACCGTCACGCCTCTCCCTGATATAGCGTGTCGTCATGAGGATCGCATAGTCGACGGTCGCGCCCAGCTGTATCGTACCGATGACCACCGATGAGATAAAAGGTATCGTCGTGTGGGTGTAGTACGGTATACCCATGTTGATGAATATCGCAAACTCGATAACCGCTACGAGTATGAAAGGCAGTGATGCCGACTTGAGTACCAGCGCGATGATCAGGAATACGAGGCCGATCGATACGAAGCTGACCACTGCGAAGTCGTGATTCGTGATCGTGATCAGGTCCTTGGTACACGGTGCTTCACCTACGACCATCGCTGTCGGATCGTATCCTTTGACGATGCGGCCGACCTCATCTATCTGAGCGTTGATCTCATCGGATGCCGTCTTGTATCCGGTGGTGATCATCATCAGCTTGTACCGGTCGCTCTCGAGCTTGGAGAGTGCGTCGTCCGGCAGCATCTCCTTCGGAAATGCGGGGCCCATCAGTGAGTCGACTCCGACGACCTTCAGTATCCCGTCCACGCCCTTTAAGTCATCTATCATCATCGTGGTATCGGCGGCACCCAGTTCCTTATCTATCAGAAGCATATATACGGAGTTGGTATCGAAGTTCTCCTTCAGCATATTGTTGGCCTGTACGCTCGGCAGCGTATCGGGCAGTGTCTCCGAGAGATCGTAGTAGACCTCCGTATGGTTGTTGCCGTATATCGCCGGGGCCAGGAGTGCCGCGAAGATCAGTCCGAACATCACGTAGTGCGCGGATATCCACTTCGGCACTCTGTCAAACTCCGGCATAAGGGGTTTGTGTCTCGTCTTCTCTATCACTCCGTCGAAGACCAGTATCATCGAGGGCAGGATCGTGACGCAGGAGAGTACTCCGAATACGACTCCCTTTGCCATGACCAGTCCTATATCAAGTCCTATCCTGAAGCTCATGAAGCACAGTGCGATGAATCCGGCTACCGTAGTGATCGAACTGCCGACCACCGACTGTATCGTATCGGTGATGGCGCTCGCCATAGCCTCGTCGCGATCCGGGATCCGCTCCAGTGCTTCCTGATAGCTGTGCCAGAGGAATATCGAGTAGTCCAGTGTCACGCCCAGCTGAAGCACGGCGCTCAGTGCCTTGGTCAGAAACGATATCTCACCGAACATGATGTTGGATCCGAGATTATACAGGATCGCCATACCTATGCTCGCCAGGAAAAAGAACGGAACCAGGTACGAGTCCATCGTGAGCGACAGTACGATGACTGCCAGCAGTACTGCGATAGCTACATATATCGGTGTTTCCTTTTCGGCCATGTTCTTGGTATCGGTCACGATCGCGCTCATACCGGAGAGGAAGCATCTCTCGTCGGCTATGCGTCTGATCTCCTCGATCGCATCCATCGTACCGTCCGCAGATGTCGTCTCATCAAATATGATGAACATCAGCGTCGCGTCATCACTGTTGAATGTCTCGTACAGATCGGACGGCAGCATCTCCATCGGTATGCTCAGGTCCATGAACGAGTCATACCAGATGACCTCGGATACGTGATCGACCTGCTCGATCCGTGCCTTTAAGTCTGCGACATCGCTGACCGGCATGTCCTGCACGGCAAAAAGTGAAAACGCGCCGGTGCCGAACTGCTCCTCCAGTATATCCTGACCTTGCATCGTCTCGATCTCGGAGGGCAGATAGGTGAGGATATCGTAGTTGATCCTTGTATTTATGAATCCTATCGCCGCCGGGATGAGCAGAGCAAAAGCAATGATCAGTATCAGGACTCTGGTCTTTACTATTCCTTTTGCAAATCCTTTCATAATCAAACCCCTTCTTTCAGCAGACGC
>CAMONC010000018.1 GCA_946620235.1 uncultured Lachnospiraceae bacterium | reverse complement strand
CACTTGGCTACGGACCAAGGTGTCGGGGACTTAACATAAATATACGTGTGTGTAGCTCAGCTGGATAGAGCACTTGGCTACGGACCAAGGTGTCGGGGGTTCGAATCCTCTCACGCACGCGATAATCGAAGCAGGCAGGATCATTCAGATCCTGCCTGTTTCGATGTTCGAAGTCTCGTCGGACGCTACGCGCCGACTCGGTCGGTGCCGGACAGCGTCCACCGGACGCTGGCACCCTCTCACGCACGCTCCGGTCGGGCCAAAACCGAGGTCCCTCTCTCGCACTCTTTATTTGTTAATATCAGGATTGTCAGTTCGTCCAACCAGATAATCTATTGAAACGTTAAAATAATCTGCAAAGAAGATCAATGAGTCATAATCGGGGCGTCTTACACCGGTCTCAAAACGACTTATGGAATTCTGAGTCATCCCTAAATCCATCGCTAACCGGATCTGGGATATATGACGTTGCTTTCGCAATTGTCGTAATCTAAATTCCATACCAATCTGCTCCTTGACGCAATTATCCCAAATTGGTATATTCAAAATATCCCGATTTGGGATAATTTTTTTATGCAGGTTAAGCTGGTTTCCTATGGATTATTCCCATTCAAAAATATGTGTTTTTTTCCGTCCGGTGCTGATTCTGGTGGCTATATGCATACAGATGTACATCGTCATACCTGCTACGTCTGACATCAGCATTGCAGGGGATATGATCTTTACATATACTCTGGCCAACAACTCTTATTCACCGTTATTTTTCAACGAGGGTACGATCGAGACCATTCCGAATTCCAATGGCTGGTTTGATGCAAGGGTCTTAAGAGAATGGTATCTTGTTAATGACTATGATCGATTTGATTATAAAGGCGTATACTGGCATCAGCGCATAGATGTTCATCCGCCCCTATATTATTTTCTTGTGCATACAATCTGCTCATTATTTCCAAACACTTATTCCAATATGTATGCCGGCTCAATTAATATTCTTGGCATATTGTTGATTGATCTGTTGTTTATTCTTTTGTTTAAGGAAGTGTTCGAAGAATATGTTTATGCCGCTCTTCCCATTCTTTTGCTCACGTTACAATACGGGTTTGTCTCACAGATATTTAATCTGAGAATGTATATCATGCTGGCGGCGGCTTGCCTGTGGTATTTGTATATACATATCAGCAGCGGAGAACGTGGCTGGAATCGAAGACACATGGTGTGTTTTGTTCTCTGTGTGATTTTTGGATGTCTGACCCATAACTATTTTTATGTATATGCCTTTTGTGTTTCAATGGTCCAGATTATTTATTTTGCAGTGAAGAGAAAAGGTTATACGCTCATCAATTATCTGTTAGCCGGTACTCTTGGTCTTATGACCGTATTGATCCTATTTCCGTGGATGGTCTGGCAGATACTGTTTAATCAGCAGAATAAACATACATTGATATCAGGATGGAACTTTGACAAGTTCAGGGAACTGTTATCATTTATTGATGAGTACTGGTTCAGTAAGCACGGAGTAATAGTCTTTTTTGTTTTCCTGATCTGCTTCTCTTTCGTAACATTGTATAAGAAAAAGACGGGGGTGCGTCCGGAGAGTCCTGCAGGCTTTTTCTGGATACTTACTTCCTGTTCGACAATACTGTATCTGATCATCATTTTTACCCTGGATGGAGGAAGAGATCATTATAATACTCCGGAGTATTTGCCGGTCATATTGTTGTTTTCATCGTTTATTGTCGGGGTCATTAGAACCTTTAATGATAATCCGCTTGTAGTCCTGCCGTTGTTGCTTTTATCGGGGTTGCCTCTTATGGGAAACTATACAAAGGTGTACTATGACTTTTTTGACGATATTCACCCTGCAGCTGTTGAATGGCATGCAATTTCTGAAAAGTACAATGATTGCGACTGTCTGTGTGTGGGCATTGAAGAACTTCATTTGATGGATTACAGTTTCTATGAGGTGGCCCAATATGATGAAGTAAAAGCTGTTGATGTAACGGAATACAGTACTTGTGAATTGGATACGATTATCAGTGGAAGGGTTTCCGGGGACGATTCTGTTATCATGTATATTTCGGACGAATTGACAGTTCCGGAGGGTACCACTCTTTTAATGAACTGGAGAGGCCTGAACTGCGTTTACATGGAGGCGCAAGGTGAATAGGACATTTATCGGTTTTATCAGATGCAAATGGTATTTAGTGTTATTTATGCTGATGCTATGTGCGGTCTACGGTAGCCTTCGCGGTGCATATAAGGAAAATGCCCGAACAGTTTGGATAACGTCTGAAGATGTTTATATTCGAGACCAAATAGAAAGCGGGGCAATCTCGGGAGAGGATTATCCGGCTTTCATCGGATACCTTGGTGTTGCAAGTGAGCAGAATGAGTTTCGCAGTTTTAAACTTGCAATAACATGCATGGCTTTAGGGGTGCCGCCCACCTTTGTTGCTTTGCTTGTGTACTGCAAATTATATGATACCGCACCGATAAGGAAGCTTAGAGGTTTGATTAAAAGGACAGAAGATGAAAACATTTTGATGATTCGGGAATAGTCTGAAAATACCGGACACCGGCACCCTCTCACGCACGCGGAAATACATTTAGACTTTATTTGGTAGGGAAATCATGATAGCATTATGCAGGTGAAGTTCTTAGGACAGACAGGAGAATCATAATGCTGAAAAAACTTCTTAAAAAATCGATATTTGCGCTTTTTCCGGTACTTGCCTTATGCTATATGATATTTGTCTTCGGCCCCACTGAGATCTTCTTTGTAAATCACAGTGAGTTCGGTTTTATATTCAAGGAGTTTTTCGGTCTGATGGTCGCAGTATGCGTGATCGTTACGTTGGTTGTAACGATCATTCTGGCGTTTCTGCCCGAAAAGATCATGCGGATCCTGAGTGCGATCATCAGTGGCATAGACATAGCCGGATATCTGCAGGTCATGTTTATGAATAAGAATCTGGATCTGCTCGGACTGAATCCCGATGGATATAAAGCCGATACCGGAGCAAGTGTAATAGGTATTATCGTCTGGCTTGCGCTTATCGTGCTTATGGTCGTTATCGCGGTCAAGTCGCGCAACGCTTCAGTCCATAAGATCATCCCCGGCATTCCCGCTTTTTTGCTTGCGATCCAGCTGGCAGCGATAGTGTCACTTATCGCCGGAGGGGATGAGGAGTGCTTTGAGAGAGATCCCGGAGCATGGTATATGTCCGGCGAGAAGCAGATGATGGTTTCCGATAAAGACAATATCATAATCTTTATCCTGGATTACTTCAGTAATACATATGTAGACAAGATGCTTGCGGAGTATCCGAATGCCATCGATTATCTGCACGATTTTACCTATTATGATAATGACGAATGCGTGTATATGGGTACTATCCCGTCGATCGCACATATGCTGTCAGGGTGTGAAGTAGATGCCGCACAGCCGATGGATGAATGGTTCAACGATATATGGTTCAGCGAGAAAACAACGAAGTTCTTTGATGCCGTACACGATCACGGGTATGAGATCAATTTCTATACTCCCGACAGTAATATCCTCAGGGGAAACAACGATGTCCGGATATTCGAAGGTCTGTTTGACAATCTGTCCAATCAGGGTGAGGAGCCTGTGATCGATAAGAAGTTGATGATAACAACTATGTCCAAATGTTCCGCTTACCGATTTGCACCGGAGATACTCAAGCCTCTGTTTTATACCGGATATGAGGAATATGTGAGTATAGTAAAGTATAAGACGGTCAACAAGGAACACATTATTCCCGATTTCTACAACAGAATGATAAGAGACGGTATAATCATAGACCCCGACAGCAGTCACAGCCTGTGTGCCATTCAGCATTTGAACGGAGCCCACAGCTGGGATATAGGAGCTGATTGTCAGCCAAAAGAAAACGCAAGTCTGGAAGAAACCTGCAAGGGAAATATGACTATGATGGAGGAGTATCTGAATCAGCTTAAGGCTATAGGAAAATATGACGATTCGACTATTATCATCACCTCCGATCACGGAAGCGATGAGGAACCGCAGATCATTTTCTATATCAAGTATCCGGGTGAAACTCATGATCAGATGCAGGTAAACCATGCACCTATTTCACATTGTGAGCTGATACCCACCATAGTGAAAGCGGTCGGAGCAGACAACTCTTATTTCGGTCCCAGTATCGATGAGATACCTGAGGATGAACCCAGGCTCAGGTCATATTTCTGGCACACAGAAGATAAGTCATATCCCAAGATCATGAACATCTTCACCGGATCGCAGGCTTATATGAATGTATATTACAGATTTGATTATACCGGAGACTTTGATGACCTGAGAGAATCCATTGCTTCGGGACCGGATGAGATCATTCCGATGTATGATACGTATAACTGACCATACAGCAGATTTATGATATAATCATTGATTGAGTTGATTATTATTTTAAGGAGATTTTTTGATGAAAAAGAACAGATTTATCCCCGGTTGGATCATAATGACAGCAGTTTTCTTTGTTGCAGGATTTGATCTGCAGACTATCAATGTACATGCGTATATTGATCCTTCGGCAGTTACCTATGTGATCCAGGCAGTAGCCGGAGTAGTGATTGCACTCGGTGCCGCGCTTACCATTTTCAGACACAAGATATTTGCTTTTCTAAAAAAAGGAAAAGGCGAAGAGGAAAAGAAAGAGATTCACTTTGATGATGATGCATCATCCGATGGCATTGCATCATCTGACGGATCCGATGGTGAGGCATGAATATAATAGGTGGTTTTTTTGCGGCTATACTTAACTGGTGTTATGAGCTCACCCGTAATTACGGGTGGGCTATCGTCATCTTTACGATACTGACGCGTGTCATCATGATACCCATATCCGTGATGGTACAGGTCAACTCCATCAAGATGGTGAAGATGTATCCGGAGATGAATCTGATCAAGGCCAGATACTTCGGCAATAAGGATATGATCTCCGAGGAGAATTACAAGCTCTACAAGAGAGATAAATATCATCCGATGCTGGACCTGGTTCCGGTGATCCTGCAGCTGATACTTCTTATGGGTGTTATAGAGGGTATCAAAAGAACATCCATAGACAATACATGGTTCGCGGGATTTGATCTGAGCCTGATCTCGGGACATGTACTCGGTAAATATATACTGATCCCGATCATCGCGGCATTGTCTGCCTGGTTCATGTGTTTTATACAGAATCGCGTTAATGTACTTCAGTCCGAACAGAGCAAGGTCAATAAATATACTACCATGGGTATCAGCGTGGGGCTTTCACTCTATCTGGGCTTTCTCGTAAACGGCGGTGTGGCGATGTACTGGACAGTCGGCAATCTCCTCGCCGTTGTGCAGCTCTATATCCTGAATGCCTGCATTAATCCGAAGAAACATATTGACTATCAGGCTCTGGCAGAGAGCAGAGCGGAACTTGATAAGGTCGAGCAGTATCACAAGTCCGCGAAGAGTCAGATGAGCAAAGAGGATCAGCTCAGAGAGAAACAGGACTACAGGCGTTTCTTCAAATACGGCTATAAGCAGATCGTGTTCTATGCCGAAAAGAAGGGTTTCTATAAGTATTTTAAAAATGTGATCGAGTATATCCTGGAAAAAACCGATATCGTGATCCATTATATCTCCGGCGATCCCGCAGATGACATATATGAGAAAGAATCTGAAAGATTCAAAACATATTATATAGGCGAGAACAAGCTGATAGTACTCATGATGAAACTTGAAGCGGACATCATGGTCATGACGACACCCGATCTTCAGACCTATCACCTGAAGAAATCCATTGTGCAGGATAATATCGAGTACATCTATATGGATCATGCCATGGGTGATGTAAATCTGAGTTACCGCAAGCATGCTCTTGATCATTTCGATACGATATTTGTTCCCAACGAACTCACCGAGCGTGAGATCAGGGAGCAGGAGCGCATCTACAATCTGCCAGCCAAGAATATCATCCGTACGGGCTATGGCCTGATAGATGACATGATCGCGGACTACAGCCGGAAGGAACGCACGAAGAACGAGACTCCGGAGATATTGATCGCACCTTCATGGCAACAGGATAATCTCCTCGATCTGTGCATAGGCGAGATACTGGATCAGCTTCTGGGACGCGGATATCATGTGACGCTCCGTCCTCATCCTCAATATGTCAGACTGTTTGGCGATAAGCTGGCCGAGCTCGGTGAGAAGTATAAGGATCATCGGGACTTTGAGCTTCAGACGGATTTCTCTTCCAACAAAACTGTTATGGATGCCGATGTCATGCTGACGGACTGGTCCGGTATAGCATATGAGTATTCGTTTACGACTCTTAAACCGACTTTGTATATAAACACACCGATGAAGATCATCAACCCCGATTATGAGGAGATAGGCATAGAGCCTTTTGATGTAACAGTCAGAGACGAGATAGGAGTGTCCGTTGATGTGGATAAGCTGGATACCGTAGCGGATTCGGTTCACAGGCTCCTGACAGAGCAACTGTACTCCCCCGAGTCGATAGCCGCAGTCAGAGATAAGTATCTGGATAATATAGGACACAGCGGTGAGACCGGTGCCAGATATATCATCAAGAAACTTATCGAATACTCAAAGAGATGACCTAAGGAGAAGATAATGACACAGATCAAACGAAATGTACTGTTGAATCCCGGTCCTGCCACGACGACGGACAGCGTAAAACTTGCACAGGTGGTACCGGATATTTGTCCCAGAGAAGAAGAGTTTGTGGGTGTAATGCGTGAGGTTGAAGCAGGTCTTCTGAAGGTCGTTCATGCAGATCCCGTTAAGTATGCGGCAGTGCTTTTCTGCGGATCCGGTACGATCAATATAGATGTATGTCTTAATTCTCTTTTGCCCGAAGGCAAAAAGGTTCTGGTCGTAAATAACGGTGCGTATTCCTCCAGGGCGGTTGAGGTATGCACTTATTACGGTATGCCGCATATCGATCTTAAGCTCCCGATAGACAGACCGGCTGATATCGAAGAAATCCGCAGAACACTGGAGACGGATCGCGATATTGCCATAGTTTATATCACACACAATGAGACCGGTACAGGAGTGCTGAACCCCATTCGTGAGATAGGTGCTCTGGCTCATGAGCAAGGAGCGGTGTTTATTGTGGATACCACTTCCACATATGCTATGCGCCCCATCGATATAGAAGCGGATAACGTGGATTTCCTGATGGCTTCCGCGCAGAAGGGTATCATGGCCATGACAGGATTGTCGTATGTTATAGGCAACAGGTCACTGATCGAGAAATCTCGTGAATATCCGAAGCGTTCATACTACTGCAACCTCTATATGCAGTATGAATATGCGATCGAGCACGGTGAGATGCATTTTACGCCCCCGGTTCAGGTGATATATGCCGCAAGACAGGGCCTGAAGGAATACTTTGAAGAAGGAGAGACCGCTAAATGGGATCGTCACTTCAGAGTTTTCAATGCATTGTATGACGGTCTTGAGGAGCTTGGTTTCCGTATGTTTGTAAAAAGGGAGGACTGTGCCGGACTGGTGGTTGCAGCTCTTTATCCCGATGATGATAACTGGGATTTTAAGCGCATTCATGATCATTGTTATGACAGAGGATTTACGATCTATCCCGGCAAGGTCGAGAAGCGCGGAATGTTCAGACTGTGTTCTCTCGGTGCTATCGATCTGCCCGATATAGAGGCATTATTTGAAGTGTTCAGGGAAGCGTTGAGCGAGTGCGGCGTCAGCGTTCCGGTTATGTATAAGGAGTGACATATGGCGGTTGTATATACATGTTTCTGTACCGATATAATTCATGAAGGTCATCTGAACATCATAAACGAGGCCGGTAAATACGGTGAAGTCGTGGTGGGAGTAATGGATGATAAAGCTTCCATTAAGTTCAACCGTTTCCCTTCGATCTCGTTCGAGGAGAGGGTCAGAATGGTTGAAGCCATACCCGGGGTTTCCAGAGTTATCACTCAGCATACCATTATGTATGATGATGTCATTCATGAGCTTAAGCCCGACTACGTGATCCATGGTGATAACTGGGTCGAGGGACCGGAGAAGGCCATACGCGAGAACGTGATCGCTCTTCTCGGGGAATACGGCGGAAAGCTGATCGAAGTAGCCTACACGCGTAATGAAGACGTCAAAAGGGCCGATACTCAGATGCGTGAGAAACTGGCTATGCCGGAATACAGACGCCCCAGACTCAGACAGCTTATTAAGATTTGTGACATAGTTAAGACGATCGAGGTTCACAGCGGTCTGACCGGACTCATAGCCGAGAAGACCGTAGTGGAGCATGACGGAGAACTGGACCAGTTCGATGCCATGTGGATAAGCTCGCTCTGTGATTCCACGGCAAAGGGAAAGCCTGATATCGAACTGGTGGATATGACTTCCAGATACAGGACTATAGATGATGTCACTGAAGTTACGACCAAGCCCATAATCTTTGATGGGGACACGGGCGGACTTGCGGAGCATTTTGTATATACGGTCAGAACTCTTGAGAAAATGGGCGTATCAGCCGTCATTATCGAAGATAAGATAGGCCTTAAGAAGAACTCACTCTTTGGTACCGAGGTTGAGCAGACACAGGATGATGTCGAGCATTTCTGTGAAAAGATCAAAGCCGGTAAAAAGGTACAGCTGACGGATGATTTTATGATAATAGCACGTATCGAGAGTCTGATCCTGAATCAGGGAATGGAGGATGCCCTTACCAGAGCCCGTGCTTATGTAGCAGCCGGAGCGGATGGCATAATGATACACAGCAGACGCAAGGAACCGGATGAGATACTGGAGTTCTGTGACAGATTCAGAAAGGAAGACAGCGAGACACCCATAGTGGTTGTTCCGTCTTCGTTCAATACGATCACGGAAGCCGAGCTTGCTTCTCACGGCGTCAATATCGTAATATATGCAAACCAGCTGACCAGAAGTGCTTTTCCCGCAATGGAACAGACTGCAAAAGATATACTTAAATATCACAGGGCATATGAAGCCGATGAGCGTCTGATGCCTATTAAACAGATAATCACATTGATAGATGAGTTATAAACATGACTAAAGCGATACTTATGGCTGCGGGACTGGGCAGCAGGATGAGGCCGCTCACCGACAACTGTCCCAAGCCCTTATTGAAAGTCGGAGACCGGTCGATGATCGAGACCGTCATAGATGCGATCAGCGGTTATCCGGTGGATGAGATATATGTCGTTACGGGATATCTGGGTCATTCATTTGAACCGCTGACGAGAAAGTATGATCACGTACGTCTGATATCCAACGACGATTATAATGTGAAGAACAACATATCCTCGATATATGCTGCCCGTGAGGTTCTGGGTGATTCCGATGTATTTATCTGTGAGTCGGATCTGTATATTTCCGATCCGTCGATATTCGGAGAGAAGCTGGCTCATTCCTGTTATTTCGGACGTATGCAGAAAGGTTTTTCCGATGACTGGGTTTTCGACATGAAAGGAGACCGTATAGTCCGGGTAGGAAAAGGCGGAACGGATACATTTAACATGGTCGGTGTATCGTTTTTTACAGCCGCGGATTCGCTGATACTCAGGAAGTGCATCGAGGAAACGTATTGTTCCGAGGGCAGTGATGAACTGTTCTGGGATGAAGTGGTTGATCGCAATCTGGATAAACTGGATCTGAGGATCAGAGAAGTGCGTGAGGGGCAGATCACGGAGATCGACACCCCCGATGAATTGAGGAGAGTCAATGAAAGCATCATATCTGCTTGATGAACTTCGTAAAATGAATATCACAACCTTCACGGGAGTACCCGATTCGACGCTGACTCAGTTTTGCGACGGGCTGAATACTTATCAGGGAGATATCGGGCATTATGTGACGGCTAACGAAGGTGCGGCTGTAGGTCTGGCGATAGGTACTTACCTTTCGACAGGTCACCCCGCATGTGTATATATGCAGAATTCCGGCGAGGGTAATATCATCAATCCTCTGGCTTCCCTGGCCAATGAAGACGTATACGGTGTGCCCATGCTCTTCATCATAGGGTGGCGCGGAGAACCCGGAGTACATGATGAGCCTCAGCATGTATACCAGGGAAAGATCACTCTGGATATGCTGAAACTCATGGACGTCAGCTACACCGTGATCGATGCGGATACAACTGACGAAGAAATGAACCGGATACTTGAGACTGCCGGTCATGAGCTTGCTGCTGAGCGCCAGTATGCGATCGTGGTCAAAAAAGGAACTTTTGAAAAAGAAGAAAAATACAGATGGGATAACGGAAATACTTTGATCCGCGAGGAAGTGCTGGGTGAACTGCTGAAGATGCTTCCGAGGGAAACAGCGATAATCTCCACCACCGGGAAAATATCCAGAGAATTGTATGAGCAGTCCGATGCCATATACGGAGACCATGACAATCTGTTCATGACCGTGGGAGGGATGGGACATGCTTCGATGATCGCTTTCGGAGTGGCATCAGGCACTCCCGGACGCAGAGTGGTGTGCATAGACGGTGACGGTGCTTATCTGATGCATATGGGATCGTCGGCATTTATGGCATGCAACGCACCGGAGAATATGGTTCATATCGTGATCAATAACATGGCGCACGAGTCAGTGGGAGGAATGCCCACCGCATGCGGTCAGATAGATATAAGTGAAGTTGCAAAGAGCCTTGGGTATCGTGGTTCGTACAGGGTGCGTACAATGGAAGAACTGACAGGTATCCGTGAAGTGATCTGTTGCGAACCCGGACCGGTCCTGATCGAGATAATGGTTGCTCTGGGGGCAAGAGCCGACCTTGGCAGGCCGAAAGAGTCCGCTGCGGATAACAAGCGTAGCTTTATGAAGTTCATGAACGTCTGAGTTTCTTGATCTGATCCAACTGAGCCTTGGTGACCAGTTCATGCATGTCGACACCTTCATTGAACTGTACACCGATGAGCGTAAAACCGGGATTGAAATTCTCCACTACCCGGACGATTTTCCCGTCCATCTTATATGGCTTGTTGGCCTTGTCACGTACCGTAGCCAGCAGCTGGTCGCCTTCATGTGCTTCTGCGTCTTTGGCTGTGAAGATGTAGGCCGCTCCCGAGAATGACAGGTCATGTGTGATGCCTTCTATGCTCCTGCCGCCGATCTTGATGGAGGAGTCATAATTACAGGGAACCCTGAAAGCGCCTCTGAAATTCTCCGGCTTGGCATTGGTCGTACTGTAGAAGCACTGGATCGCACCCATCTCGGCTGTAGCCGTGGCTGTTACGGGATATTTGTATACACGGCTGTCATTCGGATTATGGATAAACAATGTAACCGCATGCTTTCCGAATCTGATCTTCTTTCCGTCCATGATGACGGGTTTACAGTCTACGCGAAAACCCGCATTTGCTTTGAATTTATCGCTCGATCCTATTATTTCCGTTGCAAAATTGAGTTGGGTGTCATCGACCGTGACGCGTAATTCTATCTGAGATTGTGTGGGATGTTCGTACACATACATAAGAAAATTATACCCGATTGTATCAAAATGAAAACAATTTTTTATTGCTCATTCAGAAGTCTGTACTTGAGCTCGGCGAGGGTCCAGTCTGTCTCGGTGTCTATATCCTGAACCTCCATATCGGAGATTTCCAGGGGGAGGATCTCACCGGCGGTGATGCGGTGTGTCTCCAGAAATCTTTCCGTCCTGAATATGTAGAACTGACCGGCATCATGATACCATGGCACCAGATCCTGACTGCGTGCATCCATGTATTCGGGTGCACGGAATTTGAGCATTCCGTCTTCGATCTCATAGGCTCTCTGAGGAGGATATGAGTACCTGACAACCGGCATCAGTGTATCGGCAGATGATCTTTGCAGCATCTCAACGCCTTCCCTGAGCCTGGCGGAAGTGATAAAAGGTGCGGTAGGATATATGCAGGCTGCTATGTCGTATTTCTCGCCCCGTCCGGCATAAACATTCAGAACCTCTTCAAGTACGTCACTGGTCGTGGCGTGGTCATCGGATGTAGCCGCACTTCTGCGAAAGGGGACGGACGCTCCGTATCTGACTGCTGTATCGGCTATCTCATCGTCATCGGTGGATACCATTACGGTATCAAACACACCTGACTCAATAGCTGCTTCTATCGAGTATGCTATGATGGGCTTGCCGTTAAAAGGCCTGATATTCTTGCGGGGTATTCTTTTGCTTCCGCCTCTGGCGGTAATTATCGCGAGTGTTTTCATTGCCTGTCCTTTCGTACATATATTACTCTTCATTATAAGGCGATTCCATTGATTTTGAACATAAATAAGTATATAATTTTAAGGTCTATGGGTAAATGGATTCATAGAGCGATATATGACAGGATCCGGATAAATGAGATTTACTAAAATGCATGGATGCGGCAACGACTACGTATATGTGGACGGTGGCCGTGAACATATAGATGAAGCGGACAAGCCCGATATCGTACGATGCCTCTCGGACAGACACACCGGTATCGGAGGCGACGGGGTCATCTTTATCAATCCCTCCGAAGCTGCCGACTTTGAAATGGAGATGTGGAATGCCGACGGCACACGCTCCGAAATGTGCGGTAACGGTATCAGATGCGTTGCCAAATATGTATATGATCATGCACTCACGGACAAGACTGATCTGGATATCATCTCCGCCGGAAGCATCAAGCATATCAAACTGTATGTGAACGGCGAGGGACGTGGAAAGGCAGATCGTGTGCGCGTGGATATGGGGGCACCGATCTTTGATCCGAGACTCATCCCCGTAGATGTGGGAGGCATGAGCATAGATCGCGGAGGATGCATTGCCGCTCACATAGGTATCAATGATTTCCTCACGGGAGAGACACGACAGGTTGCGCTTATGTGCATATCCATGGGCAATCCACATGCGATCACTTTTGTGGATGATGTTCAGAGTGCGGATGTGAACGGCATAGGACCTGTGATAGAGAAAGATTCGTTTTTCCCTAACAGGACCAATGTAGAGTTTGTCCATGTCACGGATCGAAACCATATCGATATGCGCGTATGGGAGCGCGGAACCGGAGAGACTTTAGCCTGCGGGACCGGAGCCTGTGCGAGTGCCGTGGCTTGTATCGTGCGAGGGTTTTGTGATACGAGCGTGGACGTGAAGCTCCTCGGCGGCACACTTACCATTGAATGGGACGGTGATCCCGCTTCACATGTATTTATGACAGGACCTGCCACGGAGGTTTTCTCCGGGGAAATAGATATATAAACACACGCCGGACAGGCGTATCAGGAAGGATAAGAAAGCAATGACACCTAATAACAAATACCGCAACACTAACATTGGAGGCTTGAGTGAAGCCAATATCGGCGAGACGAAGCGTGTAGCCGGATGGGTTGAGAATATCCGTGACCACGGCGGCGTGTCGTTCATAGATCTGCGTGACATGTACGGAGTGCTTCAGGTGGTGCTGCGTGACACGTCGCTCCTTGTTGGGTTAGCCAGAGAGATGAGCATCTCGGTAGAAGGCCCGATCGAGAAGAGGGATGAGGAAACATACAACCCCAAGATACCTACCGGTACCATTGAGCTTGAGGCTAAGAGCATAGATGTTCTTGGCAAGGTTTACAAGCAGCTGCCTTTCGAAATACAGACTTCCAAAGAGACCAGAGAAGACGTACGTCTGAAATACAGATATCTGGATCTGCGTAATCCCAAGGTGCGAGACAATATCCTGTTCCGTTCCGAAGTGATCGCATATTTGAGACAGCAGATGCAGGAGATGGGATTCGTTGAGATACAGACTCCCATCCTGTGTGCATCCAGTCCCGAGGGAGCTCGTGATTATATCGTTCCTTCACGTCGTTTCAAGGGTAAGTTCTATGCACTGCCCCAGGCACCTCAGCAGTACAAGCAGCTGCTGATGGTATCGGGATTCGACAAGTACTTCCAGATCGCTCCGTGCTTCAGAGATGAGGACGCGAGAGCGGACAGATCTCCCGGAGAGTTCTATCAACTCGACTTCGAGATGAGCTATGCGACTCAGGAGGATGTATTCGCGGTTGGCGAGCAGGTACTCACATCGACATTTAAGAAATTTGCTCCCGAGGGCAGCGTGATCACCGAAGCTCCTTATCCGATATACAGCTATAAGCAGGCGATGCTTGAGTTCGGTACGGATAAGCCCGACTTAAGGAATCCTCTGCGCATCATAGATGTGACCGACTTCTTCCAGAAGTGCACGTTCAAGCCTTTTGTGGGACGTACCGTACGTGCGATCAAGGTACATGCCGATATGTCCAAGGGCTTCCATGAGAAACTCCTCAAGTTCGCACAGGATATCGGTATGGGCGGACTCGGATATCTGGAAGTTGCCGAAGACATGACATACAAGGGACCTATCGACAAGTTCATTCCCGATGAGCTTAAGGGAGAGATCAGAGACCTCGCTTCACTGGAGGCCGGAGATACGATCTTCTTTATCGCCGATAAGGAGGATAAGGCAAACTTCTATGCAGGTCAGATCAGACAGGAGCTGGGTGTGCGCCTCGACCTTCTTGAGAAGAACGCATACAGGTTCTGCTACATCAATGACTTCCCGATGTACGAGCTCGATGAGGAGACCAAGCAGATCGGATTTACACACAATCCTTTCTCCATGCCTCAGGGCGGTCTCGACGCGTTGAAGAACGAGGATCCTCTGACGATACTCGCATACCAGTATGATATAGTGTGCAACGGCGTGGAACTCTCCAGCGGTGCCGTACGTAACCATGACATGGAGATCATGGTGGAAGCATTTAAGATCGCCGGCTATGACGAGGAAGTACTGAAGAACAAGTTCGGAGCACTTTATCAGGCTTTCCAGTTCGGTGCACCTCCGCATGCAGGCATGGCACCCGGTGTGGACCGTATGATCATGCTACTCAAGAACGAGGAGAATATCCGTGAGGTTATCGCATTCCCGATGAGCGGGTCCGGACAGGATCTGATGTGCAACGCACCCAACGAAGTGACCGAACTTCAGCTGCGCGAAGTACATATTAAGGTGAGAGACTGATGGCAAATATTATTTCAGATGAAACAATAGAGTATGTCGGCATACTTGCGAAGCTGGAACTCTCCGACGAGGAGAAGGAAGCTGCGAAGTCCGATATGGGCAGGATGCTTGATTATATCGACATGCTGGGCGAGCTTGATACGGATGATGTGGAACCGATGTCACATGCCTTTCCGGTACAGAATGTATTCCGCGAGGATGTGGTGACGGGTACCGACATCCGGGATCAGATACTTAAGAATGCACCCGAAGAAAAAGACGGCATGTTCGTTGTGCCGAAGACTTTTGATTGACGGGCAGAGGTTGGGATAAATGAGTAATATCACAGAAATGGATGCACTGACGCTGGGCCGTGAGATAGCATCCGGCAATATCAAAGTCCGGGAAGCGACGGAAAGCTATCTGTCCTCTGTCAAGAGCAAGGATGAGCAGTATAACTGCTATGTGACCGTGGACGAAGAGGGTGCCATGAAGGCCGCTGATGAAGTTCAGGCCCGCATAGATAAAGGCGGACTGAAAGGTTCACCTTTGGCAGGTGTACCGGTAGCCATCAAGGACAATATGTGTACGGAGGGGCTGCTGACCACATGCTCATCGAAGATACTGTACAACTTCGTACCCACATATGAGTCGACAGCTGTCGCCAAACTGCGCGATGCCGGCGCGGTCATACTGGGCAAGACCAATATGGACGAGTTCGCCATGGGATCGACGACCGAGACTTCTTATTTCGGACCTACCAGAAATCCGGCGAACCCCGAGCACGTTCCCGGAGGTTCATCGGGCGGATCCGCTGCCGCAGTGGCAGCAGGCGAGTGTGTATACGCGCTCGGATCGGATACGGGCGGATCTATCAGACAGCCCGCATCATATTGCGGCGTGGTAGGTATCAAACCCACATACGGAACCGTATCAAGATACGGACTGATAGCCTATGGTTCATCACTCGACCAGATAGGACCGCTGACCCGGAATGTATCCGATGCGGCTGCTGTGCTGACCGCCATATCAGGCCATGACGAGCGTGATTCGACATCGGTGAATAAACCGGTCGTTGACTATACCAAATCTCTTGTAAAGGATGTTAAAGATATCAAAATAGGTATCCCGCGGGATTACTTCGGAGAAGGACTTGATCCCGAAGTGGCAGCAGCCGTACGCGGTGCCGCTGATGTCCTTAAAAATGCCGGAGCAAGTGTAGAAGAGTTTGACTTAAGCCTGGTCAACTATGCGATACCGGCTTACTATACGATAGCTGCTGCGGAGGCAAGCTCCAATCTCGAGAGATTCGACGGTATCAAATACGGATACAGGACCGAAGAGTATGCCGGACTGCATAATATGTACAAAAAGAGCCGTTCCGAAGGATTCGGTGCGGAGGTTAAGCGCCGTATCATGCTCGGAAGTTTCGTACTCAGTTCCGGATATTATGATGCATACTATCTGAAGGCACTTAAAGTAAAGGCTTTGATCAAGAAGGCGTTTGACGATGCCTTCTCAAAATACGATATCATCCTCGGACCCGTGGCTCCGACCACGGCACCGAAGCTCGGTGAATCATTGTCCGATCCGATCAAGATGTATCTCGGTGATATCTATACGATATCCGTTAACCTGGCAGGTTTGCCGGGTATCAGCGTACCGTGCGGGACAGACAGTGACGGACTCCCCATAGGGGTACAGCTCCTCGCCGATTGCTTTAACGAAGAGAAACTTTTCCGCACCGCGTATACGTACGAAAGTGAGAAATAAACATGTCTGATTACGAAACCGTCATAGGTCTGGAAGTTCATGTCGAGCTTGCCACGAAGACCAAGATTTTCTGCGGATGCTCCACTGAGTTCGGCGGAGATCCGAACACTCATACCTGTCCGGTATGTACCGGTATGCCGGGATCCCTTCCCGTGCTCAACAGACAGGTGCTCGAGTATGCGATAGCCGTAGGCCTTGCAACCAATTGCGATATCACGAGGTATTGCAAGTTTGACCGTAAGAACTATTTCTATCCCGATAACCCGCAGAACTATCAGATATCACAGCTTTATCTGCCTATATGCCGTAACGGTCATGTGGATATCAGGACCGAGAGCGGAGTGGAGAAGGCCGTGCGCATCCATGAGATACATATGGAAGAGGATGCGGGCAAACTGATCCACGATGACTGGCTGGACGCATCGCTGGTTGATTACAACAGATCGGGTGTACCGCTTATCGAGATAGTCTCCGAGCCTGACATGAGATCCGCCGAGGAGGTCATCGCGTATCTGGAGAAACTGCGCATGACGATATCCTATCTGGGTGCCAGTGACTGTAAGCTCCAGGAAGGCAGCATGCGTGCGGATGTGAACCTGTCTGTCCGTAAGGTCGGTGAGACTGAGTTCGGTACCCGTACCGAGATGAAGAACCTGAATTCGTTCAAGGCCATCGCCCGCGCCATAGCAGGTGAGACCGAGAGGCAGATAGATCTGATAGAGTCCGGCGAAAAGGTGGTACAGGAGACCAGACGCTGGGATGATGATAAGGAATGCTCCTATGCGATGAGAAGCAAGGAGGATGCTCAGGACTATCGTTATTTCCCCGATCCTGATCTGGTACCCATCAGTGTTTCGGAGGAACTTCTCGATGAGATCAGATCACGTGAGCCTGAGTTCAGGGAAGCGAAGATCGTCAGATATGCCGAAGAGTTCGGTCTGCCCGAGAAGGATATCCTGCTCATCACCGAGAACAAGCATCTGGCGGATGTATTCGAGGAGACTGTGGCCTGCGGAGCACCGGCCAAGAAAGTATCAAACTGGCTCATGGTAGAGACCATGAGACTGCTCAAGGAGAATAACTTAGATCCCGAGGACATCCGTTTCAGTCCGAAGAATCTGGCATCACTCATAAAACTGACCGAAGACAGGACTGTAAATTCGACGGTCGCCAAGGAAGTCTTTGAAGAGATGTTCAAGTCTGACTGTGATCCCGCAAAATACGTGGAAGAGCACGGACTGGCCACTCAGAATGATGAGGGTGCACTCAGAGAGACTATTCAGAAAGTGATAGCAGACAATCCTCAATCGGTAGATGACTATCATAACGGCAAGGAAAAGGCGATAGGGTTCCTGGTGGGCCAGACGATGAAGGCCATGCAGGGCAAATGTGATCCGGGAAGCGTGAATAAGATATTGAAAGAATTACTGTAAGACTGTTTAAATACGTATTCGGATAAAAATGGGGGACTGCTCAGTCCCCCATTAAGTATTTCACGGCTTCGAGCGCCGCATCCTTGCGCTGAGTGTTGACCGGTATTCCGAGTATCGCTTCCGAAGGGTGCCCTTGGAAAGTGTCGGAGGCTGTAAGGTATGCATATACACCCGACCGGCCGATGAGGGTATCCTCATCCATGTATATTCCTACCGGAACCGGATCCTTCATGGAGCCGGGATCCCGGTGATCTATCACATAGGCCGCCTGTTTCTCAGTGACATCGAGATCGGCGGAATCATAGTCTGAATAAGTGGAGGCATCCGTGTAGTATATACGTCCCTCCAGAGAATCGAGCTCATCCTGTGAATAGAGCTCTCTCAGATCGCTTAAGACTTCATTTTGCGAATACTGTTCAAATACGGGAGTGTCAGCGATCAATACGTCAACGGAAGCGGATCCGATCAGTGCGGCCAGCTTCTGTGCGCTGGCATATTCCTGATTGGCGGTGGCACTGGCGGCTCCGAGCATGACTGTGGCATCGATCGTCACTTCATAATCTTTCGGATCGAATTCGAGCCTTTCGGTCAAGTCACTGTTCCATTTTTCAATGGTACCGTCGACGGTTTCCGCCATGGAATTGATCAGTACCACACATAACGCGGGATCTTTGGCGGTCACCCATGCATGTATCAGTGATACCGCGAGGGTGATGATAACTGCTGCGACCAGTGTATGTATCTTGTAGTATTCCCAGAAGTATTCCAGTTTATCTTTTATCGGGCGCCCTTTCATTTTAGCACCCTGAGTTTTAGTCTCTTCCCATATAGTAGCCATGTCGTTTTCCTTTAAGCAGGCGGATGTTTTGAACGTCTCCGCCGGGTATCACTATAGTATTTTAACATCAATCACAGACATATATGAGCTCAGTTTGTATATTTTACTCAATTTTCATTTTTTAGGCATTTTTAACTACCTATTCAGGGCTTAAATAGTGTAATATATATAAAAATACTCAGGCGTATAAGTTATGTAAAACAGCCTGGATCAGAGGTTATCTATGAACAGTGATACATATGTAGAATGTCTGGTAGCGCGAAAGTCTTCGCCGATCATGAAATTCCTTAAGATCTTGCTCATTATGCTTGCAGTGGCATTTGTGTTCCTTGGTCTGATGGGGTATTTTGCAGCCCTGATCCTCGGGATAGGTTTCGGAGTGGGAGCGTATTTTGCATCCCAGCAATGCACCATAGAGTATGAATATCTCTACCTGGACAAGGAGATCAGCATTGATAAGATCATGGGACGGAGCCGTCGTAAGAGGATAGCAACCTACGAAGTGGATCGTATGGAGATCCTGGCTCCAATGAATTCATATCATCTGGATGACTATCGCAGACGTGAAGCCAAACCCAAGGATTATTCGTCAGGTGTTGTGTCACAGCCCGACACCAGGTTCGCGATGTATTACGAGGGCAATGAGCTGATCATATTTGAACCCAATGAGACATTTGTAAATGCGGTATATAACGTGGCTCCGCGCAAAGTCTTTAAGGATTGATACAAATGGGCAGCGACTTGATGTGATTGGGGAATCACGGAAGTAACATAAAAGGAGGAGAACATGGGACAGATAATCGGAGATGGAATAACTTTTGATGACGTGCTTTTGGTGCCTGCGTATTCGCAGGTGATTCCCAATCAGGTCGATCTGACAACACAGCTGACTAAGAAGATACGCCTGAATATCCCCATGATGAGTGCCGGCATGGATACCGTTACGGAGCATGATATGGCTATTGCCATGGCTCGCCAGGGCGGAATCGGTATCATACATAAGAATATGTCCATAGAGGCTCAGGCCGAAGAAGTGGACAAAGTAAAGAGATCAGAGAACGGAGTCATTACGGACCCGTTTTCTCTTTCTCCGGACAACACTCTGGAAGATGCGGAAGTGCTGATGCATAAGTTCAGGATATCCGGTGTACCGATCACCGAAGGCCGTAAACTGGTCGGCATCATCACCAACCGTGACCTGAAGTTTGAGACCGACTATACCCGTAAGATCAAGGAAGTCATGACCAGCGAAGGTCTGATCACGGCAAAAGAGGGCATCACTCTTGCGGAAGCAAAGGATATCCTCGGCAGAGCACGTAAAGAGAAACTTCCGATCGTTGATGATGATTTCAATCTGGTTGGTCTCATTACCATCAAGGATATAGAGAAGACCATTAAGTACCCGCTGAGTGCAAAGGATTCACAGGGGCGTCTCCTGTGCGGAGCAGGCGTAGGCATCACCGCTAACGTGCTTGACAGAGTAGCCGCACTGGTTGATGCGAAAGTCGATGTGGTAGTGCTTGATTCCGCACACGGTCACTCCGAGAACGTACTGACCTGCCTGCGCATGATCAAGAAGGCATATCCCGACCTCGACGTCATAGCCGGTAACGTGGCTACCGGAGAAGGTGCCAGAGCTCTCATAGAAGCAGGTGCCGATGCGGTCAAGGTAGGTATAGGCCCCGGATCCATATGTACGACCCGTGTGGTAGCCGGCATAGGTGTACCGCAGATCACGGCTATCATGGATGCATATGCAGTGGCAAAAGAGTATGGCATTCCGATCATCGCCGACGGCGGTATAAAGTATTCCGGAGATATGACAAAGGCGATCGCGGCAGGCGGTAATGTCTGCATGATGGGATCGATGTTTGCGGGATGCGAGGAGAGCCCCGGTATGACAGAACTCTATCAGGGACGTAAGTACAAAGTATACCGCGGAATGGGATCCATTTCCGCTATGGAGAACGGCAGCAAGGATCGTTATTTCCAGCAGGATGCGAAGAAGCTTGTGCCCGAAGGTGTAGAGGGACGTGTTCCTTTCAAGGGATCCGTGGAAGATACGGTATTCCAGCTCGTAGGCGGTATCAGATCCGGTATGGGATATTGCGGAGCGAGTGATATCAGGACTCTGCAGGAAACAGGCAGATTCATCAAGATCTCGGCAGCATCCCTTAAGGAGAGTCATCCTCACGATATACATATCACAAAAGAAGCACCGAACTATTCGGTAGAATGATCATATACAGCTGACAGGGTGTGACGACATAGAATGCAGATCAACAGAGGAAGAGACAGCATAATAGATATAGAGTATATAGCCCAGCTTCAGGACAGCTTTTCCCGGGCTACGGGACTGTATGCGTATTGCCTGGATTCCGCAGGCGTACCGGTGACCGATATCAGCGGACCGAAAGCCGATGTGGAGAGGCTGGTCGAGTATATTCCACCCGAGAGAGTCGCTGATATTTTCTTCAGACTGACCAGAAGCAATCTCGAGGATCAGGTCATTGAGGACACCGAGATACCCAACATCAAATTCGGACTCACCACAGTACGCGTGAACGGACAGCCGTTGCTTACATGGGTTGTGATAGGTGTGCTTACCGACTATGATTCCGAGGGGTATACGCTGGAACCTCTGGATGGTTTCTCCAGAACCGTCGCATATGACAGACTTCAGGATGCTTTGGATCTGATCCGTGAGACATGCCTGTATCAGACCAATATCAGGCTTTCCGCTGTTAACGCCGAGGCACAGAACCGCCGGAATAAATACTCCGAGGCAGAGCTCAATGAAGCCCTCAGGCGTGCCGAGGTAATGACGTCCATAGTCGCACTTATGGATAATGATGAGATAGCCGAAGCAATAGCAGTCAGTGCGATGAAGATCGTGGGCGAGTATATGGGCCTGTCCAGTGCTCACATCTATATTACGAATATACATGACAACACTCTGATGGATATCATGGCGGAATGGTATGCTCCCGGCATGGTACCGAGATTTGAGCGCAGCCGTGATCTGCCCAGATATACATTTCTCTCCGGATCCAAGCTTCAGGCCGTATCCAGCGGATCGGGCGTGATCAGCGCCCAGTGGCAGGAGGAGATGGATGCACTGGGGATCAAGGCCATGGTTATCGTTCCGATCAGATCCTCGGATCGTCCGGCATATATGTATGCATGTTATGACGAATGTGAGCATGACAGATTCTGGAGTGTGGATGAGATCAATTTCCTTTCAGATGCAACCAGGATCGTTGAATCCATTATCGAGCGCAGGCGATATGAGATAAATATCGCGGGTTCCTTTGAAAGTGTCCGTGCATCTCTGGATAATGTCGGAACCTCTATCTATGTCAGAGAGCTCAAGACCGGTACTCTGCAATTCACCAATCAGACCATGATCGCAAACTTCACCTCCGAGGTGAAGTTTGACAAGTCAGAGGACAGACCTCTGAAGCGTATCTTTGAATCACAGATTCCCGAAGACAGTGATGCCGGCTGTATCGAGATATATAATCCGCAGCGGGACGAGTATTATGAGCTGTACTACTCGCATATCATCTGGATGGGACAGTCACCGTCTCTTATGTGTGCGATCCTGGATATCACCGAGAAAAAGAAGAACCAGAAAAAGATCGAGCAGCTGGCATATACCGACTTCCTGACCGGACTTTATAATCGTATGTGCTGTGAGAGAGATCTGGCGAAGTTCGTGGACACCGCGATCTCCGAAGGCAAGCATGGCGGGATACTCTATCTGGATCTGGATGACTTCAAACATATCAATGACGGTCTGGGACATCAGTACGGAGATGTACTCCTGCAGGCTATAGCACACAGCTTCACGCGCGTGCCCGGAGTGGAGGAAACCTGTTACCGTATGGGCGGTGATGAGTTCGTCATCATCATACCTCCGGATTCATATGCCGATATGGACCGGATCGTTACCGATATCAAGGCGATTTTCAACAGACCCTGGTTCCTCAAGGATGCGGATTACTACTGCACCATGAGTATGGGTGTCGTATCCTTCCCCGAGGAGGGGACCCAGATACAGGATCTGATCAAAAAAGCGGACATCACCATGTACGAAGCCAAGAAGAGCGGCAAGAACAAGGTGGCTGTATATAACAGCGAGATGGATTCGCAGTCCAATAAGAGACTCGATATGGAGAAATACATGAGGGAGGCCGGCAGAAACGGATATGAAGAATTCCTCGTGTATTATCAGCCCATCATAGATATCCAGCTGGACGGAACTCCCTGTGTCGGAGCGGAAGCTCTGGTCAGGTGGGATTCCCCGGCGTTGGGATTTGTATCACCGGCCGACTTCATTCCTTTTGCAGAGTATCTCGGACTGATTATACCTATCGGAGCACATGTGCTCCGTAAAGCATGTGAGACGTGCAAATACTGGAACGAGCACGGACATCCGAACTATAAGATCAACGTGAATCTGAGCGTGGTTCAGCTCGTTCAGCCCGATATCGTACAGATAGTAAAGACCACGATCGAAGAGACGGGTATCGATCCGCACAACCTGACACTGGAGGTTACCGAGAGTCTGGCCATCAATGATATGAATAAAATGAAGGAAGTCCTGGCGGCTATCAAGGGTCTGGGATGCAGGATAGCTCTTGATGATTTCGGTACCGGATATTCTTCACTCAATCATATCCGTGAGCTGCCCATAGATGTGATCAAGGTCGATCAGAGCTTCGTCAGAGAGCTGGCGAGCGATTCGTACTCACAGGCATTCGTCAGATATATATCGCAACTGGCATCGATCATAGATATGAGCATCTGTGTAGAGGGTATAGAGACAGCGCAGCAGTACGACGTATTATCCGATATGGATGTTCGCATGGTACAGGGATTCTATTTTGACAGACCGCTCCCCCAGGAGCAATTTGAGGAGAAATATTTATGATAAAGAAGCAAAATGTTTATGACTACCTAAGTTCAAATTCCTATCCCGGAAGGGGTGTGCTGATCGGAAGATCCGCAGACGGTGAGTATGCCGTAAGTGCATATTTCATCATGGGGAGAAGCACCAACAGCCGTAACCGTGTTTTCACGGAGGACGGTGCCGGTATCCGTACCGAAGCATTTGATCCCGCGTTACTGTCCGATCCCAGCCTTATCATCTATGCTCCGGTCAGGGTATACAGCACGACTACGATAGTTACCAACGGTGATCAGACCGATACGATCTTCGACGGCATCGCTGACGGGCTTACATTTGAACAGAGCCTGAGAAGCCGTGAGTATGAGCCCGACGGCCCCAACTACACACCCAGGATATCAGGCATCATGAACGTGAAGGACGGTTCGTATGACTATGCGATGTCCATACTCAAGAGCAACGCCGATGCTTCCGGATGCGACAGATATACATATATGTACGAGAATCCGATCGCAGGTGAGGGCCGGATCATTCATACCTATATGGGTGACGGCGATCCGCTTCCCAGCTTTGAGGGTGAGCCTGTACGCATAGAGATCTCAGACGATATAGATGCGATGACCGAGAAACTCTGGAAGGCTCTGAACGAGGATAATAAGGTATCGTTGTTTGTCCGCTTCATAAAGATAGCCGACGGATCATATGAGACCAGGATAGTAAACAGACACCAATAATAAGGTGTCTGTTATAAAGAGGAGACAGGAAATGCAGGAACTTGAACTGAAATACGGATGTAATCCCAATCAGAAGCCGTCACGTGTGTTCATGGAGGATGGCTCTGACCTGCCGATCACCGTACTTAACGGCAGACCGGGGTATATCAATCTGCTGGATGCACTTAACGGTTTCCAGCTGGTAAAGGAATTGAAGATCGCTACGGGACTTCCCGCAGCAACCAGCTTTAAGCATGTATCACCCGCGGGAGCTGCTGTAGGCCAGCCTCTGAGTGATATAGAGAAAAAGATATACTGGGTGGCCGATGACGCTGATCTCAGTCCTCTTGCATGTGCATATGCCAGAGCCAGAGGTGCCGACAGGATGAGTTCGTTCGGAGACTTTATTTCTCTGTCCGATGTGTGTGATGAATCCACGGCTCTTCTGATCAAACCGGAGGTATCCGACGGAGTGATTGCACCCGGCTATACAGATGAAGCACTTGCAATCCTTTCTGCAAAGAAAAAGGGTAACTACTGCGTACTCAAGATCGATGAAGCATATACCCCCGCTCCCGTTGAACGCAAGCAGGTGTACGGAGTCACTTTCGAACAGGGCAGAAATGAACTGAAGATAGATGATGCCCTTTTCTCAAATGTGGTAACAAAGAATAAGGAGATCACGGCTCAGGCCCGCATAGATATGGCAGTTGCACTGATCACTCTGAAGTATACCCAGTCCAATTCGGTGTGCTACGTAAAAGACGGCCAGGCCATAGGTATAGGTGCAGGACAGCAGTCCAGAATACACTGTACGAGACTGGCAGGCAGCAAGGCCGATAACTGGTACTTGAGACAGTCACCCCAGGTTCTCGGACTTCAGTTCGTAGACGGTATAGGCAGGGCAGACAGGGATAATGCGATAGATCTCTATATCGGCGAGGAATACATGGATGTGATCGGCGATGATGTATGGCAGAAAACATTCAAGGTTCGCCCGGAGGTATTCACCCGCGAAGCCAAGAGAGCATGGCTGGATGGTATGAAGGATGTTACGCTCGGTTCCGATGCATTCTTCCCGTTCGGAGATAATGTTGAAAGAGCGCATAAGAGCGGAGTAAAATATATAGCACAGCCCGGCGGTTCCGTCAGGGATGATAATGTGATAGAGACAGCCGATAAGTATGATATGGTTATGTGCTTTACCGGTATCAGACTGTTCCATCATTAAGAAAAGGATTCAGATACGATGAGTGAGATCAATACTACAGAGACAACAGAAGAAATACAGGGTCAGGCCGATTCGCGTAATTTCATACAGCGTATGATAGACGAAGACTTGAAGGAAGGTGTGTATGATACCGTCAACACGCGATTTCCTCCCGAGCCTAACGGTTACCTGCATATAGGACATGCGAAGAGCATTTTGCTCAACTACGGACTGGCGAAGGAGTACGGCGGCAAATTCAATCTTCGCTTTGACGATACCAACCCGACCAAGGAGAAGACTGAATTCGTCGAGTCCATCAAGGCCGATGTGAAGTGGCTCGGTGCCGACTTTGGGGATCGTCTGTTTTTCGCATCCGATTATTTCGACAAAATGTATGAGGGTGCGATTACCCTGATCAAAAAAGGTAAGGCTTATGTGTCGGATCTGACTGCGGATGAGATCAGAGAATATCGTGGCACTCTTACCGAACCCGGACGCGACGATCCCTCCAGAGACCGCAGTATAGAGGAGAATCTCGAGCTTTTCGAGAAGATGAAGAACGGCGAATATGCCGACGGCGAGAAGACTCTGCGTGCGAAGATCGATATGGCAGCCGCCAATATCAATATGCGTGACCCGATCATCTATCGTGTGGCTCATATGACTCATCACAATACCGGTGATAAGTGGTGCATCTATCCTATGTACGATTATGCACATCCGATCGAGGATGCGATCGAGGGTATCACGAATTCGATATGTACTCTGGAGTTCGAGGATCACAGACCTCTGTATGACTGGGTACTCATCGAGACCGGATATAAGAATGCTCCGAATGAAGCTCCCAAGCAGACTGAGTTTGCGAAGATGTATCTGACCAATGTCGTGACCGGTAAGAGATATATCAAGAAGCTGGTTGAAGATGGCATAGTGGACGGATGGGATGATCCGAGACTGGTATCCATTGCAGCACTCCGTCGCCGCGGATTCACACCCGAGTCCATCCAGATGTTCGTTGAGCTGTGCGGTGTATCCAAGGCAAATGCATCCGCTGACTACTCGATGCTCGAGTATTGCATACGTGAAGACCTGAAGGTTAAGAGGCCTCGCGTGATGGCAGTACTGGATCCCGTTAAGCTGATCATAGACAATTATCCCGAAGGACAGACAGAGGAACTTGAGGTTCCCAATAATCTTGAGAATGAGAGCCTGGGTACACGTAAGGTTCCTTTCAGCAGAGAGCTGTATATAGACAGAGAGGACTTCATGGAGGAACCTCCGAAGAAGTATTTCCGTCTTTTCCCCGGTAACGAGGTCCGCCTGATGAATGCGTACTTCGCAACATGCACCTCTTATGAAAAGGATGACGACGGCAAGGTGACCGTGATCCACTGTACATACGATCCCGAGTCCCGCGGAGGAAACTCTCCCGACGGACGTAAAGTAAAGGGAACGATCCATTGGGTTAATGCGGCTACCGCACTGAAGTGTACCGTTCGTTTGTATGAGAACATCATAGATGAGGAAAAAGGCGTATACAACGAGGACGGTAGTCTGA
>CAMONC010000017.1 GCA_946620235.1 uncultured Lachnospiraceae bacterium | reverse complement strand
TATGAACCGTCCGCACACAGAATCTTCAGATCGCGGGCGAGCGTGGCAGGATCGCAGCTGACATAGACTATGCGGTCGGGTTGCATCTTCAGCATCGTGTCCAGACACGCTGTATCACATCCCTTGCGAGGCGGATCGACCACAATGACATCCGGTGTTGTGGCGCTATTGGGATCACCTGAATGAGAGTCATAGAATTCCGGCAGGACTTCCTCTGCCTTACCTGTCATGAACTCGGCATTATCGATTCCGTTGATCCGGGCATTACCACGGGCATCTTCGATAGCCTCGGGTACAACTTCAACTCCGTAAACCCTGCCTGCTGCCTGTGCAAGAAAAAGCGATATCGTTCCTATACCGCAGTACAGATCCCATACAGTCTCCCGGCCGGTGAGTCCGGCATATTCCAGGGCCTTTCCGTACAGTTTGCGAGTCTGCACCGGATTGACCTGATAAAACGACAGGGGCGAGATACGGAAATTCAGGTCTCCGATCTTATCCGTAATATATCCCCGGCCGAATATGACTTTGTAGTTGTCGCCCAGGATCACATTCGTGTCATCGATATTGGTGCTGGTGCATATGCTGACTACGCGGCGGTCGGGACCACCGACACCGTGCAGGTCATATGTGTCGCTGCCGGATGTCTCTGCTATGTGCGTATCTGTCACCGACGCACATATTTTCGCCGATAATATGTCCGAGTGCGGAATCTCTTCACCGTTTATCACAAGGCATACCTGTATCTCACCGGTCTCATATCCGGTGCGGATGAGTATATGTCTGACCAGTCCCTGTCCGGTCGTCTCATCATACGCAGTCACGCCGTATTCGTCCATGAACGCTCTGACTGCCTCGAGAATGGGTGCGTCAGTCGAAGCGCCTATCAGGCAGTCTGTACATGGGATAATGCGGTGCGAATGAGGAGCATAAAACCCGGTGACTATATGGCCATCCGCAGATGTCCCGACAGGATACTGTGCCTTGTTTCTAAAGCGTGCCGGGGGACGGGTGTCCGTTGCGGCATTTCCGGAGCATCCATGAAGACTGTATCTCTTCGGTTCTTCATCATAGTATCCGATGATCCCCTCAAACACACTGTCAATCTTGCTCTCCGGGAAGCCTCCGACCCTCACGAGCAGCTCACAGACTTTTCGTTCCTTATAATGCAGCTGTGCCTCATATGAGAGCGCCGATATCTGACAGCCTCCGCATCTGTCTGCAAGCGGACACGCGGGCACGATACGATCGGGTGAAGGTTCTATAACAGAGACCGGCTTTGCGATACCGTATTTTTTCTGTGCCTTAATAAGGTGGACACGCACGGTATCTCCCGGGAGTGCACCCTGTACAAAAAGGGTATAGCCATCATCCAGATGTCCTATACCCTCGCCTTCTGTACCTATATCGGTTATCTTTATCTCATATTCTTCGTTTTTCTTATGGATCATATTTCGGTTCTGTGTATATTCGAATCAAATATCCGGTTGAATCCCATCCAGCCGCTATCGTTACTGTTCTCGAGTATCTCTGTGAAGGCTTCCAGCTTCGCATCGGTATTGTCAGCGTAGTTCAGCGCCACAGCCTCAATGATCGCCGGCTTCTTCGGTGAACCGAACTCATACTCTCCGTGATGAGAAAGGATACAGTGCTTAAGTTCCTGCTCAAGTGCCACGGGAAAGCCGTCTATCGACCTGATCGCCTCGCCGATCATCTCCACACCGATCACGATATGACCGAGATACTGTCCGGCATCGGTGTAATCGTTCTGTGGGTAAGCACTGATCTCGCGCACCTTGCCGATGTCATGACAGATAGCCGCCGTGATCAGCAGATCTCTGTTGATGCGATAGTATTTGGAAGCGAGGAAGTCGCATATCCTCGCCACACCGAGCGTATGCTGAAGCAGACCGCCCACGAAGCTGTGATGGATGGATTTGGCCGCGGAAGAGTTTCTGAACACTTTAGCAAAAGCTTCATCTCCGAAGAAATGATCCAGGAGTTCATGCAGATGGGGTTCCTCAATCGATGCTATCAGTCCTGTCAGTTCGGTCCACATCTCATCAACGCTGAATGGTGTACATGGCATATAGTCTGCGGGATCATACTCACCTTCCGCACACTTGCGTATGCGCTTGATGTTTACCTGAAGTGCCCCGTTAAACGTGGTCACCTCTCCGGTTACCTCTATATAATCGAGCGTGTCGTAATCCTCTATGCCGGCGGAATTAGGTTCCCACACCTTCGCATCTATTGTGCCGGTTTTATCCAGGAGAGCTACATTATCGTATGCCTTTCCGTTTCTGGTCAGGGCTGAGTGTTTGCTCTTGCACAGATATATATCCGATATCCTGTCTCCGTCCTTGTAATCCTTAATATACTTCATCTTGTCCCCTTTATAATCTGGATCACTCCGCGTGTTCCGTGTACGATACTGCTCCCAGCACCGCTTCTATCTCGGCTGTCACATAATAGTCCACCGAGTGCCGCTTAATGGTCAGGTTGACCGTCGTGCCCGGCTCCGCATCAAACAGCCAGAGAATGAAATCATGATACGTATTGAATTCTTCGCCGTTCACGGCTACGAGTATATCTCCGTTCTGGAGGCCGGCACTCATGGCCGGAGAATCTATCTCGATGTATCTCAGGTAGATGCCGTCAGGCAGATTGTATGCCGATCTCATGGCATAGTTTATATCCATGCCCTGTACACCGAAGTACGCCTTCTCCTCGCCGTTGGAAAGCTTCTCGATCAGAGGTTTGAGTTCGGTGATGCCTACCGCGTTAAGTACATTCTGCGCAGCCCCGGACTCGTAGCTGTTGTCGATGATACCGATGACATTTCCGCGCAGGCTCACGAGCACACCGCTCGAAGTTTCCGTACCGAGTATATCCGTTGTGATCAGAGTATAATCCGAATCCGTCATATATAACTGCTGGGTTCCGGATGTGACCATTCCGTATGCAAAAGAATCCGAGATTCCGACAGGCGATCCGAGTGCTATCACCGGAGTACCTTTAAGCGTGGTCGATCTGGATGTACCGAGTGATGCCGGTACTGCCATCTCCAGAGTATCCGATGACAGTCCTGACTTGCTGACTCCCAATACCAGCAGCTGTGTAGCCTCATCGCGTCCCATCACGGTACACTCCGAGTCAGTCCCGTCCGCAAAAAGCACATGTATCTCATCCGCATCTGTCAGTCCCGAATCCTTTGCCAGGATCAGCAGTGACGGACCGTTATCTGCAACGATGACACCGGATACCTGTGCGCTGTTTTCATAAGGGTTGTTGAGCAGATCCGTCTCCTCGGTAACACCGGTGACCGTAACGAGTGAGTGGGATACGCTCTCCGCGAGAGTGCGCAGCTCCGAGTACAGCTTCTGGTAATCATCGAGGCCGAACTCGATCGCATTGATCATCTGCTCGATGTTCCGAATGTTCTGGTTTACCTCGGATACGTTGCCCTGCAGTGCCTCGGAGATCATCTCCGTATCGGTGGCATACATATCCTCGGGAAGCATCTCATCGGCCACGTCCTCGGGTGTCTCGCTGAGTTCCACGACGGATACCTGGGGTTTGTCCTCATCGGGGTTCGAATTGAGACGCTCCGATATAAAAGGTTCCAGAATCAGGAACGTCAAACAAGCCACCACGCCGAATAACGCGGCGGCGAATATCGTAAATACCGTTCGCCTGAGCAGTTTCTTTCTGTTTATGGGTTTCTGCTTGATCTTCTCCCTGACAAACTCGGTCGTAGGGGAGGGATCAAAGCTCGCCGTATCCTTCACATCTTTTTCTTCACTCATAAAATGGATTATACCCACAATCCCCTTATATTGTAAAGGAAACGCAACTTTGTTATATTAATTCTATGAATCCGAAAGCACTGAAAATACTTGAATTTAACAGGATCACGGAGGCTCTCGTCGCCTCCGCCGAGTCCGAACCCGGCAAGCATATGTGCGAGGGACTGCGTCCCTCATCAAAGCGCGACTGGATAGTGCGCAGCCTGGATGAAACGGAAGCCGGAGTCGAGCGCATACTGAAGAGCGGATCGATCTCATTCGGATCAAACCGTGACTTCGGTGCGGCATTAAAAAGCCTGTCCGTCGGCCGGACACTGTCGATCCCTGAGTTACTGCATATCGCATCATTTCTGGAAAATGTGGCCAGAGTCCGCGACTACGGCGATACGGATAAGCCCGATGATGTGCTTGCGCCCCTCTTCGAGGAACTGACTCCTCTCCCGCGAACCTCTGAGGAGATACGTCGCGTGATCATTTCCGAGGAGGAAATATCGGACCACGCATCTCCCGAGCTTAACTCGATCAGACGCCAGATCAAAACCACGGGCGACAAGATCCACACACAGCTGAATTCCATGATCAACGGTTCCGCACGTTCATATCTGCAGGATCCCGTTATCACGATGAGAGGCGACCGCTATTGCATACCGGTCAAGTCAGAGTATAAGAACCAGGTCCCGGGCATGGTACACGACCAGTCCTCCACGGGCTCGACATTTTTCATTGAGCCCGCTGCGGTCGTCGAGCTCAATAACAGGCTCAAGACACTCGCCATCGAAGAAACGAGGGAGATAGAGCGCATCCTCGCTGAGCTGTCGGCGCAGATCGGTGAACACGCCGAAGATATCTCCGTCAACTGCAAGCACATGACGCGGCTTGATTTCATTTTTGCAAAAGCGAAGCTTGCCCTGGACATGCGTGCAGTCCGTCCCAAATACAATGACGACCGCATCATACGTCTGATCAAAGCCAGACACCCTCTCATCGATCCCGATAAGGTGGTACCGATCGATGTGGAGCTGGGTGATGAATTCGATATGCTCATAGTGACCGGCCCGAACACGGGCGGCAAGACCGTCTCCTTAAAGACCGTGGGGCTGCTCACACTGATGGGACAGGCGGGGCTTTTCATACCTGCCGGAGACAGGTCGGAGCTGTCGATGTTTAAGGAGGTATATGCAGACATCGGTGATGAGCAGAGCATCGAGCAGTCACTCTCAACATTCAGCTCTCATATGACCAATATCGTGGATATCCTGAAAAATGCAGACGAGCAGAGTCTCTGTCTCTTCGACGAGCTGGGCGCGGGTACCGATCCGACTGAGGGTGCCGCACTCGCCACAGCCATTCTGGACAGCCTGCATGTGCGCGGCATACGTTCCATGGCCACCACTCACTACAGTGAGCTGAAGGTCTATGCACTCACCACGCCCGGTGTAGAGAATGCCAGCTGTGAATTCGACGTGGAGAGACTGTGTCCGACATACAGACTCCTCGTGGGCATCCCCGGACGAAGCAATGCTTTCGCCATATCCGAGAGACTCGGTCTCTCACACGAGATCATAGAATCGGCTCACCTCCATATGAGCGAGGATCAGGAGCACTTCGAAGAGCTGATGGCTGACCTGGACGTACGCCGCCTGAACATGGAGCGCAAAGAGATGGAGCTGGCCGAGAGCGAAGAACGCATCAGATCCGATCAGGAGAAACTCGACAGCACTCAGGAGAAGCTCGACAGTGCCCGCGACAAGATGCTCATCGAGGCACGTGAGGAAGCAAAGCGCATCCTGCAGGAAGCAAAGGATGAAGCAGACCGAACGATACGTATCTTCAGAGAAGCCGGTCCCGGCATATCCATGCGCGAACTCGAAAAGGCACGTACCGAAGTCCGCGAAAAAATAAATGCCAACGACGACTCGATATCGAAGATGTCACGGAAGAAGCAGGCCGATACCGCCCGCAAAAAAGTCGATATTTCCAAGCTCCGCCTCGGTGACAGTGTCCGTGTGATATCTATGGGGCTAAAGGGTACGGTATCCGCTCTGCCCGATAAATCAGGCAAACTCTGGGTACAATGTGGTATCATTAAATCGCAGGTTAAGACAGACGATATAGAGCTGATCGACGAAGCCGACATCACAGGTCCCGGCTTCAGGTCATCGGGATCCGGAAGAAAGAACTCATCTGCCGGGGGATCCGGTCGCATCAGCAAGACACAGCACATTTCCACAGAGATCAATCTCCTCGGAATGACCGTGGATGAAGCACTGTATGCCCTAGATAAGTATCTAGATGATGCTTACCTCGCTCATCTGCCCAGCGTACGCATAGTACACGGCAAGGGCACCGGAGCACTCCGGAATGCCGTATCGGCCCACCTGAAAAAGGCCAAGTACATCGCGAACTTCCGTCTCGGAGAATACGGTGAAGGCGATGCCGGAGTCACTATCGCAGAGTTCAAATAACCTGACACATACTAAACCTACAGAGAGGTAGATCACATGGCTGCCAAGCAGAAGATCCTTATAGTTGATGATGATGAGAACATCGCGGAACTCATATCCCTGTATATGACCAAGGAGTGTTTCGAGACCATGATGGTGCATGACGGAGAAAGTGCCCTGACTGCGATCGACACCTTCGAACCCGACCTGATGCTCTTAGATATCATGCTTCCCGGCATGGACGGCTATCAGGTGTGCAGGGAAGTCCGCAACCGCATGAATCTGCCAATCATCATGCTGAGTGCAAAGGGCGAGGTTTTCGATAAAGTCCTCGGTCTCGAGCTCGGTGCGGATGATTATATAGAGAAACCTTTTGACTCCAAGGAACTCGTAGCCAGAGTCAAGGCAGTGCTCAGGAGATTCAAAAATACTCCCACGGAAACCAGGAACGACGACGCCGAATATGTCGAGTATCCCGACCTCAAGGTCAACCGTACCGACTACTCCGTCATCTATCGCGGTGAAAGCATCGATATGCCTCCGAAGGAACTCGAGCTTCTCTACTTCCTGGCAGCATCACCCAATCACGTATTCACCAGAGAGCAGCTTCTGGACCAGATCTGGGGCTATGAATATATCGGTGATACCCGTACCGTTGACGTACACATCAAGAGACTCCGTGAAAAACTCGGTGACCATGAAGACTGGAAGATATCCACGATCTGGGGCATCGGTTATAAATTCGAGGTACGCAGATGAGGAAAACCCTCTATCTGAAATTCATTCTGGCTTACATCATTTTCGGCTTCTTCGGATTCGTAGTCGTGGGGTCCTTTGTATCCAGCATGATCACCGATCATCTGACCAGAGAGAAATCCGAAGACCTCTATCGTGAAGCAGCTATCATCGCCAACACATATGCAAACGACCTGTATAATTCACAGGCCTCACTGGATACGGTCCGTTTGCAGATCAGTGCTCTTTCCCGATATATCAAATCCACTATCTGGATCATCAATCCGTCCGGACGTATGGTCCTCGATTCCTCCAAGTTACTGACTCCCGACTCCGAGATCATTGTCGAGAACTTCGACCCTGCCGTGACGGCGGGCACATACTATACGCAGGGAGACTTCTTCGGTTCCTTCAAGACCGATATGCTCTCCGTCATCGCGCCCATATCCAGCTCACTCAAGATCAACGGGTATGTAGTCATTCATTACCCAATGTCCGAACTCGAGAAATCAAGCAACGAGATCCTGAACATCTGCTACATCATGCTGATCATTCTGTTTCTGCTGTCGCTGATCATACTCATCTTTTTCACCGAAATGGTATACATACCGTTAAAGACGATCACAGCTGCGACCGAGCAATATGCCTCCGGTAACATGCATTATGAGTTCAGTGTGGACAGCGAGGACGAGATCGGATATCTCGCCGCTACCTTAAGTTACATGGCAGGTGAGATCGCCAGATCCGAAGACGACCAGAAGAAGTTCGTGGCTAACGTATCACATGACTTCCGCTCACCGCTCACGTCCATGCACGGATATCTCGAAGCGATGGTCGACGGCACCATACCTCCCGAGATGCACGAGAAATACCTCAAGATCGTTTTAAATGAGACTGATCGCCTGACCAAGCTCACGAACTCACTTCTGACGCTCAACAATCTGAACACCTCGGGAATGCTGCTCGATATCACCGACTTCGATATCAACGAAGTCATCCGTAATGTCACCGCCACCTTCGGCGGAACATGTATGGAGAGAGGTATCTCTTTCGACCTGATACTCACCGGTGAGACCATGTACGTATCGGCCGACCGCGGCAAGATAGAGCAGGTACTCTACAACCTGTGTGATAACGCCGTGAAATTCTCACATCACGACTCGGCCATCACGATCGAGACTACGGAGAAGCACAACAAGGTATTCGTCAGTGTGAAGGACACCGGAATCGGTATTCCGAAGGATGACATCAAGAACATCTGGGACAGATTCTATAAATCCGACCTGTCCAGAGGAAAAGACAAAAAGGGCACGGGATTAGGTCTCTCGATAACAAAAGAAATAATCCGTGCCCACAATGAACATATAAATGTGATCTCTACCGAAGGTGTCGGAACAGAGTTCATATTCTCACTGCCCATCTCGGATAACATCGAGGATGATGACGACGAGATCTGATCATGTTCCTCATACCCGATATGTATGCAGCATGCATGATCACTTTTTCAGGATATTGACCAGCTTATCCTTCATCTGCACCACATCGATCGGCTTGGGTATGAAATCATTCATGCCGGCTTCAAATGCTTCTTTCTTTGTACTCTCAAACACATCCGCAGTCAGAGCCACTATCGGCAGTGTCTTCGCGTCGGGTCTGTGCAGCCCCCGGATCTCTCTGGTGGTCTCATGGCCATCCATATTCGGCATCTCTATATCCATAAGTATCAGATCGTAATATCCCACCTCATTGGAACAGATCATATCGATAGCGGTATTTCCGTCGCTCGACACCTCAGTCTGCACATTGAAGTTCGATAGGATCGTAACGGCTATGTCGGCACTGACCGATGAATCATCGACGATCAGCACTCTCTTACCCGACAGAATGCGTGATACGTCTTCGGCCGCCGCATCCTGATCGGCTTCCGAATCGGTTTCTTCCGCACCGGCCAGTTTGAACTCGATGTCAACGGTAAATCTGCTGCCCTTTCCCTCGTTGGTTTCAACCTGAAGTATGCCGCCCAGGGCATCCAGAATATGTCTGACAATAGGTATGTTCACACCTGCATCCTGCTCGGGCGTGCAGCCTATACCGTTATCCTCGACTATGAAAGTATACCTGCGATAATCGGGATCGTGAGCGTTTGAAGCGTTTATTGTCAAAGTAATATTGCCGCCTGCCTCGGTATATCTGGATGAATAGCTGATCAGATTCACCAGCATACGCACAACATGTGCGTCATCCATAATGAGCGTGGGATTGGCCGTATCCGTATTGTGCACGATGAAATCCAGCTTCTTGTCCCTGACCTGAGACTGAACTGTCTGGACTGTCTGTCTCTCGAGGTCCGCCATCGTCAGAGTGTGCTCGGTGACATTGACCACACCCTCCTCCAGTTCATTGATATCCAGGATCTCACTGATGATACCCAGCACCTGATGGCTGGCATCATCTATGCGTCCGAGACACTTCTTCAGCATCTTGGGATCGTCGCAGTTATCCGATGCGACTGTGGTATAACCCATGATAGCATTCAGAGGACTTCTGATATCATGAGAAAGGTTGTACATAAACGTATTCTTGGCGTGCGATGCTTTTTCGGCTGCCTGATATGCGTCTCTCAATTCGCTCTGTCGCATCAGATCGATATGGACCTCACGGTCCACATCTCTTACGGCCAGCAGGAATTTGCGGTCTGATCTGATATCGAACCTGCGGATCTCAGCCCTGACGTATTTGATGGTATCTTTTTCTACCAGACGTACCATCAGCGAAAACCGGTCATTCGTCAGCAGTTCTTCGCGGACATTATTCAACGAGAAACTCTGCTTCACGATCTCGCGGTCTTCTTCATGTACATGATCATCCACATATCTGTATACGATCTCTTCGAAGCTGAGTCCCAATGACAGATATCCCTCAAGCACAGGTGCGGACTCTTCACTGCATCTGCTGACATTGAACTCACCGGTACGCGAGTCAACAGCCACGATGATCAGGTAATCACGGGACAAAGCCTGCAAAATTCCGTATTCAACATCCTTGCCAAGCGTCGATATCCCTTTTTTCTTAAACATAAGTCCTCCTGCGCAAAATACTCCGTAATTAATAAGTAAGTATCTCGTATCCGTCCTCGGTCACCGCCAGAGTAACCTCCCACTGTGCTGACGGCTTGCCGTCTTCGGTATGGACTGTCCATCCGTTCTCTTCGTCGGTATAGATATCCGCTTTGCCCATATTTACCATGGGTTCTATCGTAAATACCATGCCGGGAACCATCAGCATCTCAGTGCCGGGTCTGGTCACGTAGCTAACAAAAGGCTCCTCATGGAACTCTATGCCTACGCCATGTCCTCCGATCTCACGGACTATGGTGTATCCGTTAGCCTTGGCATGTGAGTTAACGGCATCAGCCATATCACCCAGAAATGTCCAGGGCTTAACGGCTTCAATGCCCTTTTGCATACATTCCCTGGCTACCTCTACGAGGCGTTTCTTCTCCGGAGATACATCGCCTATGCAGAACATTCTGGATGAATCCGAGAAATATCCCTTATAGATCGTGGATACATCCACGTTGATGATGTCGCCGTCCTTCAGGATGATATCGGAGGAAGGTATTCCGTGACACACCTCGTCATTGATCGAAGTGCACACGCTCTTCGGAAATCCTTCATAGCCGAGCGGTGCAGCTATACCTCCCATCTTCTGAGTCAGGCTGCTGACTATGTCATCTATATCCTGAGTGCTCATACCGGCAAGGATCTTGTCGGTTACTTCATCAAGGATCGCAATGTTTAATTTGCTGCTCTCTCTGATGCCCTGTATCTGTTCTTCATTTTTGATCTGTTCGGGACCGGGAACGATATGACCTTCGAGTCTGTAGGATTCGATACGTTCATCCATTCTCTCGTGACATACCTTGTACTTCCTGCCGCTTCCGCACCAGCATGGATCGTTTCTTCCCAGTTTCATAGCACTTCACCCGTTTTCTTTTCGCTCAGCAGTTTCACATATTTGCGGGTATTATCCGCTGTGTCTCCATGGAAGATCGCACTGCCTGCCACGATCACATTCGCTCCCACTTCGATGACAGTAGCCGCGGTTTCTTCGGTTATGCCGCCGTCCACCTCTATATCCACATTCAGTGCGTTGGAGTTAATATGATATCTCGCCTGAGCGATCCTGGCCGTGGATGCGGGGATATACAGCTGTCCTCCGAATCCGGGCTCCACTGTCATGATGAGCAGCATATCAACCTTGTCCAGATACCGGTATACATCCTCGATCGGTGTGCCGGGCTTGATGGATATACCCACCTTGCAACCCGCTGCACGTATCGCATCGATGACCTCATCCGGATCATCCTCAGACTCCATATGAAATGTAATGCTGTCGGCTCCGGCCTGTGCAAACTGTTTGATATACTTCAGCGGATGTATGATCATCAGGTGTACATCCAGAACCATTCCGGTTATCTTTCTGACTGACTCCACGATCGGAATCCCGAAAGACAGAGAGGGCACGAATACCCCGTCCATCACATCGATGTGAACGTACTCTGCCCCTTCTGCCTCTATAGTCTGTATCTCTGTGCGCAGATCCGCACAGTCGGCCGCCAGTATTGACGGTGCCAGTATATTATGTCCCATCTTATTTGCTTAAGAATCCTTTCACGCTCTTCGCTATACCGGCTGCATCAAGTCCGTACTTCTGAACCAGTGCTCCGGCCGATCCGGATTCACCGAACTGATCGTTAATACCGATCTTATATACGGGAACGGGATGCTTAGCTGACAGGCAGTCACATACTGCAGATCCGAGTCCGCCTATTACGGAATGTTCCTCTGCGGTAACGACCTTACCTGTCTTGGTTGCGGACTTAACGATGAGATCGTCGTCCAGAGGTTTGATGGTATGGATATTGATAACCTCGGCATCGATACCCTCTGCTGCCAAAGCCTCGGCTGCTTCCAGAGAAGCCGCCACAGTGATGCCTGTAGCTACGATGGTTACGTCCTTGCCTTCTCTCAGGACTACACCCTTACCCATCTCGAACTTGTAGGTAGCGGGATCGTTGATCACCGGCACTGCCGCACGTCCGAATCTCAGGTATACGGGACCCACATAATCTACTGCCGCATGAACGGCTGCACGAGCCTCGGTATCATCAGCGGGTACGATCACGGTCATGCCGGGGATAGTACGCATCAGAGCGATATCCTCGAGACACTGATGTGATGCTCCGTCCTCACCTACAGTGATACCTGCATGGGTTGCACCGATCTTTACATTCAGATGAGGATATCCGATTGAGTTACGTACCTGCTCATAGTTACGTCCTGCAGCGAACATTGCAAATGAGCTGATAAAAGGGATCTTGCCGCAGGTAGCGAGTCCCGCAGCGATACCTGTCATGTTACACTCTGCGATACCGCAGTCTATATGCCTGTCAGGGAATTCCTTCTGGAATATACCTGTCTTGGTTGCATTGGCCAGATCGGCATCGAGTACCACTACATCAGGATTTTCCTTGCCGACTTCAACCAGAGCGTTTCCGTAGCTCTCACGCGTTGCGATCTTTTTTACATCTGCCATCAGTTTGCACCTCCCAATTCCTCGCCGATCCTGTTCAGATCCGCCATAGCCACAGCATACTCTTCATCATTCGGTGCCTTGCCGTGCCAGCCTACGTTGTTCTCCATGAATGATACACCCTTGCCCTTAACGGTCTTCGCGATGATCGCAGTAGGCATACCCTTCGTCTCGCGTGCTTCCTTGAAGGCAGCATCTATCTGATCGAAGTCATTACCGTCGATGTTGATCACATGGAAATTGAATGCTTCGAACTTCTTGTCGATCGGGTAAGGATTGTTGACCTTATCGATAGGTCCGTCAATCTGCAGATTGTTGTTGTCCACGATCACTACCAGGTTATCAAGCTTCTTCGCTCCGGCAAACATGGCTGCCTCCCATACCTGGCCTTCCTCGATCTCACCGTCACCGAGCAGTGTATATGTACGATATGAAGCACCGTCCAGCTTGGCTGCCAGAGCCATACCTACCGCTGCCGAGATACCCTGTCCGAGTGAACCTGATGACATGTCCACACCGGGAGTTTCCTGCATACAGGGATGACCCTGCAGATATGATCCGAGGTGTCTGAGTGTAGGCAGATCCTCTACCGGGAAATACCCTCTGTTAGCCAGTGCGGAATACAGACCCGGAGCTGTGTGTCCTTTTGACAGAACGAAACGATCTCTGTCCTTCTTCTTCGGATCCTTGGGATCGATGTTCATTTCTTCGAAATACAGATAAGTGAAGATATCTGCAGCAGATAAAGATCCGCCCGGATGTCCGGCTCCGGCTCCGTGTACAGCAGTCACGATGCCCTTACGGACTTCGTTTGCGGTTTTTTGCAACTCAAGTTTGTTCATATCTGCCCTCCTATTTCTGACCGTAATATGCGTTAGCGCCATGCTTACGTGTATAGTGCTTATCCAAAAGTGCCTGAGGTGCAGGCTGGATACGTGGATTGATCTGTTCAGCCATATATGCCATTCTGGCTACCTGCTCGAGAACCACGGCGTTATGTACGGCATCATGTGCATCCTTACCCCATGTAAAAGGTCCGTGATTTTTGCACAGTACTGCGGGAACGGCCTCAGGCTCCAGACACAGTCTCTCGAATTCGCTGACTATCAACAGACCGGTGTTTTTCTCATAGTCCTTCGCTATCTCCTTGTCCATCAGACATCTGATACAAGGTACCTCACCATAGATATAGTCTGCATGAGTGGTACCGTAGCAGGGAATCGAACGTCCCGACTGAGCCCAGCTCGTAGCATAAGGTGAATGAGTATGAACTATACCATGCACCGATGTGAATGCCTTATACAGCTCCACATGAGTGGGAGTATCGGATGAAGGTCTGAGATTGCCCTCCACTACCTTGCCGTCCAGGTCCACCAGAACCATATCGTCGGGAGTCAGTTTCTCATACTCCACACCGCTGGGCTTGATGGCAAAAATCTTGCGCTCCTCATCGATCTCGCTGACATTACCCCAGGTAAAAGTCACAAGTCCGTATTTCGGCAGCAGCATATTGGCTTCGTATACTCTTTTTTTGAGTTCTTCTAACATAATACGCTCCTCCTGATCTTATCATTTAAGTCCGTCAACAGCCGCTCTCTGTGCAGCTATGCCGGAATTGTATGCTTTCATGAATTTGTTGAAACCGTTGATATCGGCGATGTCAGGTGCTACGGTCTCTCCGCTCTCACCCTTGAATACCCTGTTCTCCAGGAAATCACCGAGAGTCTCTCCGTCTGCTTTAAGCTGCATATATGCTGCAAGCAGAGCCATGCCCCAAGGGCCTCCCTCTCCAGCTGTCTCCATGCAGGTGACGGGCACGTTCAGGGCTGCCGCCATGATACGCTGTCCCACACCGGGAGTCTTGAAGAATCCGCCGTGTCCGGTGATGCGATCCACAGTCACGCCTTCTTCGTTAAAGAGGATGTCATTACCGATCTTGAGTGCTGCGACCGCACTGTAGAGATGTGTTCTCATGAAGTTCGCCAATGTGAATTTCGCATCGGGCATGCGTATGAACATCGGACGTCCTTCTTCAAATCCGGTAATGTTCTCACCGGAAATATAGTTGTACGAAAGCAGTCCTCCGCAATCCTTATCGGCGCTCATCGCCACGTTGAAGAGTGTGGTGTAGAGCTTGTTGGTATCTACGCCGGGGCCGATCAGCTCAGCGAACTCCCTGAACAGTCCTGCCCATGCATTTATATCAGAAGTACAGTTGTTGCAGTGAACCATAGCTACGGGATCGCCTGTAGGTGTGGTGACTATATCTATCTCCTCATAAGCTTTGGACAGATCTTTCTCCAGAACTACCATTGAGAAAACCGATGTACCGGCTGATACATTACCGGTACGCTGCTTAACCGCATTCGTGGCTACCATACCCGTACCTGCATCTCCTTCGGGAGGACAGAGCGGGATGCCTGCCTTCAGATTGCCTCTGGGATCGAGCTTCTTCGCACCCTCCTCGGTGAGAGTACCGGCCTGCACACCTGCGGATGCAACATCGGGCATGATATCCGCAAGCTTCCAGGGATAACCCTTATCGGCTACCAACGCGTCGAATTTGGAGATCATATCGGTATTGAACTGACCTGTGGAAGGATCTATCGGGAACATGCCCGAAGCTTCGCCTACGCCGAGAGTCTTACTGCCTGTCAGCTGCCACTGCAGATATCCGGCGAGTGTGGTGAAGAAAGCAACATCCTTCACATGCTCCTCTCCGTTCAGGATCGACTGATACAGATGAGCTATGCTCCATCTCTGAGGGATATGGAATCCGAACACCTCGGTAAGCTTGGCAGATGCGGCTTCCTGCATGGAGTTACGCCATGTTCTGAATGGAACCAGCAGTTTGCCCTCGGAATTAAATGCCATATATCCGTGCATCATTGCGGAGAATCCGATGCTGCCGACGTTCGTCAGCGTCACTCCATACTGCTTCTGCACATCCGATGCCAGACCGGCATAGCAGTCCTGGAGTCCACCCCATATATCCTCCAACGAATAAGTCCATACACCGTTTTCATAGCGGTTCTCCCACTCATGGGATCCCTGCGCTACGGGTGCGAAACTGTCATCGATCAGTACCGCTTTGATCCTGGTAGAACCGAGTTCAATACCCAGATATGTCTGACCGTTCTCAATCTTCTGTTTTACATCACTCATTGCAACCCCTCCGTCCACATGCAATCTGTAAATTACTCGCAGGATGAAAAGAAATCATTCAGCTTATCCAGAGCTCTCGCCAGAATACGTATCTCCTCTTCATCCAGATTATCTGTTATATCGCTGATCATGCGGTCGTGGAATTCGGCATGACGGTGGTGGAGATCTCTCCCCTTGTCCGTCAGACTGACCAGAACCACTCTGCGATCCTCCTCGGATCTTTCCCTGTTCACCAATCCTTTACGAACAAGAGAATTCACCGAGATGGTAAGCGTGCCTGTAGTGACATCCAATGCCTTGGCTACGGCAGTCATGTTGCTCTGGCCGTTCTCGCCGATCGCCTCGATCACATGAGCCTCATTCAGCGTTATATTTTTAAATTCGTCCCTGCAGATGGCCTTTTCCTCGATGGTATTGATCCTCCGGAACAATCTGACCAGGACCCGATTTATAGCGGTTTGTACATCCATGGATCGACACTCCCACATGTATTGAAGTACCAATCTTTAGTGTATCAAAATATCCGATGCATGTCACTATTTCAGGGCATCGGAATCAGGCAAAAATAGTACCGTTTCCGGATCGAGAATATCTCCGAATGTGCCTCTTACAAGCTGATTGGGATTCGCTGCATCCTCGGGGACCGCCGCGCATATATACTCAGGTGTATGACCGATCAGATATCCGACTCCGTCTATAGTCTTGTATTCTTCGGTCAGGACCACAGCGCTTTGCCCCTTATGAGACCGGCGATATTCTTCCGCCAGCCTGTGGCCGAGCTCTATCAGGATCTCCGATCTGCGTGCTTTCTCACGCTCGGTCAGCTGACCCGGCATCTGCGCCGCAGGGGTTCCGGTGCGCTTCGAGTACTTAAACACATGTAGCTCATAGAATCCGACACGCTCTATGAAACGATATGTTTCTTCGAATTCATCCTCAGTCTCACCCGGAAATCCGACTATCACATCGGTAGTGATCGCAGGGTTATCATATGCCGATCTGAGCAGCTGTACCCTGTCGTAATACTCATCGGGAGTGTAATGCCGGTTCATACGCTTAAGAACGCCGGCACTGCCGCTCTGCATCGAGAGATGGAAATGCGGACAAACCTTGGTCAGCTCACGTATACCCGATACGAAATCCGGTGTGATGATGCCCGGTTCAAGTGAGCTGAGCCGAATGCGCTCCAGTCCGTCGATGTCCTGGAGTTTCCGAAGAAGCGGCAGAAGTTCCGAACCGCCTCTGTCTGCCCCATACGAACTGACATGAATACCGGTGAGCACAATCTCACGGCATCCGCCACCGACCATGCCGGTAACCTCATCTGTCACGTCCTCCTGTGTCCTGCTTCTGACACGCCCCCTCGCATAGGGGATGATGCAGTAGGTGCAGAAGCGGTCACATCCGTCCTGGATCTTGACGAAATCACGTGTCCTGTCGGAATATGTGCCGACATGCATTTCCTCATAAGACTGCTTCTCCGACATGTCCCTTACACGAATCATGGGGTTCTCCACATGTCCCGCCTCAAGCCCCGCTTCGTAGGATCTGAGCACTTCGAGTACGTTATTTTTTTCGTTATTGCCTATGATAATGTCGACCGAATCGTCAGTCTTGAGAGTATCCAGACCTGTCTGAACATAGCATCCGCAAGCCACCACTATCGCTTCGGGATTCGTGCTTTTTGCCTTATGAAGCATCTGCCTGCTTTTGCGGTCCGCGATATTGGTTACAGAGCATGTATTTACGATGTATATATCAGCCTTTGCATCAAATGGCACAATAATATAACCATTTTGCTGCAAAATTTGTTGGATTCCTTCAGTCTCGTATGCGTTGACCTTACACCCGAGGCTGCGTAATGCTACTGTTTTCATGTCCGGGAATGGTTATTTTTGTAGGGTTTTTCATTGACTTTTAGAATTACAGCCTTTAGTATTATAGCATAGGCTTTACAATAAGAAGGAGGTAATTTCTAATGAAAACAGTACAGATTTCTTTGAATTCGATCGATAAGGTTAAGTCATTCGTTAATGACATCACCAAGTTTGATTATGATTTTGATTTAGTATCCGGCAGATATGTTATCGATGCAAAGTCCATCATGGGTATCTTCTCACTGGATCTTTCAAAGCCTATAGATCTTAACATCCATGCAGAAGATAATGTAGACAACGTGCTCGAGACACTTAAGCCCTACATGATCTGATCTGATATGATATAGGATCGAACGCAAAGAATCTGCCGTCAAGTTAACTTGACCGGCAGATTTTTTTGTTCGATCTTAAAAAACATTCGGAACGATCCGCATCATATCACTTCACTATGATCACTTCGTCCGTCTCAAGCGCAGTCTTCACCAGCGCGTCAATCCCTTCGTCCAGATTGTGCTCATGTCTGATGATCACATCCAGCTTCGGCTTCGTCACGGGATGCTTCGCAACGAATATCGTGCAGCAGTCCTCAAACGGAAGTATGGATGTCTCGAAAGTTCCTATCTTCTGTGATATCTCCACTATCTCATTCTTATCAAATCCGATCAGCGGTCTGTAGACAGGCATCTCACATACCTCATCGGTGCATGCGAGGCTCTGCATAGTCTGCGATGCGACCTGGCCTATCGACTCACCGGTGATCAGACCCATGCTGCCTGTCTCCTGTGCGATCGTCTGTGCTATACGCATCATATATCTGCGCATGATGATGGTCAGTTCATCATGAGGACATTTCTCATAGATATACATCTGAATATCCGTGAAGTTGATCACATGCAGATATATGGGACCCGTGTATGCCGATACGATACGTGCCAGATCCACGACTTTCTGCTTCGCTCTCTCCGATGTATACGGAGGTGCATGGAAATATACCGCATCGATCTTCACGCCGCGCTTTGCAACCATATATCCGGCTACGGGAGAATCTATTCCTCCCGACAAAAGCAGCATTCCTTTTCCGCTGGTACCTACAGGCATACCGCCGGGGCCGGGGATCACTTTTGAATATATGCTGATGGTCTCACGGATCTCTATATACAGGTTGATATCAGGATGATGTACGTCCACCCGAAGTTCGGGATAAGCATTCAATATCGCCTCTCCGACATCAGCATTTATCTCCATTGAATCCTTGAAATAATCCTTGCGTGCACGTCTGGCATTTACCTTGAAGGTCAGGCCCTCGCGGTCGGGATACTCCGCCCCCATATGCTCCACGGCTGCCCTGCATATGCCTTCGAAATCGTCATCCTCCAGACTGATGATCGGACATATGCCCACTATACCGAATACGTGTCCGAGCGCATCGATCACCTCATCATCGTCATACGAAGCATCATCCTCGATATCGACGTATATCCTGCCCTGAGCACGTCTCACTGCATACTCACGATCCAGCTTCTTTACCGCATACTTGATCTGCTGTACGAGTGCTTCCTCAAAAAGATGTCTGTTCTTCCCCTTTAACGCGATCTCCGCATATTTGATCAGAAAAGTGTGTGTCATCCTTCAGTTCCCTGTGCTTCCTCAGGTGTCTGTACTTCCTCAGGTGTCTGTACTTCCTCAGGTGTCTGTACTTCCTCCTGCTCCTGAATGGCTTCCATCTCTTCGATCTTTTCCACCAGGATATCGGCATACTTCGTTCTCAGTTCCTCATTCGGATGGATGCCGTCCACCGTCAGTTTATCGATGGTATATCCGTCCACGCCGGAAAGGTTATACATATTCAGGCTCGCGACACCGCAATCATTTGCAATACCTTCCGCCCAGTTAATGTAATCCAGATGTGTACCGAAGCCGTTGTTCACCGTATGCGAGTCGCCCACAAAAACTGTTCTGTTTGAAGCCCAGAATTGCATATAATACGGAGTACATACGATGATCTTTGCATTCGGGTACAACTCCTGAAGTTCGGTTATTCCCTCCTGTAGCGCCGTTGAAAACTTATAGCAATAAGCACCGTCTCCGCCTATCGGGATATAAGACAGAAAATCATTGGTTCCATACTGGATTATGAAGTAATCCGTCTTCGTCGGATCAAGGGTTTCCATGATCTCACCGGACTTATACGGTTCAAATATCTTACGGTCGATCTTGTTCTCCAGCGCATATATCACTCCCAGGAAATCGACCTCCGTCCATTGATCGAACTGCCAGGGTTTATAGTACTGAATGCCGGCACTCGATCCTCCTATAGACAGATTATATATATCAGCACCCAGCCTCTGACCAACCTGATATGCTATACCCGTCTCGTCTCTGACCGAGTCAAAGATCGAATCACCCATAAATACGATCTGCAGTTTGTCTTCAACAGCTGTCTCAACATTTCCCGTATGGTCTGCCTGCGAAACAGGGATCTCGATCTGATCCAGACTGTTACCGGTCATGGCGGTAACATCCGGTTTCTCTATTTCTCCCGAATTCAGCACATCTTCAAGCAGCTTGTCATCGGTTTTTTTCTGTGTTTCTTCATATGATTTCAATGCTGCCGCTACAGCTTCATCCTGCCTGTGCTGAGCTTCGATCTTCCACTGTTCCTCAGCTTCCGCCAGAGCCTCTGCCACTTCCTCCTCCACGGTCTTGTCCGTGATACGATACTGACAGCCGGTAAGCAGGCTGATCGTCAGCACAGACGCAAGCATACAGGTCATCAGGTGTTTGATTTTCAAGTTTTTCTTCATAACAGTCACACTTTCATCAAGTAGGTTTATATGCTTGTAACCCAACACATCAGAATAATGCTAACACACTAATCAATCCCGGATAATACATTTAAGGGATTCTTAATAATTTTATACGCAATTCTTCTTTTTTCTGTTTTCAAGAAAACAGTATATAACTATCAGGATCAGGCTTAATATCGAAATCAGCTCGGAAATCCGCCACAATACCGGTTCCTTAAAGGAAATATGAATAACCCCTTTCTCCCGGTCGGGAAGCTCCACTCTGATCCTATAGTTATCTCCATCGGAAACAGCAAGCTCAACTCCGTCACAATAAGCATGATACCCTTTATAATTCAGGATCGGTGGCTCTATAAATGATTTGCCATCCGCTGCTCCTCCCGATTTTGAAAAAGCGATATCACAAGAGGGCATTTTACAGCTCGTCATTACTGCCGTCACGTCCTCTCCCGAAGTAAATATCTCACGATCGGAAATATCGTCTCTGGACATACCCTGTATCCAGTACATCGTATCTGTACTGATCATCGGAGATGCGATTTGATCCGAGTTCATAGCAGTGATGCATGTATCTATTTGACTGATACGGTCCGATATAAACCCAAATGCCATAGTCACATGGAGCACAAGTAACAATGATGTGATAAGAACAAAATGCTGCCTGTTCTTTTCCCACAAGTATTTAAGAAGGAAGACGGCTGCAATCGTGAGGGAAAGCGTAACTATGACCAGGTATCTCCACGGAAACTGAACACTGCCGATGATCCTGCCGACAAAAGTCAGATTTCCGGCAATAAAATCATACGGAAAATAGCATGTCGACATGAACAGCGAAACAACAGCCACGACACCGCAAATTCCAAGAACGAGTCTGTACCTGCATTCCCTGTCAACAAGAAGGACTATAAGGACCCCAAACAGAACAAAAAGAAGACCCAGCCCCATCCCAAAAGGCATATCATCACATATACCGATCGAGTCCGCAACAGTCATGGATCCTCGCAGCATATTTCCTCTGGTGGAAAAAAGCTGTGACCAGTATGCACCATGAGTTTGAATCCTAATATCCTGATCCTCAACAATCAGATCATGAGACATATAATAATCCAACAGGGGAACTATAAATGCAAGGTTGACCAGAAATGCCGCCACGGCCGATTTTATGATAAGAAAGATCTTGGATCGTGACAGTATTCTTTTGATCATGATCAGGCCAAGTACTACCAGAAAAACGGTTATGATAACGGAACTCAACATGTGAGTCTGGATCACGCCGAAGTAACCTATCACCAGATAAATAAAAGCTTTGCGATCCTTCTCTTTGCCATCACTTGAAAAGACATTGAAAAAACCAAGTACGATCAAAGGAAGAAATGCCATTGCCGCATATTCGCCTGCTGCCGCCCTAATATATACATCATTCAATCTCCAGGCAGATAACGTATATAATGCAGAGCCAATAAAACCGATATTTGTGTTTTCAGTCATTTGGGTAAATGCATAACATGAGATGATCGCCGTCATAAGAGAAATATAACCCACATAGAACACATAGCATTGCCACAACGGCAGTCCCAGAATATGCAATATCGCAGACGGATACAGGAACAGATCCCCATACATTATACCCAGAGGATATCCGTAATCATTAACATAGTCCATATATATCCTCACAGGAAAATGACCTGATCTGATTCCATCAGCCAAACCTGCAATTCTTGTGAGATGGAAATCAACGTCATGTCCGCCCGGGAGATAGCCCTCCATGAAACCGAACATAGAAACAAACCATAATAAAAATATCCCCATAAACAAAAGTTTCTTATTCCGGTCCATTGCTTTGTTAAGAGCTGAATATACAAAGGCGGCAATAGCATATAAGATCAGCGCAGCAAAAAGGATTCTCAGCGCAGAATACGTCGCTGACGCAAGCCGCTTGCGAACTATCACAACTCTTTCAAGCGAAAACTTCAGATCTTCTTGAACGGGGTAGATTGAAACGGAGATTCTGCCTCCATCCTGATCAACACGGAACAGGGATTTGGCATGATTTGCATAATCCCGCATATAAGCAACGGAATGATCTACGCTCCACAGATTCCTTTCTCCTTCAGGGGTTACCTGAATAATACCTTCGCAGTCCGAATCATAATCCACCTCGACAGCATATATTCCCGGACTGTATTCACAGGCCTCTATCATGCCGCCATTACCTTCATATACTACCTTCTTTGTTGAGGAAGCATAAACGATAGCCACTGTCAGCAGGGATATAAGAATTATGGTGAACAAATACACCAGGCTAAAAGTCTTGAAATTGAATTTTTGTCTGATCATAATACTCGTCCGTCTAAGAAACCCGGATTCATCCGGATCAATGTCTGGTGAAACGGCGGAGCACCGGGAGAAGTTCGCCGAGCACAGACAGTGTGTAGTCCAATTCCTCACGCGTGGTAAATGTTGAAATGCTGAAGCGTATTGTCGAATCAAGCAGTTCCCTGCGCAGGCCGATCGCTGTCAATGTAGCCGATATATGAGGTCTGTTCGTGGCACACGCACTACCCGCGGAGACATATATGCCCTTATCCTCGAGTGAATGGAGCAGTACTTCGCTCCTGACTCCCTCGAAGGATGCGCTGATTATATGAGGTGCGCCACCGGGAACTCCGTTCACCGATACGCCCTCGATCTTAACGAGTTCGTCAACGAAGTATTTCTTCAACTCATACATACGCTGTCTGTCTTCCGCGAGGTCTGCATAGGACTTCCGGGCAGCCAGAGCCATGCCGTATATGCCTGCAACATTCTCGGTTCCCGAGCGCATGCCCTTCTGCTGACCGCCACCGTATATGATAGGATCGATACGTGTTTTGTCCTTGATATACAGAAAACCCACACCGCGCGGTCCATGGAATTTATGGGCGCTTACACTCATCAGATCGATGTTCATTTTCTTCGGGATGATCGTGTCTTTTGCATAACCCTGCACGGCATCCACATGAAAAATGCAATCGGGGTTTTTCTTTTTGATCAAAGAGCCTGCTGCCTCTATCGGTTGGAGTGATCCTATCTCATTATTGGTATGCATGATCGACACGAGTATGGTATCCGGCCGTATGAGTGACTCCAGTTCATCCGTATCTATGATCCCATTCTCATCGGTACCCAAATATGAAATCTCAAAGCCTTCTTTTTCAAGACAGGCACAGGGCTCGAGAATTGCGGGATGCTCGATGCGGGTCGTAATGATATGCTTACCCGCACGGTGCCTCGCATGGGCAACCCCGAATACAGCAGTATTATCCGACTCGGTTCCTCCGGAAGTATATAATATTTCGGATGGCTTGCACTTAAGCGTGCCGGCCAGTATATCCGATGCCTCGGTCAGTTTTTTCTCGGCATTCACGCCAAGCATATGCATGCTGGAGGGATTACCGTAGCTTTCCTCCATGATATGTTTTACGGCTTCCGCAACCTCGGGAAAAGGTGCGGTAGTCGCCGAGTTATCAAGATAGACTTCTTTCTCACTCATCAGTTCTAATCCTCAAACATGTATGTCAGCCAAGCAAGAATGGCTATGGGTGCAGTCTCTGTGCGCAGGATCCGATTGCCAAGTGTAATGATATGTGCACCGGCATCTGTCGCACGCTCTACCTCAGTTGAATCAAAACCGCCCTCGGGACCTATGAATATCGCGATCGATCCCGGCTGAGACTCCTTCAATGAATTCAGGATCCGGCGAGTCTCATCCATGCCGGATTCCAGTTCGTACGGCAGCAGTATCGCATCACATTTTGCGGCATCGCGAACAGCCTCATCATATGTCATCGGTGCGGATACCTCGGGCACCATACCGCGCTTGCTCTGAGTAGCTGCCGATGCTGCTATCGCGTTCCAGCGTGCCAGCTTCTTATCGGTTTTTTCCGCAGAGAGTCTGACCACACTTCTCTTCATCGCAACGGGTACTATTCGGCACGCTCCCATCTCCACAGCCTTCTGGATCACGAACTCCAGCTTGTCGGATTTGGGCAGTCCCTGATACAGGGTAATGGCTACGGGAAGCTCTCGCGATTCTGACTGAACGTCATCGATAATGCATACCACGCTATCCGCATTCGCCTCGTCTATGCTGCAGATATAGGTGAGTCCGGTTGTCTGCTCGACCAGCTGCACTTTCTCGCCGCGCCGCAGCCTCAGAACATTGGTCATATGATTGACTTCGGGGCCCGTGACCGTGATCCGTTCACCCTTTATACATGATGCATCTATGAAAAACTGATCCATTTACACAGACTCCTTATGTCCGAAATGTCTGGTCACTACTCTCAGGATCAATGCCATCAGAATGATCGCTATCAACGCTCCGCTCACATCAATTACCACATCCTTGACCTCACCGCTCCGTCCGTCGACAAAAGTCTGGTGTAACTCATCGGAACATGCGTATATAACACATATCAAAAAGGCGATCACACCTCTTAAAGACTTACGCAAAAAGCTGCGAAAGCCGGTTCGTTCCGCGCTTGTCTCCGGTAACCCTCCAACATATCTCCAGGCATCACAGGCGGTTCCAACAAGAATTCCAAGTACCGCAAACTCACCCATATGCGCAGACTTACGAACAATTTTCTCAATGGATCGTGACATGCCCTGAATACGATCCTCATCCCATCCAAGGTGCATCAGATCATTGAACGAGCTCACGATATCGAAGCAGACTGATCTGCTGGTCTGCATCGATGCTTCACCGGAAGCGGATGAATATGAAAAAATCCTTACCATCCAAATGACCGCAAGCACTGCTGCGATCACTCTGACTACTGTGTTTATCTTCATAATACTGTGGTTATTCCGACTTCAGGCTTTCCTGCCCGTCACGCTTCTCCACTCTCCCTGTGAAGTGATGTTTTCAACTGTGAGACCGCACTCACGCATGGCATCGGCCACCAGATCCTCTTTACCCTCTATGATACCCGATGTGATGATCACACCGCCTCTCTTGCATGCACGCACGGCTGCGGGCATCAAAGGCACGAGAACATCCGCAAGGATATTCGCCATGACTACATCATAAGTGTCATATCCTGCCCAGTCCTGCACTTCTCTGTCATCTATGATATTCCCTATCTTCAGTTCAAACAAAGCCTTATCGATATGGTTGTTGGTCAGGTTGTCATCAACTGCAGGAACAGCACACGGATCCAGATCCGTAGCACGCACCGATCCTATACCGTACATCAAAGCGATGATGCCGAGTATACCGCTGCCCGTACCTATATCAAGCAGCTTCATATCCGGTGTGATGTGCTTCTTCATCTCTCGGATGCACAGCTGGGTAGTCTCGTGCATACCGGTTCCGAATGCAGTACCCGGATCTATATGCAGGATCTTCTTATCGGCATCCTCAGGTGACACGCTTTCCCATGACGGAATGACAAGCAGGTCATCTATCGTAAACTGGTGGAAATACTTCTTCCAGTTGTTGATCCAGTCTATATCCTCGGTCTCATCTATGTTAAGCGTCAGATCTCCTAGATCCATATCAAAGCACGACAGTTCGTCCAGTTCCTCTTCGATAATCGCGCGGACCTCATCGGAAGTATATGGTGTATCATTGAGCATGACTCTGCCGTCAGGCTCCATCTCCACATAGAAAGTGAGATAGGCAGTACCGTCATCCTCCTGTGTCTCAGGCAAAATGTCCACGAACATCTGCTCCTTCTCCAGAGGCGTCAGAGGAATGTGATCTTCGATCTGTGCACCCTCGAGCCCGCGCAGGTACAGGGAACCGATGATGAGGTCCTCCGCATCCGTCGTCGTCTTTATTCTAATGCTCATCCATTTCATGTGTTTTCTCCGAATACGCCGGTGCATATGTACATTCACCGCAGGCACGCTTTCGCTGCTATCACTTCGTCACGTTACTAGGCTCGTGAAATACCTCGCCAAGTAACGACGAGCTCTAAGCACCTGCTTGTGAATATACATATGCGCCGGCTCATACATACAAATAACCCGAGTGAATCGTCTCCGCTCGGGTTATTATATCATATTTACTTGCGTGAGCGCTTCTTCCTGGGATCTCCGCCGTCCCCGGTAACGCGAGCCGCGGCTCCCAAAGAGTCCCCGGTCAGCTCATCGAATCTCTTGAGCAGATCCTTTGCCTCACGGCTGAGTTTCTCGGGAGTCTGGATCACGAGTGTCACATAGTGATCGCCGCGTACATCCTTGTTTCTGAGGCTCGGTACTCCCTTGCCCTTGAGTCTCACTCTCGTGTCGGTCTGTGTGCCGGGCTTAACATCATAAGCCACTCTGCCGTCTATCGTGTCGATGATTATCTCACCGCCGAGAGCTGCTACGGCATATGAGATCGGTACCGTTGAGAAAAGATTCGTATCCTGTCTCTGTAAGAATGCGTGTCTGGATACCACAACCTCTACAAGCAGATCACCTCTGGGGCCTCCGTTCACTCCCGGTTCACCTTTCTCACGGATGCGCACGCACTGTCCGTCATCTATGCCTGCCGGGATGCTCACCTGTATTTTCTTGCGAGATGATATATAGCCTGTGCCACGACAGTCGGGACATTTCTCCTTGATCACTTTTCCGGTACCACCGCAGTCAGGACATGACTGTACGTTCCGTACTGTACCGAAGAATGACTGTGAAGTGAATACCACCTGGCCTTTGCCTCCGCACTTGGTACACGTCTCGGGATTCGTACCGGGCTTGGCTCCGGTTCCGTGACATGTAGGACAGGAATCCTTGAGCGTAAGGTCCAGCTCTTTCTCACATCCGAATACAGCTTCCTCAAAGGTGATGCGCACGCTGGTACGGATATTCGCTCCCTTCATCGGAGCGTTGCCGCGTGCGGAACTTCTGTGGCCTCCTCCGAAGAAATCACCGAATATATCGCTGAAGATATCGGTGAAGTCCATACCGTTGAAGTCAAATCCGGCACCTCCGGCCGATCCGTCAAATGCGGCATGGCCGAACTGATCGTACTGTCTGCGTTTCTCCGGATCGCTCAGGACGGCGTATGCTTCCGACAGCTCTTTGAATTTAGCCTCAGCGTCAGCGTCGCCCGGATGTGTATCCGGGTGACACTGTTTGGCTAAGGTTCTGTATGCTTTTTTAAGTGTCGCTTCGTCAGCGTTCTTGTCTACTCCGAGAATCTCGTAGTAGTCTCT
>CAMONC010000016.1 GCA_946620235.1 uncultured Lachnospiraceae bacterium | reverse complement strand
ATCGACCATACGACGTGTCAGATAACCGGAGTCTGCTGTACGAAGAGCGGTATCCGACAGACCCTTACGGGCACCGTGAGCGGACATGAAGTACTCGAGTACGTCCAGACCTTCACGGAAGTTTGACTTGATGGGAAGCTCGATCGTACGACCTGTGGTATCTGCCATCAGGCCACGCATACCTGCGAGCTGTTTGATCTGCTGATCGGAACCACGGGCACCGGAATCAGCCATCATATGGATGTTGTTGTATTTATCAAGGCCGGCCAGCAGCTTCTCTGTCAGACTCTTGTCGACATCAAACCATGTCTGTACCACGCCACGATATCTCTCTTCCTCGGTACACAGACCTCTGCGGTAGTTAGAGTCGATCTTGTTAACGATCTCCTGAGCTTCCTCAAGCATCTGCTCCTTCTCAGCGGGCACGGTCATATCGGAAATGGAAACCGTCATTGCCGCGATGGTGGAATAGTGATATCCGGTATCCTTGATCAGGTCGAGAACCTCAGCGGTCTTTACTGCTCCATGTGTGTTGATGACCTTCTCAAGTATCTGCTTAAGCTGCTTCTTACCTACGTGGAAGTCTACCTCAAGCTTGTATTTGTTCTCCGGTACGGAACGATCCACGAATCCGAGATCCTGAGGAAGCGCCTCATTGAAGAGGAATCTGCCCAGAGTGGACTCTACGATCGCATACTCCTGATTACCGTTCTCATCGGTTCCGTATACCTTAACTTTTATCTTTGAATGAAGGGTAATGAACTTGTTCTCATATGCGAGAATAGCTTCATTCAGGTTGTGGAAGCTCTTGCCTTCACCTACGGCACCCTCTCTCTCCTGTGTCAGGTAGTAGATACCGAGGACCATATCCTGTGAAGGAACTGCCACGGGACCACCATCCGAAGGCTTCAGCAGGTTATTGGGTGACAGGAGCAGGAATCTGCACTCTGCCTGTGCTTCAACCGAAAGAGGAAGATGCACAGCCATCTGGTCGCCATCGAAGTCGGCGTTGAATGCCGTACATACGAGAGGATGAAGTTTGATGGCTTTACCCTCTACCAGTATGGGCTCGAACGCCTGAATACCAAGTCTGTGCAGTGTAGGTGCACGGTTCAGCATAACGGGATGCTCATGTATAACGTCCTCAAGGACATCCCATACCTGTGTATCCAGTCTGTCGACCAGTTTCTTTGCATTTTTGATATTCTGTGATATACCACGACCTACCAGCTCTTTCATAACGAAAGGTTTGAACAGCTCAATAGCCATCTCCTTAGGGAGACCGCACTGGTAGATCTTAAGCTCGGGACCAACGACGATAACGGAACGTCCCGAATAGTCCACACGCTTACCGAGCAGGTTCTGACGGAAACGTCCGCTCTTACCCTTGAGCATATCGGACAGAGACTTAAGAGCTCTGTTGCCGGGGCCTGTAACAGGACGTCCCCTGCGGCCGTTGTCGATCAGGGCATCTACCGCTTCCTGAAGCATACGCTTCTCGTTACGTACGATGATATCGGGTGCACCCAGATCGATCAGTCTCTTAAGACGGTTATTACGGTTGATGATACGACGATAAAGGTCGTTTAAGTCGGATGTGGCAAATCTGCCGCCATCAAGCTGAACCATGGGGCGCAGGTCCGGAGGGATAACCGGGATTGCATCCAGAATCATCCATTCAGGACGGTTACCCGACTCTCTGAAAGCCTCTACAACCTCGAGTCTCTTGATGACTCTGGCCTTCTTCTGACCGGTAGATTCGGCAAGAGCGGTACGAAGTTCATCATTCTCTTTCTCGAGATCGATGTCGCACAGCAGCTCCTTGATAGCCTCTGCTCCCATGCCTACGCGGAATTTGTAACCAAACTCCTCACGGGCATCCATGTATTCTTTCTCGGTAAGGATCTGCTTATACTCAAGTGTGGTATCTGCAGGATCCAGTACGATATATGATGCGAAGTACAGCACCTTCTCAAGTACTCTCGGTGACAGATCCAGAATCAGTCCCATACGGCTGGGTATGCCCTTGAAATACCAGATGTGTGATACCGGAGCTGCCAGGTCGATATGTCCCATACGGTCACGACGTACACTGGACTTGGTTACCTCAACACCGCATCGATCACAGATCACGCCACGATAGCGGATCTTCTTATACTTGCCGCAGTGGCACTCCCAGTCCTTACTGGGGCCAAAGATCTTTTCACAGAAAAGACCATCCTTCTCCGGCTTCAGCGTACGATAGTTGATGGTTTCCGGCTTGGTTACCTCACCTCTGGACCATCCTCTGATAGTCTCGGGTGAAGCAAGCCCAATCTTGATCGCATCAAAACTTATAGGCTGATAATTATCTTGCTTATATTCAGGCATCGTAATTCTCCTTTACTCTTCAGGATCACTCTTCGTCTTCAAAAGAACCATCGGCTGCAAACTCTTCGGCATCATCAAAATCGTCTTCTGCCTCGGCCTCAACTTCTTCTTCGGTGCTTTCGAAATCGCCGGTCTCTTCATTGTATTCCTGCTCGCTGTATCCAAGCTTGGAGAAGGACTCGTCTTCCTTGTTGTGTCCCTGACTGCGGGCATCGAGTTCATATCTGAACACGCTGTCGTTATAATCAACCTGCTCCTTGATCTCAACTTCCGTGCCGTCATCTCTGAGGACTCTGATGTCCAGACCGAGAGACTGAAGTTCCTTGAGCAGAACCTTGAATGACTCGGGAATGCCGGGCTCAGGGATGTTCTCACCCTTGATAATGGCTTCGTAAGTCTTCACACGACCGATGACATCATCGGACTTGACAGTCAGTATCTCCTGAAGTGTATATGCAGCACCGTAAGCTTCCAGTGCCCAAACCTCCATCTCACCGAAACGCTGTCCACCGAACTGGGCTTTACCACCCAGAGGCTGCTGTGTAACCAGTGAGTAAGGACCGGTCGAACGTGCATGGATCTTATCATCTACCAGATGGTGGAGCTTGAGGTAATGCATGTGACCTATGGTAACAGGCGAATCAAACAGCTCACCGGTACGTCCGTCACGCAGCCATACCTTACCGTCTCTGGTTATCGGAACGCCCTTCCACAGTTCTCTGTGGTCACGGTTCTCCGACAGATAATCCATAACTTCCGGAAGCAGTGTATCTTTGTACTTATCCTTGAATGTTTCCTTTATGCCCTTTTCCTTCCACTCGGCGAGTTTGGCTTCGTCTTTGTCAAAAGGAAGATTGACATAGTCATTTGCCATATCGAGCGTATCCATGATGTCGTTCTCTTTTGCACCGTCGAACACGGGAGTGGCTACATCGAAGCCGAGTGCCTTGGCTGCAAGTGACAGATGGATCTCAAGTACCTGACCGATATTCATACGAGAAGGCACGCCCAGAGGATTAAGGACTATGTCCAGGGGACGTCCGTTCGGAAGATAAGGCATATCCTCTACGGGAAGAACGCGGGATACAACACCCTTGTTACCGTGACGACCGGCCATCTTATCACCGACGGAGATCTTACGCTTCTGAGCTATATAGATGCGTACTGCCTGATTTACACCGGGTGAAAGCTCATCACCGTTCTCTCTGGTAAATACCTTTGCATCCACTACGATACCGTACTCACCGTGCGGTACCTTCAGAGATGTATCACGTACCTCTCTGGCCTTATCACCGAAGATCGCACGCAGCAGTCTCTCCTCTGCGGTCAGCTCGGTCTCACCCTTAGGTGTAACCTTACCTACGAGGATATCTCCCGCACGTACCTCGGCACCTATACGGATGATACCTCTCTCATCGAGGTTCTTGAGTGCTTCCTCGCCGACACCGGGTACATCTCTGGTGATGTCCTCGGGACCGAGCTTGGTATCACGTGCTTCTGCTTCGTATTCTTCTATATGAACGGATGTATATACATCATCCTGTACGAGACGCTCACTGAGGAGTACGGCATCCTCGTAGTTGTAACCTTCCCAGGTCATGAAACCGATCAGAGGATTCTTACCCAGAGCCAGCTCTCCGCCACAGGTGGAAGGACCGTCAGCGATAACCTCGCCTGCCTCCACATGTGTGCCCTTAAGCACGATAGGCTTCTGGTTGTAGCAGTTGGACTGGTTGGATCTTGCGAACTTGGACAGCTTGTACTCAACTTCCTGTCCGTCATCATCGTTTACTATCCTGACTACGTCGCTTGCTACATATGATACGGTTCCGGCCTTCTCGGCAACCACACATACACCTGAGTCTACGGCGGCCTTCGGCTCCATACCGGTACCGACAACGGGTGCCTCGGTGAAAAGAAGCGGAACAGCCTGACGCTGCATGTTAGAGCCCATCAGTGCACGGTTCGCATCATCATTCTGAAGGAAAGGAATAAGCGCCGTTGCCACCGAGAATACCATCTTAGGTGACACATCCATGTAATCAAACATGGCCTTGGGATATTCCTGAGTCTCATCCTTATATCGTCCGGATACGGTTGCTCTCTTGAAGTAACCCTTTTCATCCAGAGGAGCGGAAGCCTGGGCTACATGGTAGTTATCCTCCTCGTCCGCGGTCATGTATACAACCTCGTCCGTAACTCTGGGATTCTCCGGATCGGACTTATCGATCTTACGATAAGGTGCCTCTACGAAGCCATACTCGTTGATGCGCGCATAGCTTGCGAGGGAGTTGATCAGACCGATGTTGGGACCTTCGGGGGTCTCTATAGGACACATACGGCCATAGTGAGTATAGTGTACGTCTCGAACCTCGAATCCTGCACGATCTCTTGACAGACCGCCGGGACCAAGGGCTGACAGACGTCTCTTATGAGTAAGCTCGCCCAGAGGGTTGTTCTGATCCATGAACTGTGACAGCTGTGATGAACCGAAGAACTCCTTAACGGCAGCCTGTACGGGTTTGATATTGATAAGTGCCTGAGGAGATACGTCCTCTGCATCGTGTGTGGTCATACGCTCACGTACGACTCTCTCCAGTCTCGACATACCGATACGATACTGATTCTGAAGAAGCTCTCCGACAGCACGTATACGACGGTTGCCCAGGTGGTCGATATCGTCATCATTACCGATGCCGTGCTCGAGATGCATGTTGTAGTTGATGCTGGCAAGTATATCTTCACGGGTGATGTGCTTGGGGATCAGCTCATGGATGTTGCTCTGGATAGCTTCGGCAAGTCCGTTGGGATCCTCTGCATACTCCTCGATGATCTGACGAAGTACGGGATAATATACAAGCTCGGTCACACCCAGCTCCTTGGGATCGCACTCGATGAAGTTCGTGATGTCAACCATGAGGTTTGAGAGAACCTTTACATTGCGCTCCTCAGTCTGGATAAGCACACTGACTACAGCTGCGTTCTGAATCTTATCAGCCAGCTCTCTTGTCACGGTCTCACCGGCGGAAGCGATCTTCTCGCCCGTGGTCACATCTATTACATCCTCGGCAAGTACATGGCCTGCTATACGGTTTCTGAACATAAGTTTCTTATTGAACTTATATCTGCCGACTTTTGCGAGGTCATATCTTCTGGGGTCGAAGAACATACCGTTCACCAGGCTCTCGGCACTCTCAATGCTCAAGGGCTCACCGGGACGGATCTTCTTATATAATTCAAGTAAACCTTCCTGCGAATTCTCTGCCAGATCCTTGGCAAAAGTAGCCTCGATCTTCGGCTCGTCACCGAACAGCTCGCGAATCTCGTCATTGGTACCTACACCCATGGCTCTGATGAGCACGGTAACGGGTACTTTACGTGTACGATCCACGCGCACATAGAAGACATCACTTGAGTCGGTCTCATACTCAAGCCATGCACCTCTGTTAGGAATGACCTGACATGAATACAGGGTCTTACCTATCTTATCGTGGGCTATAGAATAGTATATACCGGGTGATCTGACGAGCTGTGATACTATAACTCTCTCCGCACCGTTGATAACGAACGTACCGGTCTCGGTCATAAGAGGCAGGTCGCCCATGAATATCTCATGGTCGGTGATCTCGATCGGATCGGTAGCTTTGTTGATCAGACGTACCTTCACCTTCATGGGAGCTGCATAGGTAGCATCACGCTCCTTGCATTTCTCAATAGAATACTTGACGTCATCTTCACATAGCTCGTAATCCACGAATTCGAGACTTAAGCGGTCGCTATAGTCCGAAATCGGAGAGATGTCATCGAACACCTCTTTCAAGCCTTCTTCCAGAAACCACCGATACGAGTTCTTCTGAACTTCGATCAGGTTGGGCATCTCCAGTACTTCCCTCTGCTTTGCATAGGTCATACGTAGATTCTTGCCTGCGGTCACCGGACGTATCCTGTTTTTCTCCATTGACAAATCACCCCGTTTTTCTTATTTTGAGCCAATTTTGGGCGCAAAAGAGCATACCTCACCCATAATGGCGCATCATCCATTGTACTGCAACTGGTATATAGAGTCAAGAAAAAGTTATGAGATTTGAGAAAAAGATATGTGCTTCGAAAAATAGAAATTCGGGGATGCCCGAAAAAAGCATCCCCGATATGTTTTGTACCTTTACCGGATTACTTAAGAGTAACCTTTGCGCCTTCAGCTTCGAGTTTAGCCTTGATATCCTCAGCCTCTTCCTTGCTGGCAGCTTCCTTGATAACCTTGGGAGCGGAATCAACGAGATCCTTAGCTTCCTTGAGGCCAAGACCGGTAGCTTCACGAACAACCTTGATAACCTTAACCTTGTTCTCGCCTACTTCGGTAAGTTCTACATCGAACTCGCTCTTTTCTTCAGCTGCTGCACCGCCATCAGCGGCACCTGCTGCTGCAACTACGACGCCTGCTGCTGCAGATACGCCAAACTCTTCTTCACATGCTTTTACGAGATCATTAAGCTCAAGTACGGTGAGCTCTTTGATCGCATCAATGAAATCCTGTGTGGACATCTTTGCCATTGTATTTTCCTCCTGATTTGATCTAAATTCTAAATTAGTGTTTTACAGATATTATTCTGCGGGTGTTTCTTCTGCTGCAGGTGCTTCTTCCGCGTTCTCTACAGCTTTAGCTTCCTCTGCGGGTGCTGCCTCTTCAGGCTTCTCAGCGGGTTCGCATGATCCTGCGCCGCCTTTTTCAGCGATCTGATTAAGCACACGAGCGAAGTTCGAGATAGGGGACTTCAGGCTGCCAAGCATCTTGGACAGAAGTTCTTCTCTCGAGGGAACCTTAGCGATCTGCTCGATACCCTTTGCATCGTATACGGTTCCTTCAACAACGCCGCCCTTGATCTCAAGAGCCTGAGCAGTCTTAGCGAACTTAGCGAGCACTCTTGCAGGTGCGGTTGCGTCCTCTGTGGAGATCGCAATAGCACTGGGACCTTCAAGATAAGGTGCGAGACCTTCAAAATCGGTTCCCTTGAATGCAAAGTTCATGAAGGTGTTCTTGTATACTTTGTACTTGATGTTGTTCTCGCGGAGTTCTTTACGAAGCTTGGTATCCTCATCAACCGTAAGACCACGATAGTCTACAAGTACGACTGACTGGGCATCCTTGATGTTCGCTGAGATTTCTTCCACGATGGGTTTCTTCAGTTCTACCTTTGCCATTTCCTTTCCTCCTTCTTTAATGATTGCCGAAAGAGTTATATCGTATGCCGCCTCGATGGTGGCAAAAGAAAAACTCCCGTCCAAAGACAGGAGTAATAAGCTTGTGAATAACTCATTCCTCGGCAGGCGCTGTGCTTACACCCGGACTTAAACCTATCGGCCGTCTTCAGGTACCTGCTGTCTTCGGCATGGTTTTATAACCTTGCATACAATACCATGCCGAAGAAGCTATGTCAAGCACAATTAACCGTATTAATGTCGATCAACCGCATTTGCTCCGGAACAGACTTCTAATATGTAATATATCCTTCCTGATCTATCGACACCCCCGGAGACATCGCGCGCATATCGGATATGATGCGGTCACGCTCCTCTCCCGCAGCCAGTGAAGTTTTGCAGCCGACCTGCCTGCACGGAATGAACCGAAGGCTGTTAAGCGGTGCCCTGCTGTCCGAGGGAACTGACAGGGTAGCCTGTACGAGGCCGGTGTCCAGTTCTTTTGAATTGAACCAGAAGTTTCCGAGGCTGTATACCACCGGCACACCATTTGACTTCCCTATGGGCTGAAGAACATGCGGATGGGCTCCTATTATCAGATCCGCTCCGGCATCAGCAATCTGTGGTGCCTGATCCTGCTGTATCCAGTCGATCTCGGCGGTACTCTCCGTTCCCCAATGAATGAACACCACGAGGAAATCACATTTATCTCTCGCTGCCGTAACGGTCTCGAGGAGGCGTTTCGGATTCATACATCTGAACACTCCCGAGAGCTCATCGGTAGCCCCTCTGGTATCAGGGTAATCATTTCTCTCTATCTGAGTGGCGGCGATTATGCCGATCTTTACATCATCTACCACGAAATACAGCGGAGCCGATGCCTCTTTGATATTGCGTCCGCCGCCGCAATACGGTATCTGTGCTTCCTCAAGTGTCGTCAGTGTATCAAGAAAGGCTGTTTCCCCGAAGTCGAAGGCATGATTATTCGCTATCCCGACAGCATTCACTCCCATATCGCTCAAGTATCTGACCGTGGGAGGGTCGGCTCTGAATGTGTACGTCTTATCCGGGGTCGGCGAGCCTCCGAAAGAATAGGGAAATTCATTATTGACCATCATTATGTCCGATGCATGCATCACATTAATAAGGTCGGGTGAGATCCCCGCCGCTATTTCCCCACCGTTTTCCTTTAATTTAGCGGTCACGGCATATTCATCATCAAAAAGGATATCTCCGCCGAACGTCAATGTGACATGTGCATCATCGGCATCGCGTGAATCAAGCACGTATATCTTATTTGCTGCCAGATATTCGGGATCATCCAGATCATCACCAAAGCGCTCATACACGCCGCTGTATCTGGATTTATAAGAATCATCGACGACGTTTTCCTCTGCTGTATCGCCTGCTTCTTCATCCGGAGTCTCCGCGGACTGTACTCCGAGTACCGCAGGATCATCGGCACTGATCGGTTCGGGACCGCTCCTTATGGTTTTTTCCGGCCCGGCGACTTCGGCAGTCTCCTCCGTCACCTGTTCATCATCGGATCTGATGCCTCCGCTCAGCTGTTCGCCCGTTATCGCACTATACACGAGAAAAACGAGCACACCGGCACCGACCACTCCCGTTACGGTGATCAGAAAAAGTACGATCAGATTCGGTATTTTTTTCTTTTTATACTGATTATTGTGGTCAGTCTGTTTCTCGGACACCATATATAGAGTATAGCACGTTCCGATATCATTGAATACAAAAACAGGCTCCGGAATGATCCGAAGCCTGTCTGAAATCTGTAATGAATATTGATTTATGAATACTTAGCTGTGGAAACCTTTACACCGGGGCCCATGGTAGTTGAAAGAGATATGCTCTTCAGATACTGACCCTTAAGTGCTGCGGGCTTAGCTTTGATGATAGCATCCATAAGTGCTGTATAGTTCTCGCGGAGCTTATCCTCGTCAAAGGAAGCTTTTCCGATAGGGCAGTGAATGATGTTTGCCTTATCAAGTCTGTACTCGATCTTACCTGCTTTGATATCGGCGATTGCCTTGGCAACATCCATTGTTACGGTACCTGCCTTGGGGTTGGGCATGAGTCCCTTGGGACCGAGCACCTTACCGAGACGACCTACGACACCCATCATATCGGGAGTAGCTACAACTACGTCGAATTCGAACCATCCTTCGTTCTGGATCTTGGGGATCAGGTCCTCAGCTCCTACGAAATCAGCTCCTGCCTGCTCTGCCTCAGTAGCCTTCTCGCCCTTGGCGAATACCAGCACACGTACAGACTTACCTGTTCCGTTGGGAAGTACTACGGCACCTCTTACCTGCTGCTCAGCATGACGTCCATCGCAGCCTGTACGGATGTGTACTTCTACGGTCTCGTCAAACTTAGCTACAGTTGCCTTTTTAACCAGAGCCACTGCATCGGCGGGCTCATAGAATACAGTACGATCTACCAGCTTGGCAGCCTCGTTATACTTCTTACCATGCTTCATATCACTGTCCTCCTATCACTCTTCCACTACGATGCCCATGCTCCTTGCGGTGCCGGCGATCATGCTCATGGCTGCCTCGATGCTTGCTGCGTTTAAGTCAGGCATCTTGAGCTCTGCTATCTCTCTGACCTTATCCTTTGAGATAGTAGCAACCTTAGTCTTGTTCGGTACACCCGAACCGGACTGGATGTTGCAAGCCTTCTTAAGAAGAACTGCAGCCGGAGGGGTCTTGGTGATGAAGCTGAAGCTTCTGTCTGCGTATACAGTGATGACAACAGGAATGAGCACATCGCCCTGATCTGCTGTCTTTGCGTTGAACTGCTTAGTGAATTCAACGATGTTCACACCGTGCTGGCCGAGTGCCGGTCCAACAGGGGGTGCGGGTGTTGCCTTGCCTGCAGGGATCTGCAGCTTGATGTAGCCTTCTACTTTCTTAGCCATTATCTTTACCTCCTAATGGTTGTGGTGACTGGCGCTCCCGACTACCGGGAGCTCCCACTGTTATCTAATACACTTAACTTCGTCATATATGACTTCGTTAAGTGGACAGATCTGCTGTTAAACCATGCGACGCATCTCTGCGAAGCTGATCTCGACGGGAGTCTCACGGCCGAACAACTCGACATTGAGCGTAGCGGTCTGCTTTGACATATCCATCTTCTGAACCACGCCGACTGTATCCTTCCAAACGCCGGCAACGACAGCAACGGTATCTCCCTCGCCGAAGTCAACCGATACGATATCGGTTCTGATGCCGAGAGGCTTCATCTCTGCCTCTGTCAGCGGTACGGGCTTGGATCCGGGACCTACGAATCCGGTCACACCTCTGGTATTGCGTACCACATACCAGGTGTCGTCGTTCATGATCATATTTATAAGTACATATCCGGGGAACATCTTGCGCTGTACAGTCTTGCGCACGCCGTTCCTGATCTCGGATACATCCTCCATGGGAACCCTTACCTCGAGGATCTCGTTCTCCAGATGACGGTTCTCAATGGTCTTCTCAATATTAGCCTTAACCTTATTCTCGTATCCGGAATAAGTATGTACGACATACCAGTCAGCATCCTTCTCGCGCTGTGCTCTCGCAGCAGCCTCGGGATCAAGCTCAGGCTCTTCCTCGGTGACGGGTGCTGTTTCGGTATCCGTTACTTCAAGTATATCCTTAACTTCTTCAGACATGCTCTCCTCCTGACGAATGCACACTAAATCTATCAGCCTATGGAGCTGATGAAGTTGAAACCATACTGGAACGCCATATCAAGCACAGCTATCAGAGCTCCGACTATAACAGATATCACGATAACAGCCGCAGTCTGCTTGCCCAGAGATGACGGATCAGGCCAGCTTATCTTTTTGAATTCAGCTTTCACACCGTCGAAGAATTTAACCTTGTTTTCGGTATTGTTCTCAGACATAGTTTCTCCTTTCTTCGCCGCGTGGTGAATTACTTGGTCTCTTTGTGCAGAGTATGTCTCTGGCAGAATCTGCAATACTTCTTGGTCTCCATACGATCAGGATGGTTCTTCTTCTCCTTGGTCATATTGTAGTTACGGTTCTTGCACTCAGTACATGCCAGTGTTATCTTTGTACGCATTTTTATATTCCTCCAAATGTTTATACAATTCGCAGGCTCGACTCACATTTACATATACATATCTCCTGCGAATAGTAACTTTTAAGCACAAAAAAAAGAGCTAAACTCTTTTGCGCTCAACAAATATAACACATCCGCAAATGTGTGTCAACAATAACTGTTAAAGAGCATACCCGAATAAGCGCTCATCGTATAAGGCGAGGCGAAGGTCTTACCCGGATTCTTATAGGCTACTATAGTCTTATCCGCATAGTTGAGCGGATTAAGTGCGATATCATTGGACTTGCGCAGCAGTGCCTGTGCAAACCCCTTGATAGATGAAGCCGTCTGTGCAGCAGAGCCGTCTCTTACCGAATGCTTGAATGTCTCTTCATCAAGCTCCAGACTTCCGTCCATATTCAGGTTTACGCCTACCTCAGTCAGTCCCTCTGCATATGCACGACTGATCGATGACATCTCGTTAACGAGTCTGTTGGATATCGGATGTGTATCCGAATACTCCGTAGCTGCCTGTATAAAGGAGTTATATCCGCCTATCAGAGTATTGATGTTCTCGGTCATGGACTCCACATCAGTCATAAGTCCGACATGAGTCTGGTGTCCTTCAGGGCTTACACCCTTCAAAGTCACTTCATACACATGTCCGACCGTAAATGTATTACCCGATGCTGTCTTGTCCTCACCATTAATGGTGAACTCTGCATCAGATCCCATTCTCGAAGTGTAATCTATACCGAAGTACTCCACAGCACCGGATGCCTTGCTGGAGTTTTCATCACTTATAGTGAAAATCTGTCCCGAACCATCCTTGGTACCGGTATTCGCAGACTCAAGGCGGAGATACGACCTCTCACCGTCCTCATCGCTTATAACTTCCGCCGTCAGACCCACATTCGAGTTATTGATCAGTCTGCCGAGCCTCTCCTGTACCTCCAGGTTGGTATCGCTTTCCTTGACATTGAACTGGAATTCATATCTGAATTCATTGATATTCACATCAAACGAATATGTATCAGCCGGCAGATCCACAGGTTCATCACTGGGCAGATATCGTCCGAGATTGATCTGTGGCGATGCCAGGTGCTTGACTTCTATATCAAACTCAGGAGCGGATCCGTCCTCATCGAGCTCACCGATGAACTCGGCATCAACCAGATCCTCGTCGCTCGAAGCAGCCGCCTTCTTACTGAGGATATCATCTTCATCCAGACCGCCTACACTGGCGATGGTATTCTTAAGAGCACGCGCAGTCTCTTTCAGCCCAACGACATACTTACGTCCTTCGTCTGTATTATCCAGGATGTAGAGGGGTGAGTCTTTGTTGATCTTGACTATGGAGTTATAGACTCCACGCAGCTCAGACTTCTTATGCGTATCGTATGGCGAATTAGACTTATCCGCATACGTCGACAGATAAAAATTATGAACGTTGTTGAGTATAGCGATACTATTAGCCATAACGTCTGCCCCCTCCTTTCTTCCATGAATGTGTGGCAGCTCTGAAACTACTCTGTAACCCCGTATCCATCGGGATCTTCTTCAGAATAGCTATGCCTTAAAACTAAAAATGGAGACACTTATAGTGATAGTTATCCATTTAGTTAAATTAAACGTAACATATCGGGAAAACAAATGCAATACTTTTTTTGAAAAAAATATAGAAATTGTCAGAAAACTGATCCGAATTGTATATAAGCTCCGGATTTATTTTAAATATACTATGGATTTTGGCGGAATTTCAAGTATTTCCGGCTGAGCCACAACAGACTCCGTTTCCGCACACAATACAGCCACGGGCTTCATGCCTTTCACTCCGGTACCTTCACCCGAGATATCTACTGTCGCAGACTCTTCACCTGTATTATATACGATAGCTATCCGCCTGTCGTTCCACGTCTTGGTTATCACAGTGACATGACCATCCGTCAATTCATTAACTATTTCCATGTGTCCTCTGGCGATCTCCGGATATGCATTTCTGATTGCCAATGCTTTCTTATAATATGAAAGGATCGATGCGGGATCCTTTTCCTGTTCCGCAACCGACGGGAACTTCTGTTCAACATCCGCATCGGCTCCCTGCGGATCCCTGCACACGCCCGAACCGGCACCTGCACCCGTATACACAGTCCCGTCCCAGTTCATATGCAGACGTTTATTCTCATCGGCATTGCCTTTTGATTTCATGCCGATCTCCTCCCCGTAATATATGAAAGGAGAACCGCTCATCGACAGGAGCAGCCCGGCTGTCATCTTCATATCTGCAGGTTTACTCTGAAGTGCATTCGCCACCCTGCCCATATCGTGATTTGTGATAAACGGTGCATCTATGAAATCCGGATTGGCAGCACCGTATGTTTTCTCATAATCCGCACATGCTTCAACAAACTTCTCCGCAGTGAGCTTGCCGCGCCCCGCCCTGATCAGTTTGCCCTCCGCATCGGCGGCATCAAAATTAAAGAAGCTCGGCGTACCGCTCGCATAGTAGTCCGCGATCGTCTTTTCCGATGCCCATACTTCGGATACCATATAGAAATCCGGATCCAGAGTCCTGCAATACTCATAATAGTCATGCAGAAAATCTATATTATAGGAAGAAACCTCATCATCATAATGCATGGCGGCATCCATCCTGAACCCGTCGCATCCCATGTCGATCCAGTACGCAGCCACATTCTCGAGCTCATCGACCACTGCTTCATTATGCAGGTTCAGGTCAGGCTGGGTATAGTAGAAAACAGCTTCATAGTACCAGTCCGATCCGGATACTTCGGAATATGAAGCATTCATTTTTTCCCGTGAAAAATGATAATAATCGACGGTCGGACATACACCCGGGTCAGGTTCCCCGTCCTCCGGCAAAGTTCGCAGGTAATCACAGGCCTCCTTAAACCACGGATGCTCGTTCGACGAATGATTGATCACGAGATCGATGATCAGACGGATACCCCGCTCATGACATGCATCGGCGAGGGCTTTGAAATCTTCATTGGTCCCGAAAGCGGGATCGATCATATAGTAATCGGTCGTGTCGTATTTGTGATATGAAGGAGCGGCCATGACAGGTGTGAGCCATATGCCGTTGCATCCAAGATCCGAGATGTAGTCGAGCTTAGACTCTATCCCACGCAGGTCACCAATCCCGTCACCGTCGCTGTCGCAGTAAGAACCTACGAATATCTCATAATAGTTGCGGCAGTTATCGTCGATGATATCGGGTGTCAGCAATTCCGCAGACGGCGGTTCCGATTCAACAGGCTCGGAAGCCGAATAGCCACATGCCGTAAAAAGACATGTGGCTATCATTATGCTTATTAAACGGGTTATTCTGCGGACCTTCATTTGATATGCGGAACGGTCAGCCTTTAACGGCACCGCCTGTAACACCTTCTACATAGTATTTCTGCAGGCACATGAAAAGTATGGTCACGGGGATCGCAACCAAAATGCCGCCTGCACAGAACCTCGTGAAATAGCCCTGATAGTCGTTCGTCCATACCCATCTGGTCATGGCCACCGCCACGTTGAAGCTGGAATCGTGTCCGAATGCCACATAGGATGCAAATACATAATCACACCAGGGTGCCATGAATGCCACCAGAGCCGTATAAATGATGATAGGTTTACTCATCGGAATGATCATGGTCAGGAACACTCTGGCTCTTGATGCGCCGTCTATCATGGCAGCCTCATCAAGTGCTTTCGGTATCGTATCGAAATACCCTTTGCAGACATAATATCCCATGCCCGAGCTGGCCACCGATACCAGGATCAAGCCCGGAACGGCACCGGCCTGCGTCAGGCCGAACTGCTTGAGCAGGAAGTACAGGCAGATCATCGTCAGGAAACCGGGAAACATACCGAGGATCAGCCAGAATCTCATCAGGAATGTACGTCCCGCAAATCTCATTCTGGAGAGTGCGTAGCTCACGCACAAAATGATGACGGTCTGAAGTATCGATACAAATACAGCTATGATGATCGTGTTCTTGTACCATATCAGGAAGTTCGTCTCACCCGACAGGATGAATCTGTAATTATCCAGCGAGAAAGTCTTCGGTATCAGATAATCGACCATTCCACCGTATTCAACAGCCGGATCGTATGATCTGAAGCTCTGAAGCACAAGTCCGAAAAAAGGGAACAGCCATACAATGCTTATGATTATCAGTACAAGATATGAGATCGCATTTCCTATCATTCTTTTTGTTTTCATTATTGGAAGCCCTCCTCATCTTTAACTGACGGAAGCATGTTATATACAACAAGCGAAGTCACAGCCGTCACTATGAATACCATGATACCGATGACAGCGGCCATGCGGTAGTTGGTATTGTTGACAGTCATCTTATACAGCCATGTGATCAGCAGGTCTGTGGAACCCGCATTTTCCACGAGCGACATGGACTGCGGTTTACCCTGCGTCAGCAGATATATGACGTTGAAGTTATTTAAGTTACCCGTGAACTGGGTCAGCAGGAACGGACCGGTCACAAAGAGCATGTACGGAAGCGTGATAGACTTAAACATCTGCCACCCGTTCGCTCCGTCAATACGGGCACTCTCGTACAGGTCTTCGGGAATATTCATCAGGAGTCCGGTCGCGATCAGCATCAGATAAGGGATACCGATCCAGATATTGACAACTATGATCGTGACCCGGGCGAGCATCGGATTCGTCCAGAAGGGTATAGGTGAATTGATCCATCCCCACTTAATGAGATATCCGTTGATAAGTCCGTCGTTTGCGAACATCTTCATGACATAAAGAAGAGATACAAACTGGGGTACCGCTATGGTAATGACCAGGATGGTCCTCCAGAGTTTCTTGAACTTTATTCCCTTTTTATTGATAAGGATCGCTACCGCCATCCCGAGGAAATAGTCTATAAACGTGGCGAACAGGGCCCATACAAGAGTCCAGGCGAGAACCTTAAAGAATGTCACTCCGAATCCGGAGGATCCGAAGGTGACCAGATTCTTGAAATTCTCAAAGCCTACCCATGTAAACAGATTGGTCGGAGCCTGATGGTTCTTATCGTAATTGGTAAATGCCACACATACCATGAAGGCAATGGGAAGGACCGTAAACACGAACACACCGAGAACAGGGAGTGCGAGAAGTGTCTTATCAAAATTGGAATCAAGAAGGGATAAAACAACTTTTTTATTTGAAGGAAGATTCTTGCCAGCTTTGATCAGTTCTTCTTCCCTGCGGTTCTCGAGTATGTTCATATACCAGATCACCACGAAGAAAAGAATGATAAACAGTGTAAGCAACCCAAACAGAAGGATCAGGAAACTGTTGTCACCGTACACAGTCTTACGGCTGATCTTCTGTGTTTCCACGGTACCGAGAGTGGTTATCTTCGAAACATATTTAAGTCCGAATGTTACCAGGTACCAGATAAATCCGGCTTCCATCAGCATATAAGCGAGTCCTTTGACGATCTGTCCGCGAAGCAGCTGTCCGAAACCCAGAATCAGATAAGAAACCTTAGTCTTCCAGTCTCCTGTCACGAACGTGCTTCCTACGGTCGCAAACACATTCGTCACGGGAAACCCTGCCGTTTTCCTGTTTTTGTTTTTGCCCATAAGTAACCTCCTTAGTCCCCTGATACAATGAGGTCCGGTAAATATATACCGGACCTCATCCATCATTCAATCCGTAATCATATTTTAATACGGACTTAATTCAGAATCAATTTACTGTGCGTAAGAGATGCAAGTATCCTGGAAATCCTGAAGTGCTTTCATCAGATCATCATCGCTGGATGAAGATGTAAGCTCACCGCTTATGATGCTGTCGCCGAGAGATGTTGCAAGTCCCCAATAATCGCCGGGATACTGTCCCTGAGGAATGGTGAATGCAAGCTGCTCTGCAAGTGCCGAAAGAGCTTCGTCGGACTTAACTTCATCTGACTGCTGTGCGTTGATGTTGGAAGGACCCCAGCCTACTTCGTTGTATCTTGCCAGCTGTACTTCCTCACCTGCAAGGTATGCTGCTACAGCGTCGCAAACCATCAGTTTGTTCTCATCTTCCTGAGGCTTAACACCGAGAAGCTTGAATCCGCCGAAACCGCTCATCTGATATGTCTTGCCGTCAGCGCCCTGGAATGTAGGAAGTTTAGCACAAGCGTAGTTGTCACCGAAAAGTTCCTGAGCTGCGCCGGAATCCCATGTACCGTCAACGATAGCTGCTACGTTGGTAGCTTCGCCGATAGCGGAACCGTTCTGGAATGCCTTGGACTCCTTGAGATCGATCATCTTCTTGAGTGCTATAAGACCGTTGTCGGAAGCATAAGTTACATTAGCTTTGGTGAAGTTACCCTGATCATCTGTATCATAGGTAAGATCGCAACCTGTAGCGAAGAAGAATGCTGTCTGATACCATCCGGAGTTGATCTCCATGTAAAGGCTCTTGCCTGCTGCTTCGCAGTCTGCGAGGATGCCCTCAAGAGTGGAAGGATCGGTAACAACGCTCTTGTCATAGTATAAGAAGTATCCGTTATCGGATGTAAGAGGATAAGCATAAAGAGTGCTTCCTACCGTAGCTGCTGCAACAGAACCTGCATCGTTCTGTGAAGTAACCATATCTACGTTCTCGGGAGCAACCTCTTCAAGAGCACCTGCGGTAACCAGTCTTGCGATCTGATCCTGAGCAAATGCATAGATGTCTGCGCCTGCCTCAACGTCTGTGATCATGTTGCCTGCTGCATCGCCCTCACCTACTGCCTCTACTGTAAAGGTGTAGCCTGAGAACTCTGAATGATCGCCTATGAACTTGTCGATCTGAGCCTTGGTAAAGTCTACTACGTTATCTGCAACCCAAACCTTGATCTCGCCTGTACCGTAATCAATATCAGCGGTGTCAGCTGCTTCTGTGGTCTCAGCTGCTTCTGTGGTCTCAGCTGCTGCTTCTGTGGTCTCTTCAGCAGCAGTATCAGCTGCAGGTGCTTCTGCGGGAGCTTCAGCTGCGCCGCCGCAAGCGGTAAGAGACATTGTCATTGCTGCTGTAGCGAAGAGCGCTACCAACTTTTTCATTTTCATATTCTCTCCTCCTGAATAAAGTAGGTGTAATAACTACGGTCGCGTAAACTATTTCGGTGGATCAACATCAGACCATTTAATTTGCGCAACCGATTGTCTACATTGGTTAGTGTAACGCTTGTGAATGTATGTGTCAATACTTTTTTCGAATCCGCACAGTCCCGTCACACTTCGAAACTCGTGAACCGCTTATACATATCCTTATAACGGAACCGGATCATCTCGTTGTGTTTGAGGACATCTTGTTCCGAACCGGTGTACTGACAGCGTATGCAGTAGTACTCCTTTTTGTCCTTATCATAGAACATATCTATGTCCAGATCGCGCAGGAAGCACGACGGACATCTGTAATTCAGTTTGCCTTTTCCAGCCTGAGCCATGTCGACACTACCTCCTTATCCTTGATATCTCCGGTATATCCCAGCGTGAACATCGGCGAGAAAGCATATCCCTCCCGGATGTACCCGGTTGCGCTCCCGTCACTGCACCCCATGGATACACGTGTTTCCACGGGCGGGATCACACAGGATACGCTGTCCGCTCCCTTCATTTCATCTTCACGGCACTTGTATGCGTACTCGATATCCCTGTGTCCCTCGGGGCCATCTATGCTCAGTGTCAGTGATGTCATATCCTCGGGATACTCCGTGGTTCCGTAGCAAGCCACCATATATTCATTGAGCGTGACTGACGCATCGGGATTGCTCATGGAGAGTATCCGCCTCTCATAGGTGATCTCTCCGGTATCCTCGGTGAATATGACTCTGGTCTGCAGTTCCATGGTCAGGTCACTGAATTCGATCTCCACGGGTTTGAGCGTAAGTATGCGTTTCTTAAGACCGCCCTCGATCTTCTCCTCTGAGAACTGTGCGGATGTACGGCAGAGTGCAAGATCCACCTCCTCGCCGTTATATATGAGTTTCGCGGATCTGATGGTTCCCTCTCCGGCGTAGTGTGTAAAGTATCCGGCTCTGTATTTCTCCTGGATCAGGAACGGATATGATGCATCCTGCACGTGAGGAGTACCTATGCCCACAGGCCAGTTCAGCTTAGCCGCATACGGGCGCAGATCCACGAGTGCACCGCCCTGATACATATTTACGCAGGCTCTCATGTACGGATCGCAATACCAGAACAGCTGCTTGTCGGAGCCGTAAAGTATATCGCGCCACAGAGCACACTCAGGTTCGGTGTAGGTCTTTTTCTCACGGAAATAATCGGCAAACTCAGCCATTGTCATATCCTCAAGCTTATGCTCCTTCTTAAGCTTGCCGTAATATGCCATTCCGTCCTCATACGACTTCTTCAACAGCTCGTAGGGGCACTCCCAGCGTCCCATCTTATTAAGCCACCCCGGGCCGACGAACATCATGTTATATGAGTAACCGTTGTTGTACTTCTGCAGATCACGATACTGATCGATCAGGTTGTAGAGATAAGGGTACTCCCATGTCTTCGTATCATAGATCATTCCGCGCAGCACATTCTGAGGATGTGTGCCGAAGTTCGAGCCGTTGCCGTCATAGCACGCTATCAGGTCTCTCGACAGATGCGGTATGGCCACTATCCCTGAGTCCTCTGCTTCGTTTGCCGCAGGTGCGTGGATATTCTGTTTGGAGGGGATCCAGGGATTCCACGGACCGCCATCCATCAGGGTATACCATGAGTTGTTACAGGTATGATATGCCTTCGGGCCTTCCTCCCAGCATGTGGCTACCGCACACTTGACCGAAGGATATTTCTCCTTGATATAGTTCACCAATTCGGCATCCATATAATAGGATCCGGTCGACTCCGGCCAGAAACCGAAGATATCGTGGAACTTGCCGAACACGTCATCCACGATCGACTTCTTGTCCTCCATTGAAAACATCCATATGCAGAAATCCTTGGTCTTATACTTCTCACGGAATTCCTTGCAGGGCAGTCCGAGCAGAGTAAGAGCGATCTCATCACCGTATTTCTCATGATCGGCCTTCGCGATGGCGATGGCTTCCTCGTTGAAAAGGCTCGCATAGGTCATCTGTATCGTGGTCTTCAACCCGTTCTTATGAGCGGTCTCCTGCTGGAATTTGAAGATATCGAGACTCTCGGTCAGCAGCGCCTTGCGGCCGATGTCCTCGGACTTGCCGTGTCCGGTGACCTTCTCGGCATATTCGGGCACCATCTCCGGACGGTGGATAATATTAACTATGAATTTGTCCATTATTCCTCCTCCATAAAAAATTATATAACCTGTGTGCTCTCCTTCATGAGCACCTCGTAGTTCATCAGAGTTACGGGTTTCACGGGGCGGCCGTCTATCAGATCGAAAAGCCGCTCGCAGGCCGTCATGCCCAGTTTGGCCACGTCGAACTTAAGCGAAGTGACCGAAGGTTTGTTGTGATCCAGTATCGATGTGTTGAAAAACGATGCAACCTTGATATCCTCGGGGATACTTAAGTTCATCTTGACGAGGTTCGTAAGTATCGAGTTGCATATGGAATCGTCCATGCCGATGATGCAGTCCACACGCTGCTCGAGCAGATCCCTTACTGTCTTCTCGATCATATACATCCCGTTCACGTTCATATGGATCAGGCTCTCGTCGGGTGTAACTCCCGCACGGGCATAGCCATCCAGGAATCCGTTCAGGCGGTTATTGTTTACCACATAAGTGGAATCGCCGCCGATCAGAGCAAGTCTCTTCAAGCCTTTGAGGAGCAGCAGACTGGTCAGATCGGTACAGCCTCCGAGGTCATTGTTATCTACCTGTATAACGCCTTCCACATCAGTCGATCCGATGGTCACGAAAGGTACTTTCTTCTCCTGCAGATATGCGATAGCCTTGTCATTCGTATATGTACGTCCGAGCAGAAGCCCGTCCACCTTGCTGTTTTCAACCAGTCTCATCAATCCTGAGATATCGGTTGCGCTCACCATCGAAATGAATACATCGTAGTCCTTACGCGCCGACATCGTGGTCACACCCCACAGACATGTCTGGAAAAACGGCATATCCACGACATCGGATTCATCCGGCATCACGAAACCGATATTCATGGTTCTGGATGTGGCAAGACTCTTTGCTATCGCGCTGGGCTTATAGTTCACATCATTTGCGTAAGCCATAACACGCTGTCTGGTCGAGGGCGAGATACGTCCTTTGCCGGAAAGTGCCCTGGACACGGTAGTCTTCGATATATTCAGTTCTCTTGCTATATCATCTATAGTCATAAAATCATCCCCGCAAAGATTACAGTAATCTTGCGCCCGGATATCAGGTAATATGCGCAATCGGTTGTTCGTATAACCAAAGAATAGCACCCCGGCATACCTTCGTCAACACTTAAGTTGAGAATTCCGTCGGGGTGCTGATTGTTTATTGATTATCGATTATCTATCATCGAGCTTTGATCATCGGAGATCAATACTCTCCGGGCTTCTCCTCGCCGTTCATGACACGTAATCCACCCTGAGCGAGAGCCAGCAGCTCATCTTCTCCGGGATATACAGTGAAAGGAGCGATCCACTCGCAGTTGTCCTTCAGTGCCTGTACAACTACCTTGTCATAAGCAATACCACCGGTCACGATGATCTGATCAACCTTGCCCTGCAGTACGCATGCCATGGAACCGATGTCCTTGCTCATCTGCATAATGAATGCATCTCTCGCGAGTTTGGCATCGGCATTGCCCTCTTCAACCATCTTATCGACATCACGCATATCGTTGGAACCCACATATGCGTTGAAACCGCCGTTGCCCACAAGCTTCTTATATACTTCCTTCTCTGTATACTTACCGGAGAAGCACATCTTCACGAGGCTTCCAACAGGTACGGCACCTGCTCTCTCAGGTGAAAAAGCTCCGTCTCCGTCAAGTGCGTTGTTGATATCAACCACGCGTCCGTGCTTGTGAGGGCCTACGGATACACCGCCGCCCATATGTACGACGATCAGGTTCAGATCCTCATACTTCTTGCCGACTTCTGCAGCATATCTTCTGGCTACAGCCTTCTGATTAAGCGCATGGAAAATGGATACACGGGGAAGTTCCGGTACACCGGAAAGTCTGGAAGCGGGCTCCAGCTCATCAACTACCACAGGATCGACTATATACGAAGGTACTCCGATGGAATCACCGATCTCACGGGCCAGGATACCACCAAGGTTAGATGCGTGCTGTCCGCTCACACCTACCTTCAGGTCTTCCAGCAGCTTATCGGTCACGGGATATGTACCGCCGGGGATAGGTTTGAGCATGCCGCCACGTCCTACTACTACGTTGAAGCTCTTCAAATCGATGCCCTTTGACTCCAGGAAGTTTACGATGATGTCCTTACGGAAGTCCTTCTGGTCAACGATCGTCTCGTAACGCGCGATCTCCTCGGTGGAGTGACGCAGTGTCTCGTCGAATACCAGATTCTCGTCATCGAACACACCTATCTTGGTGGATGTCGATCCGGGATTGATTATCAATGAACGAATTGCCATTTTGTCTCCTTTCTGTCTGCCTGTCGCATATTATGCGCAGCGGATCACTTCATGTTCTCGGCAACTACTGCTGCCAGAGCGATGGAATTAACCTTGGTCTCACAGTTATCCGATCTGGATGTCAGGATCACGGGAGCCTTGGTACCTGTCAGGATATTTCCGTTCTTCATGTCAGCCATGTGTACGATGGCCTTATATACGAGGTTACCTGCATGTATGTCAGGGAAAAGGAGGATGTCGGCATCGCCTGCAACCTTACGTCCCAAAGCACCTTTTTCTTCAGCTGCTTCCTTGTAGAGTGCGATATCCAGGGACAGAGGGCCGTCAACGATACATCCCGTGATCTCGCCTTCCTCATTCAGTCTGGTGAGCTCTGCTGCTTCAACCGTAGTGGGCATCTTCTCATTAACCACCTCAACTGCCGCGAGGGGAGCAACCTTGGGCATCTCTACGCCGCAGGCCTTCGCGATATCCACGGTGTACTTGATGATCCACTTCTTATCCTCGAGTGTCGGATAAGGAATGAAAGCCACGTCCGTCAGGAACAGCAGCCTGTCGATGCCCTTGATCTCGAATACGCATACATGAGAAAGAGGCGAACCGGTACGCAGTCCCACTTCCTTATCAAGCACGCTCTTTAAGAAGGTCTTGGTATCCAGCAGACCCTTCATATACATATCTGCTTTTCCGTCGTGAACCAGTGATACAGCCTTGAGTGATGCAGCTACGGTATCCTTCTCATCGATGATCTCATACTCATCCATGTTCATTCCGAGCTCGGCACCTATCGCACGTATCTGATCCTCATCACCTACCAGTATGGAATCGGCGATGTTACGCTCCTTGGCAGCCTTCACTGCTTCCAGTACGGCCTTGTCCTGTGCACATGCTACGGACAGCTTCTTTTTGCTGCATTTCTCTACCCGGGAAAGCAGATCTTCAAAACTTTTGCTCATGTCATCCTCCTGAAAATAAAATTTAAACCGAACTCTTTGATTATATCCCTAACGTGGTGGCTATTCAAGTTAACGGCTATAGTTTATAATCGGCATTATGAGAGTATTGATGATAGGAAGCACTGCAGGGAAACTGCATAAAGCTGAAAAAGAAATAAAATGCGGGCTTGAAAGCCACGGTAATACATGTGCCGGCATCTATCGCGCGCCGGGTGATGTTCGTAATATCATGAAGGAAATAAGGGAATATGCGCCTGATCTCATGATCACCGAGGATCTCGAAGGCTTTGAGATGTGCACACTCACTGATGCGGTGTCCTATAATCTGATACATTGCAGACAGCTTCATCTCCTGCTGTCCGAGGATCTGACCAACGAGCGTTATCTGGCAAAACAGCTCAGTCTGCTCATGACATTCGTGTGTCCGGATACTGACCGCGCTGCCGCACTTAAGGATAAGTACCCCGATATTCCCGAGATCACTACTGTGGAAAATATACCGGATGACATTCCGGCAGAAATAACAGACTGTTTAGCTGTAGCTTTAGCTACGGCTACAGTTACAGCTACAGCTTTCGTTCCCGATATACGCCGGCACGCATAACGCATATGAACATATTATTTTACGATATGGGAAGCTACCTGTATGACGACATCCTGGATGCACTGAAAGCGATGGGGCATACGGTACGCACAGCCTACTATCATTTCGACAACCGATATGAGGACGATTTCTTTGTCGACAGGTTCACACGCAAGCTGCGTGAGAAGCCCTGCGACATCATATTCAGCGTGAACTTCTTTCCCCTCGTGGCCGTGATCGCACATGAACATGACATCCCGTACGTATCGTGGAGCTGCGATTCTCCTCTTGCCGAAGGGCTCGAGGATTACTTCGATTACGATACGAACCGGATATGGCTCTTCGACCGGGCAGAAGTAGAGACTTATCGCAGGAAAGGTCACAGCCGTGTCCTCTACAGCCCGCTCGCCGTCAATACACGGCGTGTTAAAAAAGTGATCGAGGACGGTGCAAGATCCGGAGCGCTGAACAAATATAAAGCTGACGTAAGCTTCATCGGTTCACTGTATAACGCATCGCTCGAAGGGCTTATCGCTCCGCTCGACGATTATCTGAAGGGATATATAGAAGGCATCATGAACACGCAGATAGAATTTTACGGAACGGATCTGCTGTCCATGACCATAACCGATGATATACTGGACAGGATCAACGCACAGTATGCGGCGCTCGGAAACGGAGAGGCCGACACTCTAAACCGCAAAGGTCTTGCCTTTGCCATACAGAAACAGATCACGTATGCGGAGCGTGTCACTCTGATCGACACACTGGGCAGCATGTGTGATATGAGATTCTATTCTACGAAGGAATATCCATTCACCAGTAACGTCCGATTCATGGGACCGGTGAAATATCACGAACAGATGCCTCTGGTCTTTGCGGCCAGCCGTCTCAATCTGTGTCCGACACTGCGGAGCATCATATCCGGCATTCCTCTGCGCAGTCTGGATATCCTGGCCTGCGGCGGCGTGCTTCTCTCCAACTGGCAGCCCGAACTCGCCGAATACTTCACCGACGGTGAAGATCTCATCATGTATGCTTCCCCGGAAGATGCGGTGGAAAAAGCCGCCTGGTATCTGGAAAATGAAGATGCACGCGCCCGGATAGCGGGACACGCGCAGCCTGTACTTGAATCGGAATTCAACTATGTCGTGAAACTGGCAGAGATACTGTCGGAATTCGATCAGTCTTAGATCCCTATCGTCTTTATATTCTTCGCAAACTCTGCGAACTGTTCACGTCCCAGAGGATTGAACAGACTCTGCAGCATCAGCGTATACATCTCCGGCAATGCTCCCTGCTTCACATAACTGTTTTCCCATATATCCGGGATATGTGTCTGCGTATACGTACACAGCAGCTGATAGAGATCATACGGCGGTTCCTCAAATCTGAGTGCGATGATCTTCCAAAAAGCGAGAGCACAGCTGTAGACGAATTCCAGCCTGATCTCATCTCCGTAAGTTTCCATCAATCCGCGACGGATGTATTCATTCCACAGCTGTTCCTGAACAGTCAGCATATCGGTATGATATCCTGCCCCGGCCGACAGAAGCGTTGCCTCCCTGTTTACGAAATAGTGATAAAGCTTATCTTCTATGAGACACACGGCTTCCGCACAGATGTTCATCAGTCCGCCCCAGTAGATATCCTCATATGCAAGCCCTTCCGGGAAAAAGATCCGGTTTGACATAAGGAACTCACGACGGATTAGTTTGGAATACACTGCATAAGTCAGGACCTGCTCGCGCACGAACCTTTTATGATCATTCGTGGTTTCCGCGGTTACGATGCGTACTACGCGGCTGCCCCCGGCAGAGTCACCGACTCCGGTCCCATCCGGGCTGTCACCGTTTCCCGCCGCTTCGCGATCAAAGAACTTAAGTTCCTCCGAGAAATCACGGTCATACCCGCACTGGATCACATCGAAATCCTTATCTCCCGATCCGATGCAAGTATACATACGTTCCAGATAATCCGGTTCAACCCAGTCATCCGAATCCACAAAAGCAATCCACTTGCCCCGCGCCTCACCCAAGGCTGCATTCCGTGCTCTGCCCTGGCGTCCGTTTTCGGACTGTTCTATGACGCGTATCAGTCCGGGATATTTCTCCTCATACCTGCGCAGATGCAGAAGCGTATCATCCGTTGACTTATCATCCACGCATATGATCTCCGTCGCATCGAGCGGAAAAGTCTGTGCGAGCAAGGAATCCAGACATCTGTCTATATATTTCTCCACATTGTAGCAGGGGATTATCACACTGATCGCAACTCCGGTGCCGGACATCTGCAGAGTGCTTTTCATGGTTTTGCCCTCCATCTACAGGCCTCCTTTCCGGAGTATCTCCATCAACTGCATGAATCCGTCACGGGATACATACTGATGGATCATGCCGAAAAGAAGTCTGTGCAGCTCCGGTATCCCGGGATCTGAGGCAAAACGCCCACACATATCCGCAGGCACCTTCGCTCGTGTCAGTTCCTGCAGAAGACGGAAATATGAATATGACGGTTCATCATACCTGAGTGCCAGGATCTTCAGCATGCCCAGATAACCGTCATAGAGGTATTCATACTGTATCTCCGTGAGATAGTCGTCTCCGAATCCGCGTCCGATAAGCTGGGCCCACATGATCTCCTGAGTCGAGATATGGTCTATATGGTATGCTTCGTTTTTCTTAAGGACTATCGAATTCGGATTCACATAGTAGTGATACATCGCATGGTCTATGAGAGCCGCACTCTCTACATACATATTGACGAGGTTGCCCCATACGATATCCTCATATGCGAGATGCTCGGGAAAAAAAAGCTCATTTTCGATCAGGAAGTCCCGTCTGATGAGCCGCCCCCATGCATATAGTTTGAGCGGCTGATTCATAAAAAAACTGCGGCGCGCGGAAGTGCCGGTGATCGTATAGGGGATCACTTTTTCTCCGGTGA